>QJWQ01000092.1 GCA_003235325.1 Gammaproteobacteria bacterium | reverse complement strand
GTAAAAAAGCACGGCGATCGGTCTATAGAAAGGCAGAAGCCTCAAATGTCGGCGAGTCAGGATTTTATATCTACGGGGTCGGCAATTTGCTCACAAAGGTCGCCCATTGTTGCAATCCTTTGCCGGGGGATGACATTAGCGGTTACATTACTTCGGGCCAGGGCGTCAGTATTCATCGTCAGGATTGTGGCAATATGCTTCGTCTGCGCAGTGTAGACCCCGAACGGGTAATCCAGGTCAGTTGGGGTAGTGCGCCAAAAAAAGTTTACTCTGTACCCATCCGAGTAAAGGCCTACGATCGCTCCGGTTTATTAAGAGATATTACGACCGTCATGGACAAGTCTTCGGTATTTATTCTTTCATTGTTTTCCGGTGAAACGAAAGCGGGTATCGCTACTGTCTTTGTCAAGGTTGAGGTGGCTGATGTGGAACAATTGAGCACCGTTATATCCAGGCTACGACAAGTGGCAAATGTGATTGACGTTCAGCGTGTCAGCGACTGATTTCATGGAAAGACGGCAATACACCATTGATGACCTGCTCTATCTGATGGGCCGGCTGCGCGATCCCGATACCGGTTGCCCATGGGACGCCAGGCAGACATATAAAACCATCGTTCCCTTTACCCTGGAGGAAGTGTACGAGGTCATCGATACCATTGAGCGAGAAGATTACCCCCACCTGAGAGAGGAACTGGGGGACTTGTTGTTTCAAACTGTTTTTTATTCTCAACTCGCGTTCGAGGACCGGCACTTTCACTTTAATGATGTTGTTCATGGCCTGGTGGAAAAACTTGTTTCCAGACATCCCCATGTCTTTCCCGACGGTACACTTCACAGTGTCAGATCGGCCCAGGGGCAAACACGGGAAGACGAAGTCAGCAAGAACTGGGAGACGCTAAAGAAGCAGGAACGTGCGCAAAAAGGTAAAAGTACCCTGCTGGCCGATATTCCACCCAATTTGCCTTCACTGATCCGGGCAGAAAAAATTCAGAAACGGGCTTCCCGATCAGGGTTTGACTGGCAGCACCTGTCCGGGGTATTCGACAAGTTCCAGGAGGAATATGCCGAACTCAGGGAGGCGGTCAATGAAGCCGAGGCATCGCGAATCGAGGATGAACTTGGGGATTTGCTTTTCACCTGTGTTAATCTTGCCAGGCACCTGCAGGTGGACGCCGAGAGCGCGTTGCGTCGTGCGACACGAAAATTCGAAGAGCGTTTTCACCTGATGGAACAGGCTATGGTCCGGGATGGTGAACAACTGGAATTGCTCGATCCAGAGACCAAAAACCGTTACTGGGAGATGGCAAAGAAAGAATAAAGTGTCAATGGGCTGAATTTACAACCGCAACTCTACCTCATGCGGTTTCGCCCCGATCATCAGGATCGAACTGGTCCTTACTAATCCGGGCATTGCGGAATCCACTGTCGTGGCATGACCGGATATGCCACAGGACGTTAAGTTAATCAAATCCTGGCATTATCTAATGCGTTCTGCCGGACGATGACACGAAATCTCACTTAATTGAAGAGGAATCAAACAGACATGAAAATTATTTTATTGGGCCCACCAGGGGCCGGAAAGGGTACCCAGGCGCAATTTATTAAGGAAAAATATGGAATACCACAAATCTCCACCGGAGACATGCTGCGTGCCGCGGTCAAGGCAGGCACTGAACTCGGAAAAAAGGCCCAGGGAATCATGGCTTCTGGAGGACTGGTTTCCGATGATTTGATCATCGCACTGGTCAAGGAACGCATACAACAGCCGGACTGCGTAAATGGCTTTCTTTTTGACGGCTTTCCGCGAACCATTCCCCAGGCCCAGGCGCTGATTAATGAGGGCATTGCTATAGATCAGGTCGTGGAAATTGCAGTTGAGGATGAGGAGATCGTCGCGCGACTCAGTGGCCGACGTGTGCACGAGTCCTCCGGGAGAATCTACCACATTAAACATAACCCGCCAAAAAAATCAGGCGTCGACGACTTGACAGGTGAGCCGCTTATCCAGCGCGCTGACGATCAGGAAGAGACCATACGTAACAGGCTGAAGGTCTATCACGATCAGACGGAACCTCTGGTAAACTTCTACAAAAAGTACGCTGAGCAAGACTCGACGGCAGCGCCAAAGTACACGCGAATCGACGGCGTAGGTGAGTTGGAAGATGTGCAAAGGCGATTGGTCGAACAATTGGACTGAAAGCTCGCTGCCGATTGCCAATAGAAAGAGAGGAGGCCGTGGCCTCCTCTTTTTTGTGTCCTTCAGCACGGTGTTACAGCGTGCAGACTGGTACTGGTAGAGTTGTGGTGCATAGACAATCTTATGGGAAGACATCGTTAAGGCGCCCGTGAAAAAAAACGAAAAGTGGCGGCGATGCGCCAGACGGGCTGTAGTCAAAGAAAGCCAATAGCATACTCTGATCCCCCAAAAGAGATATTTCAGTAGTGGTGGCAATTGCCACTACGGGTTTGCATACTTTCACGACCCGGACAAATGCTGCACTTTGGTCTGGATCTTTCTCTGGATTTTTTAATGAAATCGATGACATGGTATTTTATGTTTCGGTCTTGGTCTCAGGGCTGAGATGGATAGCTTTCAGGGAAAATCTGTTGTGGAATTTGGCTCAGGACTAATGGTTAATGGCGAGACGGCCAGGTTTCAATATAAATGTTGCCCATTAACGAACCAAAAGTCGGTTTGTATTATTAACCCAGCGAGATTCTATGCAGGGTTAATGCGGCACATGGACGTGCCGCCATTGGCCAAAGGCCAATGCAAACCATTCAAATACAAGGAATTTCGCACAATTCCGCCAGTATTTTAATGGCGCGCGACCAAATAGGAAGGATGCCTATTTAGTCGCCGGGTTAATAGCGCTGATCTCGAATCTTTTTTATAGTCCCTGGAACTTATCCCGTGAGAATGTTTGATAATGTGTGACTTGCATTGACACTTGGATAGGGGGTTTGACCTGTAATTGTCGATGTCAGTTTCGACTTCTCACCTGTTACAGCTTGAAACTAATCCCGTTCCGAAGGTTCCATCCCTGCCACCCAAAATGAGTTCCGGGCTTGATATTGCCATCCAGTATTGATTCCGGCGGCAAATTTCCTGGTGATATGCGGTCGTCTGCAGGATTAGAAATCGGGACGGGAGACACCGGGAGTTTGGCTGTTTCCGACCAGTTGACCAGAAATGCCAGCGTTTACTGCCGGACTTATTTCACTATTAGTTTCCATCCAGCCTTCAATTTCCGCTCAAGTAACAGAAATCTGGTCGAACCCGAATAGCCAAACAGATAGAGAATTTACTATTGGGAATTGAAGGGATTCGTTTCGGGGCGTGACCTGCAGAAACAAAATCTCCGAATGGGTGAATGCACGGCAGGAATTTGTCTGCGATTAATAATCGGGTAAAAAAGGGTAATCATCGGTTAAAAATTAAAAATACACCAAAAAATGCAAAAAAATAAAGTGATTAACGATAATTTCCTTTGAAAGCGATGGCCTATTTGCTTAGAATTTAGTGTGATTCGATTTGTTTAATTAATAAGAACCTGAATTAACTTAATTATACGCGTTGGGAGACAGATAATGATCAATAGTCCGGCTGATAACGACGAGGCAACCGTTACCCAACTGCCTGTAGAACAGGCAGCAGCTGAAAAGTCACCGCCTGAAAAGGCCCCGGTTGAAACGGCAACAGTCGCAGAGGGGGCTTCTGGAAAAGCGACGGGGAAAAAGGCCACCAGAAAATCCGCTCCACGGAAAACCGCAAGAAAACCGGCTAATGAAAAAGCTGTGGCGGCGAAAACGACGGCTCGAAAGTCTGCAACCAGATCCAAGCCAGCTGTAGCGACGAAAAAAGTTACCAGTCGCAGAACGGCGGCGCGTAAATCAACTTCGGCCAAACGCGCCGTACCCTCTCCAGCAGCTGTTAAAGCAGCAAAAAAGGCTACTGTTGCATCCCGAAGTTCCGCCCACCCGGAACTGGCCAAGGCAGAATCTGTGGTCAAAGACCTGATCAAGGGATTGACACAGCACCAGAAAAAGCTGGCAACGACAAAGAACAAAATCGAAACCGCTAAAACCAGGATTGCCCGGAAACCCACTGTTGCTGCAGTAAAAGCGCTTGATAAGGCCAAGGAAGAGTTCAGACTGATCAATGCCGAAGTGGCAAAAGTGCGTGATGAACTGCGAAGTGCCAAACTGGAAATCAGGGTACAGAAAATAGCCGCCGCCGCCAGACTGGCTGAAGAAAAGGCCGTGGCCAAGGTGCTCCAGGTTGAGAAAAAGCTTGAGGAAAAGGCGAAGGCCGATCTGGCCAAGGCTGTTAAAAAGTTCGAGCAAAGATGGCTTAAAGCCAGAAAGTCTACCGATGCAAAAAAAGTCAAGGCAGTTAGCAAGGTAGCCAAGTCGAAAGCGGCAGTTGTCGCAAAAAGGCATGAATCAAAGGCAGCAGCCATAAAGAAAGCCAGTGAAGCAAAAGCTGCAGAGCCCGCCACAACCAGGGCCAAGAAGCCGGGTCGCAGAGGTAGGCCGCCGGCGCAGTCCGCCCAGGGTGATACTGTGAAAAAACCTGCTACAAGAAGAGGGCGACCACCCAAGAAAGCAGCGACTGGCACCGACGCCGTATCTGCCGCACCCGTGGTGCGCAAGCGGCGGGGGCGTCCACCGAAGAAGAAATAGTTGTTGTCCATTTGGACTTGACTGGATAAAAAAAGTAAATCCCCCGCCAATCGGGGGATTTTTTTGATGGGTTAGCTGATTTCCGCTTAGTGGTTTCGCCTCCAAAGGCGCTTAACAGGTAAATTATGACGACCATTCTGGCTCTGGACACATCGATGGAAGCCTGTTCCGCAGGCTTGTGGGTCGACGGAAGGATCTTTGCCAGAAAAGAAACACTGCAGCGCGGCCATAGTCAGAAAATTCTGCCCATGATAGCTCAAATACTTGGGCAAGCAGGCATTGTGCTGTCCGAGGTTAATGCGGTTGCCTTTACATCAGGTCCAGGATCCTTCACCGGCCTCAGGATCGGATTCGGTGTGGTTCAGGGACTTGCATTCGGTGCCAACCTGCCGGTCATTCCGGTTTCCACCCTTGAAGTCATGGCCCTGTCCGCGTTTCATAAATATAACCTGCCGGAAGATGCCCTTATACTGCCAGCTCTGGACGCAAGGATGAATGAAGTCTATTGGGGGGTTTATAGGGCGGGGGAGAAAAATACAACGGTAATACAACCGGACAGAATCTCCACGCCTGAAGTAATACCGACCCTGGTTCGTGAATCAATTGCCGCCGGCATAGGTAGCGGTTGGTCGTACAACCTTGGCCAGGGTATCTCCGCGAATCTGGTCGACGTTTCACTGGAACCCAATGCCGAGGACCTCCTGGTTCTGGCTCTTAACCGCTATCAGGCGGGAGATATCGTTGCTGTGGATACAGTCGAACTCAGCTATTTGCGAGAAAATATTTCATGGAAAAAACGTCAAAAATTGCGCCCTGAGAGCCCGGAGAAAACGTGACTTTATTTCAAGAAATATTTCTGGCGATCATTCAGGGGCTGACAGAGTTTCTGCCTATTTCCAGTTCCGCTCACCTGATCTTGCCTTCTGCATTGCTGCACTGGCCTGACCAGGGGTTGGCTTTTGATGTGGCGGTCCACGTCGGTACCTTGATGGCAGTGATGGTTTACTTCAGGAGAGACATAGCTGAATTAGTCATTGCCTGGACTGCCAGCCTGGTCGGCCGCGGGACCAGTGCCGAAAGCAGAATGGGCTGGTACCTTATTCTGGCCACTATTCCCGCTGGCATTGCCGGTCTGTTGCTAGATGACTTTATTGAATCGAACCTGCGTCACGTCGGGGTTATCGCTTCCACGACGATACTCTTTGGGCTGCTACTGGGTCTCGCAGACAGGTTTGGCAAGCGATCCAGGGATATCAACCAGTTTACCTGGACTACCGCACTAATAGTCGGTCTGGCCCAGGCAGTGGCTTTGATTCCTGGAACTTCCCGGTCGGGTATCACAATCACTGCGGCATTATTGCTGGGATTTGATCGGGTAACTGCAGCCAGGTTTTCATTTCTACTGGCCATTCCGATCATCGTTCTCAGCGGTGGCTACAAGGGACTGCAACTGAGCCAGGTGGAACATGTACCATGGGCTAACATAGCCACGGCAGCATTGATTTCTGCTGTAACCGCTTACCTGTGTATACACACCTTTCTGACCTGGATTAACCGTATTGGCATGATGCCCTTTGTCTGGTACCGGTTGCTCCTGGGGGCTGTGCTGGTTGTAGTGTTGGCGGCAAGATGAAATCATTCAGGTGGTCAATAACGCGAGAAACTATTTACGGGGCGGGCGATGACTGATCAGGCATTAAAACCGGATTTCAACCATGAACTCATGGCCTACCTGGGAGATTCACCGACCCCGTTTCACGCAGTCAAAAATATCCAGGTAGCACTGGAGGATTCCGGCTTCAAGTACCTGTCTGAATCCGATCAGTGGGATCTGCAACCTGGGGGCCGGTACTACACGACCCGCAATGGCAGCTCTATCATTGCCCTTGTGGTGGGGCGGCATTCGATGCTTGATAACGGCATTCGTATGATAGGTGCGCATACCGACAGCCCCTGCCTGATGGTAAAGCCGAATCCGGAACTGGTGACCAACAACTACTTCAAGTTGGGCGTCGAGGTTTATGGCGGTGCCTTGTTAAATCCCTGGTTCGATCGGGATCTGTCCCTGGCAGGCCGGGTCGTCTACAGGGATCAGCAGGGAACCCTGAAGCAGACACTGGTTGATTTTAAAAGTCCTGTCGCTGTCATTCCCAGCCTGGCCATACATCTGGACCGAAAAGCCAATGACAGCCGAAGTATCAATGCCCAGACTGATATTCCTCCTGTCTTGTTTCGAGTCGAGGATGGCCGCTTCGGGAATTTTCGGGATATGCTGGCCGGTACGATTCTCTCCGGACGTAATGACGTGGCGGAGGTTTTGGACTATGAATTGTCATTTTATGACAGCCAGTCACCTTCATTAGTTGGTCTTTACCAGGATTTTATCGCTTCGGCGCGAATCGATAATCTGCTCAGTTGTTTTGTTGGCCTCAAGGCGTTATTGGCGGCGGATGGAGAGCAAACCTGTCTTCTGGTATGCAATGATCATGAGGAAGTTGGCAGTAGGTCTGCCTGCGGGGCCGACGGTCCGATGTTGAAGGCTCTGCTGTGCAGATTGGTGACGGATGAACAACAATTGAGCCGAATTCTCGACAAGTCCCTGATGGTGTCAACAGACAATGCTCACGGGGTGCATCCCAATTATCCTGAAAAGCATGACAGTAACCATGGACCCCTTTTAAACGGCGGCCCCGTGATCAAGGTAAATGCCAGACAACGCTATGCCACCACCGGTACCACTGCCGCTCTGTTTCGTCAACTGGCGGCTGATCTTGATATTCCCTTGCAGAGCTTTGTGGCCAGGACCGATATGGGCTGTGGCAGCACTATTGGTCCAATTACAGCTGCAGCTGTGGGCGTGCAGACCCTTGATGTCGGAGTGCCCACTTTTGCCATGCATTCGATTCGGGAACTGGCCGGCGTCGACGACGCCTTCCATTTGTATCTGATTCTGTCTCGTCTGAACAACGAGTCCGGACCGCTGCAGGTTGCAGAGGCGACAAATTAACTGCCATCCCGCTATTATGGCTGTTATTTTTCACTGTTTGTTCGCCCATATTAAATTGCCTGGAACGGGTAATTGGTGGAAACGACATCGAATTCAGACCGGAGTACAGATTTCTTGAACAGCACTCAGTCAATCGGGGAAACATATCTCACTGGAATAACCACAACCGGAACACCCCATCTGGGAAATTACGTCGGCGCTATTCGTCCTGCGATTGAGAACAGTCAGAATCCCGCGCACCGGGCCTTCTATTTTCTGGCGGACCTGCATGCACTGATTAAATGCCAGGATCCGGCGCGGGTACACCAGTCGACTCGGGAAATTGCTGCCACCTGGCTGGCGCTGGGATTGAATACTGATAATGTTATTTTTTATCGACAATCGGATGTGCCCGAGATTACTCAATTGACCTGGTTGCTGACCTGCGTCACTGCCAAGGGCCTGATGAACAGGGCCCATGCCTACAAGGATTCAGTGCAAAAGAACCTGGATGAGAATGAAGATCCGGATTTCGGCATCAATATGGGCCTGTTCAGCTACCCGATCCTGATGGCGGCGGATATTTTGCTCTTTCATGGCAGCAAAGTGCCGGTGGGTCGGGACCAGATTCAGCATCTGGAAATGGCCCGGGATATCGCTCAGCGTTTCAATTTTCTCTACGGCGAACACTTCACCCTACCGGAGGCGGTGGTGGATGCTGACACCGCGGTTCTTCAGGGTCTCGATGGTCGCAAGATGAGCAAGAGTTACAATAATACCATCCCCCTTTTCCTGCCGGAAAAGCAGTTGCGAAAATTCATTAACAAGATCAAAACCAATCTGCTTGAACCGGGAGAACCCAAGGATCCGGACTCTTCAACGGTGTTTCAGATATGGCGGGCATTTGCCTCTGTGGAGCAGACGGAGGAAATGCGCCGGGCATATGCCAACGGCATTGCCTGGGGTGAGGCCAAGAAGCAGTTGTTCGAGTTAATCAATGACCAGATTCGGGATGCGCGCGAGTCCTACAGTGCATTGCTCGAGAATCCGGCACATATTGAACGTACACTGCAGGAGGGGGCAAAAAAGGCTCGTGCCCAGGCCGAACCCTTTTATGCAAGGCTCAGGGAGGCGGTTGGGATAAGCAGCCTGGAATGCTGACGGCGACTTTATTCCCCTAAACCAGACTCTCGGACATTTAATCTTCCCAGGGTTATGATTGGTCAGGAATTTCTATCCGATTCGGTGTGAATGAAGCCGTCGATTGAGTGGCTGTGTCCGTATTCCTCGGAGATGGCAGAGAGAAGTTTTTCCATCAGCATGTTGGCGTGAGTAAAACGCCTGCGGTCTCTGAGAATCTCCTCCGCAGTCTGTACATAGCGTGAATTATCCAGTTCATCGCTACAGGCAGCAATCAGATCCCGGGTGGTCTTGGGGGTAAATTCCAGGTGAAATTGCATTCCGAGGATTCGGTTGTCGATCACGAACCCCTGATTTTCACAGGCTTCACTGGCTCCCAGGGGGGTGGCCCCGTCCGGTATGTCGAAGGTGTCGCCATGCCAGTGAAGGGCTTCAAACCGTTGCGGAAATATCTGTCCGGGTATGGAGTTGGCCGCGAGGGGATGGCTGTTGATCTCGAACCAGCCAATTTCACGAGAGGGATTTTTTGACACCCTTGCGCCAAGCACATTCGCCACCAGTTGGGCTCCCAGGCAGATGCCGAGTACCAGTTTGTCGGCACGGATGGCCTGCAAAATGAATTTTTTTTCCAGGCTCAACCAGGAGAACCTTTTTTCATCGTGGATGCCCATGGGGCCGCCCATGATGATCAGCCAGTCGAATTCTTCGACTGGAGGCGGCAATTCACCATCAAACAGGCGTGTTGCCGTTACTACATGACCATTGGCGGCCATGAATCGCTTCATATAACCAGGGCCTTCCGAGGCGATATGCTGTAAATAGTGAATTCTCATCGACGGCCTCCTACCTCTCCCGGCCGTCATTCTAACCGGTATTCGCGATCTTCATACAACGCTCTCCGCTGATACCAGAGGCTGTCTGCCTCGATCGAGGCAACCCTTTGCGTTATGATCAGGGCTCTGGTGGGGTCTACCTGGGGTGGGTGACTAATAACAGGCAATATACTGTTGCTGTAATAATTCCCTGGCCGGTCTTGCACCTTCTAATTTCCGAACTGTCGGTAGTTGTCAGCGCTGCGTCGCTGGTTTCGTGCGGTTGAAAATAATAACCAAGCAGGTTGTCGCCATGTTTGATCTGATCAGAAGCAACAGCACAAATGCCCGGATTGATGTGCTGTCCGGCATTACAGTGGCCCTGGCCCTGGTGCCGGAAGCCGTGGCCTTTGCCTTTGTCGCCGGCGTCGAGCCCATGGTCGGTCTCTATGCCGCCTTTATGATGGCTATCATTGCCGCTGTTTTTGGCGGGCGCCCAGGCATGATTTCAGGGGCAACCGGGTCCATGGCCGTGGTCATGGTGGCGTTGGTGGCCAGCCATGGCGTGCAATACCTGTTTGCTGCCGTGGTTCTGGCAGGCGTCATCCAGATTGGTGCCGGTATTCTTAAACTGGGCAAATTTATTCGAATGGTGCCCCACCCGGTTATGCTCGGCTTCGTCAATGGCCTGGCCATCGTCATCTTCCTGGCTCAACTGGAGCAGTTCCATGTCAAGGACGCCGCGGGCAACATGGTACTAATGCAAGGGGGCATGATGACGACCATGGTGGTGCTTGTGGCGCTTACTATGCTTATCATCCACTTTTTGCCGAAATTGACCACCGCGGTTCCTTCCTCGTTGGTGGCCATCATCGTGGTTACTATCCTGGTGCATCTGCTCAATCTCGACGCCAGAACCGTGATTGAATTCGTGCGTGACATGGTGCCACCTTCGCAAGCGGCTGCGGTGACCCTGGAGGGTGAATTGCCCTCGTTTGCGGTGCCCGCAGTGCCTTTCAGTCTCGATACCTTCTATATCATCCTGCCGTACGCCATCGTTCTGGCTGCTGTCGGTCTGATTGAATCGCTATTGACCATGTCGCTGATCGACGATCTGACCAATACCCGGGGACATGGAAACCGGGAGTGTATCGGCCAGGGACTGGGTAACTTCACCAATGGCTTTTTTGGAGGCATGGGTGGTTGCGCCATGATCGGCCAGAGCATGATCAACATCAATTCCGGCGGCCGTGGCCGTTTATCCGGCATTACGGCCGGCACTGTCCTTTTGCTGCTTATCCTGTTTGCCGCAGCCCTAATCGAATTGATTCCCCTGGCTGCACTGGTGGGCGTAATGTTCATGGTGGTGCTGGGGACTTTCGAGTGGTCTTCACTGCGAATCATTCGCAAGATTCCTGGAACCGACGCTTTTATTCTGGTGTTGGTTTCCGCCGTCACCGTGATCACTGATCTGGCAACAGCTGTTCTGGTGGGCGTAATAACCTCGGCGCTGGTTTTTGCCTGGAAACATGCCAAGAATATTGAAATCAGTATCGAGGACGAGGACGAAAACCATCGGGTTTACGTCTTGCGGGGTCCGATATTTTTCGGTTCCGTGGCCAATTTCAAGGAGCTTTTCAACCCGGAAGACGACCCCAAGGATGTGGTTATCGACTTTCGCACGGCCAGGGTCAGTGATCATTCAGCCATCGAAGCTCTGGACTACCTTGCAGAACGCTATCTGGCTGCCGGCAAGGAATTACATTTGCGTGGCCTTGCGCCGGAATGCAGAAAACTGTTAAAGCGGGCGGGCAATCTTTGCGAGGTCAATGTGCTGGAAGACCCCAATTACCACGTGGCGACCGACCTTCTGGGCTGACGATTTTCGAAGGGTATAGGCGTTGACGGCATCTTCAATGCAATCAGTCAGATGGCTTCACTGTTAAGTGCTTCTGTTCCCCCATTGGCAGTTACCACATCGACCATCTGCCGACACAGGAAATCCAGGTCCGCATCGTTAATGCAATAGGGCGGCATGGTGTAGACCAGTTTGCCAAAGGGACGTATCCAGACGCCTTTGTCGACGAACTGTTTCTGGATGACCGCCAGATCCACGGGAAGCTTCAACTCGATAACGCCGATACCGCCAAGAATACGGACCTCGACCACAGCGGATGATTCTCTGGCCGGTGCCAGTCCGGTTTGCAATCGGGACTGCAGTCGAGCAATGTTGGCCTGCCAGTCCTGGGCCAGCAAGAGATCGATACTGGCATTGGCTACCGCACAGGCCAGAGGGTTCGCCATGAATGTCGGGCCATGCATTAGCACGCCCGCTTCGCCCTCGCAGATGCCCCGGCTGACCTTTTCCGTACAAAGTGTGGCCGCCAGACTCAGATAACCGCCGGTCAGGGCCTTGCCCAGACAGAGAATGTCTGGAGCAATACCGGCCCATTCACAGGCAAACAGTTTGCCGGTTCGTCCAAAGCCGGTGGCAATCTCATCGGCAATCAACAGCACATCGTATTGATCGCACAGAGCCCTGACCTGGCGGAGGTAGCGGGGGGAATAGAAACGCATGCCGCCGGCTCCCTGACAGACGGGTTCGAGGATGACCGCGGCAAGTTTGTCGGCGTTACGGTTGATCAGTTTCTCGAATTCGGAAATTGCGCTGTTATCTCCGCTGTCATCATCGAACCCGGGACCCGGCGCCGGGGCAAAAATCTGCTGGCTGAGAACCTTGCTGAACAGGTGGTGCATACCGGTGATCGGGTCACAGACCGACATGGCGCCAAAGGTGTCACCGTGATAGCCGTTCCTCAGGCTTAATAGCTGGCACTTTTCGGGCCTGCCGACGGACAGCCAATACTGGATGGCCATTTTAATGGCAACCTCGACGCTGACCGAGCCGGAATCACAGAGGAAGATTTTTTCCAGGCCTTCAGGCGTGATCGCCACCAGTCGTTGGGCAAGGCCGGCGGCAGGCTGGTGTATGATGCCGCCGAACATGACATGGGCCATGTCGTCGACCTGTTTTTTTATGGCGGAATTCAGTGCCGGGTGGTTGTAGCCGTGAATGGCACACCACCAGGAAGACATCCCATCGATCAGGGTTCGGCCGTCTGCCAGCTGAAGCCGGACACCGTCGGCACGGCTGACTTCATAGGTCGGAATTGGCCGGGTCAACGAGGAGTAGGGGTGCCAGATATGTTGCCGATCAATTCGGGCAATTTGTGACGCATTCATGGTTTCAGTCGCTATCGGGTTCGCAGGAAATGAAGCCCGAATTGTAAGGTAGCGACAATAGTGTTACCAAAGGAACTCAGCAATCAAAACCAAAAGGTTTCACCTGTGAAAAAGCCCGGTTTGATGTATCTATTTTTGCTTTTACTTTCTGTCGGTGCCAATGCCGGCATCGACCCCGTGCCAAGGGCAGACTACTGGGCGTTTTGGGATAAGAGTAACGAAACGAACCTGAAGGTGATTGACCATTCCGCCTGGGATAGCCTGCTGACACGCTACGTGTTGTCCGGTGACAGGTCGGGTATCAATCGCTTTGACTATGAAGCGATGGCGGACCCGGATGTAAAGAGCCTTCAGGACTATATTCGGAATATGTCCGGCCTAGATCCGAGAGATTATAACCGCCTCGAACAACAAGCCTACTGGATGAACCTTTACAACGCTGTCTCTGTTCAGGCCATACGGGAAAATTATCAGGCAGCGCTCAGCGCCAGCACCGGCAATACCTCCGCCCTGGATGAGGCCTGGAATGCAGATCGCGTCAAGGTGGCGGGCAAGAAATTGTCCCTCAACGACATAGAGCACAGGATACTCCGGCCAATCTGGAAGGATCACCGAATCCATTTTGGCCTCAACTGCGCCACGCTCGGCTGTCCCAACATGCTGCCCCGTGCGCTGTCGGGGCGAACCCTGAAGTCCCAGTTGAAAGACGCCGGCAGACTGTTTGTGAATGATGATCGCGGTGTCTATTACGCGGACGGCAAATTGAGGGTGTCACGAATTTTTGACTGGTATCGTGAGGATTTTGCCGCCGACCAGAAAGGTCTTCTCAAACTGTTTGCCTATTACGCCGATGACTCCAAGGCCCTTTACCTGCTGGGTTTCAGCGGTGCCATCGACTACCAGTACGACTGGCGATTGAATTCCCCCTGATTTTTTCCTCCCCCCCAAGAAGTACGCTTCGGCGCCATTGAATTTTCATGGCGCTTTTTTTTGGTCGCAATCTTCATAAAACGACAGCTACGGTAAGGGTGTTGAGCCTTTGGCAGAAAGGGTAGGCACCCTGTTGCAAATTCCCCGGAGACCGTACAATAGCGCCCCCAATAAATCCTGCTGACAACTTTTTGCCATCATGTACGACCAGTCCAGAAAAGAGCGACTCGAATTCAATAAATTGCAGAAGCGCTTGCGCAGAAACGTCGGTAGTGCCATTGCTGACTACAATATGGTCGAGAATGGCGACCGGATTATGGTTTGCCTGTCCGGTGGGAAAGACTCTTACTGTATGCTGGATATCATGCTCAACCTGCAAAAGACGGCTCCGGTGAATTTCGAGCTGGTCGCGGTCAACATGGATCAGAAACAGCCGGGCTTTCCGGAGCAGGTATTGCCCGAGTACCTGCGCGGCCTCGGCGTACCGTTTCATATTATCGAAAAGGATACCTACAGTATCGTCACCGACCTGATCCCGGAAAACAAAACCTACTGCGGTCTCTGTTCCCGGTTACGCCGGGGTACACTCTACGGATTTGCAGAACAGATCGGCGCCACCAAAATTGCCCTGGGTCACCACCGGGACGATATTGTCGAAACACTTTTTCTTAACATGTTCCATGGAGGCAAGCTAAAGGCCATGCCGCCAAAACTGCTGAGTGATGACAAAAAGAATATTGTCATCCGACCCCTGGCCTATTGTCGGGAACGGGATCTGGCAAATTATGCAGAACTCAGGCAATTCCCGATTATTCCCTGCAATCTCTGTGGTTCCCAGGATAATCTTCAACGCCAGGTAATCAAGGACATGCTCCAGGGATGGGAAAAACGGCATCCTGGGCGAATCGACACCATATTCAACGCCACCAGAAATGTATCCCTGTCCCAGTTGGGCGATACTACCCTGTTCGATTTTCATAATCTTCAAGTCGAACGGGATACCGTTAATCAGTCCGGTATCAATGTCGTCAATCTGCACCATTAAGTCCGCCGTTGTTTTGCCATGATCAGGGTCAATGGGCTGCAATTGCTTCGAGGCTCGCGCATTCTTTTGCAGGAAGCCAGCCTGGTAGTCAATCCTGGACAAAAAGTTGGCATTGTCGGTGCCAACGGATGTGGCAAATCGTCCCTGTTTCAATTACTGCGCGGGCAACTGACCGCTGACCTCGGCGAGGTAGAGATCCCCGAGCACTGGCGAATGAGCTGGGTAGAGCAGGAAACTCCTGCCATCGACGCCTCGGTTTTACAGCACTGTATTGATGGCGATATGGTTTTGAGGGAACTGGAAAGGAATATTGCAGCATGTGAAGCCGGTGAGGGCGGCAGTGAACTGGCGCGGTTGTATCATCGCTTTGAGGAAATGGACGGCTACAGCATGGACGCCAGGGCATCCCGGCTGCTGGCAGGTCTCGGTTTTGATCAAACTGCACAAAGCCGGCCGGTCGCCAGCTTCTCCGGTGGCTGGCGTATGCGTATCAACCTGGCAAGGGCCCTGATTCGCCCCAGCGACCTGTTGCTACTGGATGAGCCCACCAACCACCTGGACATGGAAGCTCTGGTCTGGATGGAGCAGTTCCTGAGGAGCTACCAGGGAACCCTGCTGATCATTTCCCATGACCGGGAATTCCTCGATGTCCTGGTGGACAGCATTGTCCATTTCGACAAGGGTCGCCTGCAGACCTATCGCGGCAACTACAGCAGCTACGAACGACAATATGCCGAGAGATTGAGCCAGGAGCAGGTGGTATTTGAAAAGCAGGCACAGCAGCGCGCTCACCTGCAAAGCTTTGTCGACCGATTTCGAGCCAAAGCCACGAAAGCCAGGCAGGCTCAAAGCCGTCTGAAAGCCCTGGAGAAATTAACCGCTTCTGCACCGGCACATGCGGCCAGCGGCTATAAATTTAATTTTTTTCAACCAGATGCCCTGGTTTCTCCCCTGATCAGTCTCGATCGAGTGGTAGCCGGGTACGGCGACACGCCGGTTTTGAAGCGAATTCACCTGGATCTTCTGCCGGGGTCAAGAATTGCCCTTCTTGGTCGAAATGGTGCCGGCAAGTCGACCCTGGTGAAAATCCTGGCGGGGCAGTTGGCACCGTTGACTGGTACCCTGACGGCGGGCAAACAGTTGCGGACAGGATATTTCGCCCAACACCAGTTGGATGCTCTGGACATCGAGGCCAGCCCGCTGATCCACCTGAAGCGGCTGGCCCCGGATAAGCCCGAACAGGGTTTGCGGGATTATCTGGGTGGCTTTGGCTTTGGTGGGCGCGAGGCTGAAGCACCGGTTGGCCCGCTTTCCGGCGGTGAAAAAACCCGGCTGGCTCTGGCATTACTGATCTGGAGCCGCCCCAATTTGCTCCTGCTGGATGAACCCACAAACCACCTGGACCTGGAGATGCGCCAAGCGCTGGTCATGGCCCTTCAGGATTTCGCCGGGGCGGTGATCCTGGTGTCCCACGACCGCTACCTGTTGAAAACAGTAGTCGACCAGTTTTATACGGTCGAAAATGGTGTTGTCGAGCCTTATGACGGAGACCTGGCAACCTATCAGAACCGTCGTCTGCAAGAATCGGAACGCCGGGCAGCCTCCGAATCAAGTGCTGTGGGTCTGGAAACCCGACAAACCGATTCGAGAGTCCGCAAACGTCGGGAAGCCGAATTCAGGCAGACTATCAGTCCACTGAAGAAGGCGGTGGAATCCCTGGAAAAACAAATACACGGGCTTCAAGCGGAAATCGATCGAATTGATCAGGCACTAGGCAGCGAAAACCTCTACAACACGACTTCCCAGGAACAGTTCCAAAGCCTCTTGCAGCAACAGGGAAAATATCGTTCCCGGTTAACTGACCTGGAAGAGCGGTGGCTTCAACAACAAGAGGAAATCGAGGAGCGTCAGCAGGCATTTGCCGATGAGTTCAAAACCAGGCTCTGATTTCAATGGAATGGTCTTTCTTTCTGGCTAGTGATGTCGCTCGGAGAGCAGCCCTGTAGGGCTTTCGGATTGGCTTGGATCAGTAGGGGCTGTCGGCTTTGCGGCAATGTCGGCTACGGGCTGAATTCAGGCGGCAATTTCTCTTTTCTGATCGGCCAGTTCCCGGTAGTTTCGGACAAATTCTTTCACGGACCCCGTGGCCCTGGAGTGAAAATGGCGGTGCCAGAATGTTGCCAGAGCCTCTAGATCATCTGCATCGGGCAATTCCTTTCCTGAGCGTTTATAGACATACCAGGCGATAGCTGTGGCATATTTCATATTCGTGGTCAGTTCCCCGTGGGGGTCTTCAAAAAAACTGTGTTGCCCGGCAAGCCCCCGAACCCGACTGGCAATTTCAGGTTCGTCGATAAGGTATCTGTCCCAAATCGCCTTGTGGGTGGCGGCGGAAATATGATAGATGCCGGAACATCGGCCCTCTCTGAGGCTGAAACCCAGCCCTGATTCCTGAATCGCCGTCCCCAGAAGCAGATTTTCTGCCGCAGGTGACCAATCGTGCAGGTACTTCAGTGTGTCGCGAATAACGAGTTTTCTCAAATCATCGGCTGAGAAGATCACAGCTATTTCCCCTGTTGCTGATACTGTTACCGGTCAAGTCGCTTACTCATTTCACTATCCCGCGTCGCTGGCTCTCGCCACCTCCCTTTCCCTTATGACCTGAAAAATCAAGCCCAAATTCAAACGCTTCTCTAATTTTTGATAAAAAACCCATACAAAAATATATGAATTTTTAATGTGTTACGCTCTAATATTCAACTAATATATAGATAGTGCTGGCATTTTTTGCAAGATTGATCCGACAGATGTCATTATTCAGTGTACAAACGGCGCGGATAGACTGTTTTCCATTTGGCGGGATGTTCAATGCACTACCAATCAGTTTACTGGCGTCTGAAAAATGGTTGTTCCATGTAACCTTGATCAATAGGTGGGAGGAAACGAATGTTACAACTTTGTGTCGAACTTGGCGACATTACCCAATTGAAAGTTGACGCTATTGTCAACGCCGCAAACTCTCAGCTGGCGGGTGGCGGTGGAGTTGATGGTGCCATTCACCGGGCGGCCGGTTATGAGCAACTCCAGACTGCCTGTAGAGCTTTGGGGGGGTGTCCCACCGGCGAGGTCCGCGTTACCCCGGGTTTTAAGCTGCCAGCCCGCTATATATTTCACGCAGTGGGTCCAGTCTGGCACGGGGGCAAACACAATGAAGCGGCATTGCTGGCCTCCTGTTATCGCAATGCCATATTGGAGGCCGGTAAAAGGGGTTTGGCGTCTATAGCATTTCCGGCGATCAGTTGCGGTATCTACCGTTTCCCACCGGTAGAGGCAGTAGCCATTGCCGTAAAACAGGTTCGAGCTGCCACCGAACAGGCCAGGTCGTTGAAAAAAATCATTTTCTGCTGTTTTTCCGAGGACATGGCTGAACTGTACCGCCGGCACCTGGCGGAGATCGACCGTAGTCAGGGTGATGCTGTAGATTCCTGAGGGGGAGGGCCGCTGGTGCCGCTATTTACAAAATTTGCCGAAGATACCCTGTTCCTGTCCCGCTACGATGTCCTTCATCCCCTGTCCACCTACTCAAAATATGCTATCGAATTGGAGGGCTGTCTGTGGCCATCGGTCGAGCATTATTTCCAGGCGATGAAATTTGAGGACAGGGAACTCTGGCAGCGAATTGCTCAGGCATCCAGCCCCCATCAGGCCCAGGATATGGCCCGATGGCAATTCTGGAAAGTCCGCAGGGACTGGAAAAAAATCCGGCAGGTCATGATGACACGGGGGCTATATGTCAAGTGCAGGAGTCATAATGTGGTCAGGCAGACACTCCTGGACAGCGCCGACCGGCCCATTGTCGAAACCAGTCAATATGATTACTACTGGGGCTGTGGCCGGGATGGCAGGGGCCACAATATCTATGGCAAACTGCTAATGACGGTTCGCAAACGGCTTCGGGAAAACGGGGAGAACCAACCGCCTACATCCGCTCCATAACCTCGATGCCCAGCAAATCCAGTCCCGTAGCCAGTACCGAAGCGCTGAGCCTGCAGAGACCGAGGCGGCTTTGTCGCTCGATCTCGGATATCTCCTCCTTGAGAATGGGGCAGTGTTCGTAAAATGCCATGAAGGCGCTGGCCAGGTCGTAGAGATAGTTGCAAAGCAGGTGAGGGTAGGCATCGGCCGCCACCTGGTCGAGCATTTCGCCAAACTGCAGCAAGCGCAGGGCCAACTGCTTTTCCCGGTCGTCGACAATCTTAATCGCCACGGGGAAGCTGTCGGCATCGAAGCCGGCGCGCCGGAAAATACTGCGTATGCGGGTATAGGCATACTGTAGATAGGGTGCGGTATTACCTTCGAAACTGAGCATTGCATCCCAGTTGAAAATGTAGTCGTTGCTTCGGGTCTTGCTGAGATCGGCATATTTCACCGCGCCGATACCGACCTTGCGGGCTACTGCCGCCCTCTCTCCGGGATTCAGGTCCGGATCTTTGGCGGCAATCAGCCGGTCAGCCCGGTCAATGGCTTCCAGTAACAACTGGTGCAATTTCACCGTTCCCCCATCGCGGGTTTTGAAGGGCTTGCCGTCCGGTCCCATCATGGTGCCAAAGGCGTGGTGTTCAAGTCGAACCCGGGGTCTGACGAAGCCGGCTTTGCGCGCAAGGGTAAACACCTGTTTCATATGCAGGCTCTGGCGGGCATCGATAAAATACAGGATCCTGTCCGCCTTCAGAGTTTGGCACCGGTAACGGATGGCCGCCAGATCAGTGGTGGCATACAGGTAGCCGCCGCCGGATTTCTGAATGATCACCGGGCTGGGATTACCGTTTTTGTCCGCCAGTTCCGGCAGGAATACCACCTGGGCGCCCTGGTCCATTACTGCGAGCTTCTGATCCCTCAATTCCTGCACCAGGGGCGCCAGGTCATCGTTGTAGGCGCTCTCCGGCCTGATGTCCGTGTGTTTCAGACTGACATTGAGATCGCGGTAAATCTGCTCGCTGTGGGCCTCGGAAATGGCAATGAACATCTGCCACAGATCGCGGCAGTGCCGGTCACCCGCCTGCAGTTTGACCACATAGGCCCGGGCCTTATCGGCGAAAATTGAATCCCGGTCGAAGTGCTGTTTGGCCTGCTGGTAAAAAACCTCCAGGTCATTGAGGGCCATTTCCGGTTTCTCGCCGACACCCAGATGTTCTTCCAGTTCGGCAATCAGCATGCCGAACTGGGTGCCCCAGTCGCCCATATGATTCTGCCGAATCACTTTGTGGCCAATAAACTCAAGCACCCGGGCCAGGGCATCGCCAATGATGGTGCTGCGCAGGTGTCCAACATGCATTTCCTTGGCGAGATTGGGAGAGGAGTAATCCACGACAACCGTTTCAGGCTGATGATCGGTGGCCGCACCTAGTTTCGCATCCGAAGCAAGGGCATTGACCTGGTCACCGATGAAGTCATTAGCCAGGTGGATATTGATAAATCCCGGTCCGGCTATCTCTATGTGGCTGGCGACGCCATCCAGGTCGAGATTGGCGGCGATGTCCTGAGCAAGGTTTCTCGGAGCGGTTTTCATCAGTCTCGCGGCGGCCATGGCGCCGTTGGCCTGAAAGTCACCAAATTCCGGGCGGGCACTGATGGCGACACTGGCCGGGCACTGATCCGGAATTCCGGCAGCGGTCATCGCCTGTCGCACTCTACTGGCTAGGAAATCTCGTATACGCATGGTGGTTACTATCCAGATTATCTGCAAAACACCGGGCCGAGGATTGTAGAGACAACATCAACGATTGCAACAGAATCAGGCCTCTTGCGGTTACTGCGGCCAAATTTCTTGGTGTACAATGACTTTTTGCCCGATCCGAACAATCGCGAACGGCCATTATTGAATTGCAGGAGACAGGTATGCAGTCGACCCTGATGCAAGGTGGAATGGACCTCATGTTGTACGGCATGGGCACTGTCTTCGTCTTTCTCACCCTGCTGGTCTTTGCCACCGCCGCCACTTCGTCTCTGGTACAACGGTTTTTCCCTGTGGACGAGCCACCCCGGATACCCAGCCGAGAGGTACCTGCCAAAACCCCGGTGCCTCCGGATATCCTGAAGGCTATCCAGACAGCTATCGACAGGCATCGACATCGTCACTAGAGGCTCTCTGAACAGAACCTACAGCACTTAACCGATTTTAGGGGAGCCCTTGAATGTCTGAACAGAGAAACCCTCTGGGCATCACAGATGTCGTATTGAGAGATGCCCACCAGTCACTGTTTGCCACTCGCATGCGCATCGACGACATGCTGCCTATCGCCGAAAAACTCGATCAGGTGGGCTACTGGTCCCTGGAAACCTGGGGCGGCGCCACGTTTGACGCCTGTATTCGCTTTCTGGGTGAAGATCCCTGGGATCGGATTCGCGAATTGAAAAAGGCGATGCCGAAAACACCCCAGCAGATGCTGTTTCGAGGCCAGAACATTCTTGGCTACCGTCACTATGCCGACGATGTGGTTGAAAAATTTGTCGAGCGGGCAGCCGTAAACGGCGTCGATGTGTTTCGTGTCTTTGATGCCATGAACGATGTGCGCAACCTGCGAACGGCCCTCAATGCTGTCAAAAAGCAGGGCAAGCACGCCCAGGGCACCATTTCCTACACCGTCAGCCCGGTACACACCATTGATCTGTGGGTTGATCTGGGTCGCCGACTCGAGGACCTGGGCGCTGATTCCGTCTGTATCAAGGACATGGCTGGCCTGTTGCGCCCCTACGAGGGTTACGAACTGGTTTCCAGGTTGAAGGCAACCTTGTCGATACCGGTGCACATGCAATGTCATGCCACCACCGGCCTGTCCACCGCAACCTATCTCAAGTGTATCGAGGCCGGCATAGATAATGTGGATACCGCCATTTCGTCCATGTCCATGACCTACGGCCATTCACCGACAGAGTCCCTGGTGGCCATTCTGGAGGGTACTGATCGGGATACCGGTCTCGATATCTATCTGCTGGAAGAAATTGCCGCCTATTTCCGTGAAGTGCGGAAGAAATATGCCAAATTTGAAGGCGCCCTTCGGGGAATAGACTCCCGCATCCTGGTGGCCCAGGTGCCGGGCGGCATGCTGACCAACATGGAAAACCAGTTAAGGGAGCAGGGCGCCACCGATAAGCTGGATCAGGTACTTGAGGAGATTCCGCAGGTGCGTAAGGATCTTGGTTATTTGCCTCTGGTAACTCCCACGTCCCAGATTGTCGGTACCCAGGCTGTGCTGAATGTCATGACTGGCGAGCGCTATAAAACCGTATCCAAGGAAACGGCGGCAGTGCTCAAGGGTGAATATGGCGAGACGCCGGCGCCGGTCAATGTCGAACTGAGAGAACGTGTACTGGACGGAGTGGCTCCGATTACCTGTCGTCCCGCAGACCTGCTGGCACCGGAACTTGACAGGCTGACGGTGGAACTGGAAGGAAAGGCTGCAGAACAGGATATCAATTTGACCGGGGGTGATGGCCGGATCGATGATGTCCTGACCTATGCCCTGTTTCCCCAGGCCGGGTTGAAATTTTTGAAAAATCGGGGGGATGCCGCCGCCTTTGAACCGGCACCCGATGGCAGCGAACCTCCGAAAGCCGGCACTGCCGCTACCGAAGAAGTCTATACCGTGACCGTGGAAGGGAAAAAGTATGTGGTCACAGTTGCCAGCGGCGGAGATATCTCGGGAATTGTGCCGGTTGATGATATGGCCGGTGGCCGTGCCGATGCCGCAACCACGACCGGGGTGCCTGCCGGCGGTGAACCACTGGTCTCACCTCTCTCCGGTATTATTTTCAAAATACTGGTCAAACCTGGCCAGAAGGTGCGGGAGGGGGAGAATGTGGTCATTCTCGAGGCCATGAAAATGGAAACCGCAATTAGCGCCAGCCGCGAAGGTGTTGTCTCCGAGATTCATGTCAAGGTCGGCGACAAGGTTGCCGTCGGTGACCCCCTGATTTCCATCGCCTGATTCCGGAGACCGATCATGAATAATTTTCTCGGCCTCTGGTTCGATTCCGGACTTGCCCAGATCACTCTGGGTCAACTGCTGATGATGGCCGTTGGCCTGGTGCTTCTGTACCTGGCAATTCGCAGGGGATTTGAACCGCTATTGCTGGTGCCCATAGGCTTTGGTACCTTGCTGGTCAACATGCCCGGCGCCGGTTTCGAGGCGGCTCCGGTCTTTGACTCCCTTGGCCACCTGGAGAGTCCGGGAGGATTACTCTATTACATTTATCACGCGGGAATCGAAACCGGACTGTTTCCCCTGTTGATTTTCATGGGCGTGGGAGCCATGACCGACTTTGGCCCACTCCTTGCCAATCCCCGTACTCTGTTTCTCGGTGCCGCCGCCCAGTTTGGCATTTTTGCCACGGTCCTTGGCGCCGCTGGACTCGGGGCATCAGGAATTCTCGATTTTGATATCCGTGATGCTGCCGCTATCGGTATTATCGGCGGCGCCGACGGTCCCACTGCGATTTTTGTCACCAGCAAACTGTCACCGGACCTGCTGGGGGCCATTGCTGTTGCCGCCTATTCCTACATGGCCCTGGTGCCCATCATTCAGCCGCCGATTATGCGAGCGCTGACGACACCGGCGGAACGGCAAATCAAGATGGAGCAACTGCGGCCGGTATACAAACTGGAAAAGGTTGTCTTCCCTCTGATCCTGCTCACCCTGGTGGCGCTTTTATTGCCCAGCGCCGCGCCCCTGCTTGGCATGTTCTGTTTCGGCAATCTGATGCGAGAGTGCGGCGTTGTCGAGCGATTGAGCGACACCACCCAAAATGCGTTGATCAATTCGGTCACTATCTTTCTGGGTCTGGGGGTCGGGTCGAAGATGAGCGCCGAGAAATTCCTCAATGCCGAAACCCTGGGCATTCTCACCCTGGGCATGATCGCCTTCTGTATCGGCACTGCCGCCGGGGTACTGATGGCCAAACTGCTCAACCGCTTTTCCAGGCACCCGATCAATCCTCTCATCGGTTCCGCCGGTGTCTCCGCGGTGCCCATGGCCGCCCGGGTATCCAACAAGCTCGGCCTCGAAGCCAACCCTCACAACTTTCTTTTGATGCATGCCATGGGCCCCAATGTTGCCGGTGTTATCGGTTCGGCAGTGGCGGCCGGCGTCATGATCAGCCTGGTGGGCGGCTGACCGGCCAGGTCAATCCAATGGGAACGTGTTTCTGAATCGGTGCCAACCCAGACGCCGGTTTTTCGAGGCCTCTAAATCAATCCCGAAATAGAGCGCCAGTCAGAGACAGGGGTTTCCAGGCCTTAATTCCCTTTAAAATCCCGATGTTTGCTCTATATCAGGGGTCAAAGCCTCGACGATGTTGTAGTCTTCAACCATTGGAGCTGCTGGGAGAACGACCGTGAAGCGTTGGTTGGTGGGCGGGTTGGCATTGGCGATTCTGGTGCTGGGTTACTGGTATTTGTCTCGACCGGAGATAGTGCAAGTGACACTGGTCGCCGCCGAAACAGGGCTGGTGGAAAAAACCGTTGCCAATACCCGTGCCGGTACTGTCGAGGCCTGCGCCCGCTCGCGCCTGTCCCTGGCTATCGGTGGCCAGATTGACAAGTTGTCCGTCAAGGAAGGCGACCGGGTGCAGCGCGGTCAACTGTTGATCAGTCTCTGGAACCTGGACAGGGCTGCCCGGCTTCAGGAAGTTATCTCTTCCCAGGCGTCAATTGCCAAGGAACGGGAAAGCCTCTGTATTGCCGCCGATTCAGATAGTCGTGAGGCCAGGCGGCTGACGCACCTGGCGGAGCAGCGACTGGTGTCCGCCGAATCCGCCGATCTGGCCAGGTCCAAGGCCGACGCCAGCCGTTCTGCCTGCGACGCCGCAAGAGCCAGAGACCTCCAGGCTGCCGCTGCCGTGGACGTGGCCCGGGCCGCGCTGGAACAGACTGAACTGCGGGCGCCCTTTGCCGGCGTGGTTGCCGAGGTGTCGGGGGAAGTTGGAGAGTACTCGACGCCGTCTCCTCCCGGCGTGGCCACGCCTCCAGCCATCGACCTGCTCACCGACGACTGCCACTACGTTACCGCTCCCATCGATGAGGTTGATGCCTCCGAAATTCAATCCGGCATGCCGGTCAGAATTACCATGGACGCCTTTCGGGATCAGGACTTTGCCGCCACTGTCAGGCGCATTGCCCCCTATGTCCTCGACTATGAAAAACAGGCCAGAACAGTCGACGTGGAAGCGGATTTCGATTCGCTGCCGGATCAACTCAAACTGCTGGCCGGTTACAGCGCCGATATGGAAATCATTTTGGAGACGCGTCCGGAGACACTGCGAGTGCCATCGGAACTGGTGATCGAGGATAGCTATGTGCTTGTTCTCGAAGACGGTTACCTGCGCAAACGATCGATCAGCAGGGGCTTGTCCAACTGGCGCTATACCGAAGTGCTGGATGGCCTGAATAATGGCGATCTGATCGTCGGCAATATCGGCGACAGCGGTGTCCTGCCCGGGGCCCGGGCCGCAGTCGCCACTGCCGGGACCGGCGATGATTGAACTGCAGGGGGTCACCAAGACCTACACCATGGGGGGGCAACCGGTTCGCGCTCTGTGTCAGGTCGACCTGTCGGTGGCCCCGGGTGAATATATTTCGGTCATGGGGCCATCCGGTTCTGGCAAGTCAACCCTGCTCAATATGCTCGGCTTGCTGGACCGACCGGACAGCGGTAGCTACCGGCTCAATGGCCTGGCCACGGAAACGCTAAAGGAAGAGGAGAGAGCGCGGCTACGGGGCGAAAATATCGGCTTTATATTTCAGTCTTTCCAGCTTATCAATCGTCTGACCGCACTGGAAAATATCGAGTTGCCGATGATGCTGGCCGGCGTCAATCCCAGGGAGCGTCGTCAGACAGCCACTGCGGTACTGGCCCAGGTGGGACTGGCGGAGCGGGCCGGCCACCGTCCCGGCCAGCTATCCGGGGGCCAGCTGCAGCGCGTGGCGATTGCCAGGGCACTGGTGATGAAACCCCGACTCTTGCTCGCCGATGAACCCACCGGCAACCTCGACCAGGCGGCCGGTCAGGATGTGATCGGCGTAATCGAGCAACTCAACCGGGAAGGCATTACCCTTCTGGTGGTCACACACGATATCAATATAGGGCGCCGGGCCGGACGCCGCCTGCGCATGGTCGACGGTGTAATCGTCGAGGATATCGCCGGCGATGGTGTGGCCGGGGCAACCGGAGAAAGATCCGCAAGTCCGGTAGCAGATCTCTCTTCTTCCGCTCAAAGCGATGCCGGCCCGAATGCCAATAGTGGCAAGGCTACCGGGGGGGAATCCGGTGCGCCTCACTGACCAGATTCACTTTAACTGGCAATTGTTCCATGGCCACCGGGTTCGCACTGTTTTGATGCTGGTGGCGGTCGCCATTGGCGTCGCCTCGGTGATCATGCTCACCAGCCTGGGGGAGGGCGCCCGACGCTATATCGACCGGGAATTTTCCAGTCTGGGCAATCGCCTGCTGATTGTTTTTCCCGGGCGCAAGGAAACAACCGGTGGTGGCCCTCCTGTTTACGGCACCGCGCCCCGGGACCTGACGCTGGAGGATGCCCTGGCTCTCGGCCGGGTAAGGGATATAAGGCAAATTGCACCGATCATCGCCGGCACCGCTCTGGTTGCCCGGGATAGCCGCGACCGGGAAGTCATTACCATCGGCACTACCCGGGGTTTTTTTGAGGTTCGACAACTGACCGTCGGCGCCGGCGCAATTCTGCCGGCACGGGCCGATTTCGAAGCCATGGCTATCTGCGTACTGGGCGCAAAACTGAAAAACGAGCTGTTCGGCAATCGCTCCGCCGTGGGTGAATGGGTGCGTATTGGCGATCGTCGCATGCGGGTGATTGGCGTACTGGGGGAGCGCGGTGAATCACTGGGGCTGGATATGCGGGACCTGGTCATCATTCCGGTGCGCACTGCCGAGCAACTGTTCAATACCCAGGGACTGTTTCGCCTGATGCTGGAACTGCGTGAGGGCGCCAGCGAGACGGAAACCCAGGACCATTTGCGAGCTGTGATCCGCGATCGCCATGAGGGTGAAGATGACATCACCATTGTCAGCCAGGATTCCATTATCGCCGCCTTCAACAACATTCTGACAACCCTGACACTGGCCATTGGCGCCATCGCCGCCATCAGCTTGCTGGTGGCCGGCATTTTGATCATGAACATCAGCCTGATTTCCGTCACCCAGCGCCGTCAGGAGATCGGCTTGCTAAAGGCTCTGGGCGCCTCCGGACGCCAGGTCAGAACACTGTTCCTCGGTGAATCCCTGCTCCTGGTATCACTGGGGTCCTTGTTGGGCATTGCCTTCGCCTTGCTGGTTGTGTCCCTTCTGGCCACGATCTGGCCCGACTTTCCCCTGGCGCCGCCCCTCTGGGCAATACCGGCAGCAGTCATCACCGCCTTGCTGTCGGGGCTGTTTTTTTCCTGGTTGCCGGCCAAACGTGCCGCCGCCCTCGATCCGGTCCTTGCCATGCGCGGAGTTGTCGGGTGAGAATCGGTGACGGGCTGTTCTGGGTAATCCGGGCGCTCTGGGTGCAACGGGTGCGAACCCTTTTGACAATTATCGGCTTTGCCATCGGTATCGCCGCCATGGTCCTGCTCAGTTCCCTGGGTGAGGGCTTGAGGCTGTATGTGCTCGAGGAATTCACCCAGTTTGGCAGCCATATCATTGCGGTGACCCCGGGCAAGACCGAGACATTCGGCATGAGTGGCATCCTCAACACCACCAGACCAATGACCCTCGAAGACGCCGAGGCCCTGACCCGACTTTCCGGGGTCGAGGAAGTGGTGCCGGTGGTGATGGGTACCGCCCAGGTTCGGGCCGTCGGGCGCAATCGCTATACCAATGTTGCCGGTGTCGGTCCCAGAGCCGACAAGGCCTGGGGCCTGGACGTGGCCCAGGGGACCTTCCTGCCGGCGGAAGACCTGAACCGTGCCCGGGCCTTCGCGGTGCTCGGCAGTACCCTGAAAGCTGAACTGTTTGGCAATAACAATCCTCTCGGCCAGTTCGTCCATGTCGGTGGCAACCGGTTTCGAGTCGTCGGGGTGATGCATTCCAAGGGGGATTTTCTCGGCACCGACCTGGACGACATGATCTACATACCGGCCATCAAGGGCTTGCAACTGTTTAACCGGGAAAGCCTGATGGAGGTGGATATTTTCTACAGTCCGTCCAGTACAGCGGCCACCATGAGTCGGCGGGTTCGGGACCTTCTGGTAAAGCGCCACGGTTTCGAGGATTTCACCCTGATCACCCAGGACCAGATGCTGAAAACCATGGATAACATCCTGCAGATTCTCAAGTATGCCGGTGCCGGCCTCGGTGCCATCTCACTGCTGGTGGGCGGTGTCGGTATCACCACCATTCTGATGATTACTGTCACCGAACGGACCGGTGAAGTGGGCCTGATTCGTGCGCTCGGCGGTACCCGCGCCCAGGTGCGCAATCTATTTCTGGGCGAAGCGGTGGTTCTGGGATTGATTGGCGGGCTGGCGGGATTGCTGGCGATTGTCGTCATCCTTGTCTGTCTGCGCCTGCTGGTGCCCGGGCTGCCCATCGGCTTTGAACCCGCCATCATCCTCGGAGCACTCTTGCTATCGATGCTGATCGGGTTGGTTGCCGGCGTCAGGCCGGCCCTGAATGCCACTCGCCTGAGTCCCATTGATGCACTGCGGGCCGAGTAGGCACTTTAACTGTAATAAAATTTTTCTGAATTTCAGTTGCCTGCTGTCGTTTGCGTCCGCAGACCCCGGATTCGAACACAAAAAAAGCATTGCTCTGAAGCAATGCTTTTTCTGATTTTTCGGTGTCCGTCGCCGGTTCACGGCGAATGACAGACACACTGAACACGCGCGTTACGCGTACTACTTCTTCGGCATAAAGGCTTCAGCAGCTTCCTGAGCGGCGGCAACGGCATCTTCAGCGGCTTTCTTGGCTGAGGCCACCACTTCCTCTGAAACCCGTTGTACCTGGGCGAGAAGGTCGTTATCGAGGGAATACAGTTCCTTCAGTTCAGCTTGAAGATCTTCCAGAGCCTTGGTGTTTTCTTCATAGAGGGCGGTGAGCTTGGTGCGCAGGGCCTCCTCAAAGGACGAATTGGTTTCCAGGGCGTCAGTAAAGGTTTTGGCGCCGGAAAGATCCTGCAGGCTGGAGACGCGGGCGTCAGCCAGTTCAGCGATGACGGAACCACTGCGCTTGACCAAACCTTCATAGTACTTGGTTTGAGCCTCGAGGGCCTTGGTGTTGGCCTCGGTGACTTTTTCGAAATATTCCTGAAATTTGGCTGGGGTGAAGTCTGTTGCCATGTTGTTTCTCCGGTATTATGGTTAGTTGGTATTGTGCGACGCACAACAGGGTGTCACTTTACGGGTCCGAGAAGTATATGTCAAGAAACACGTTGTGCAATGCACAAAATCATAACTTGAAAAAAATCAGAGAGATAAAAATACCCGTAGACTGATTTATAGAACATGAAAGGCGAAAAAGGTAATTTTGAGAAGAAATAAGCGCGCCCCCAGGCTGGATAAGCAATGGCAGGCTTGCGAGATCCTGTTCGATTCGGTAGTCGGCATTTTCCGGGAAAGCCCCGGGCACCGGGTCCGCTTGCCTCGGGGACGTTGCCGGTTCCTGGTCCGAACAGGCCAGAGCGTCCTGCCCAAAGATGCAGGCAGGGATAGGTGTTCACCGGTGCACGGGCGGTCTAGCGCGGGCCACGCCTTGATCCGGAGCGAGGACCGGCGGGTTTTCGGCCAATGACTTGCCTTGTGCCCGACGGCTTTTTACCAGGTCCAGCAGCGCTGGTCCGTCCGGGTCCAGTCGGGCTTTTTTTTGAACCCACGTCGGTTGGCATGGGGGGCAGGCCGGTATGGCGGGTCAGAAAAGGTTTGCCGGGTTCGGCCTTCAACCCCTGGCTTCGTGGCTGAAAACGGGGAATCAATTGTTGTTTGCCATTGCCGATCAAATCGTCGCGGCCCAGTTGTTGCAACGCTTCCCGCAACAGCGGCCAGTTGTCCGGGTCGTGGTAGCGTAAAAAGGCCTTGTGCAGTCGCCGGGCTCTAAGGCCTTTGGCCGTCTCCACCACTTCACCCTGCTTGCGGGAAACCCGTCGCAGGGGATTTTTGCCGGTCCGGTACATGGCAGTGGCGATAGCCATGGGCGAGGGATAGAAGGTCTGCACCTGATCGGCTCGGAAGCCGTTCTGTTTTAACCACAATGCCAGGTTAACCATATCCTCGATGCTGGTTCCCGGGTGGGCGGCAATAAAGTAGGGAATCAGGTACTGCTTTTTCCCGGCTTCGCGACTGTACTGTTCGAACATGGCCTTGAAGCGATCGTAGCTGCCCATACCGGGTTTCATCATCTTTGACAGTGGGCCCTGTTCGGTGTGCTCCGGCGCAATTTTCAGGTACCCGCCCACATGGTGGCTGACCAGTTCCCTGACATAGTCGGGAGTCTCCACCGCCAGGTCATAACGCAGGCCGGAGGCGATCAGCACTTTCTTTATCCCGGTTATATTGCGGGTTCGCCGATAGAGGTTGATCAGCGGGGTCTGGTCTGTATCCAGATTTTTGCAAATACCGGGATAGACGCAGGATAGTCGCTTGCAACTCTGTTCGATCTCCTGGCTCTTGCAGGCCAGGCGCCACATGTTGGCCGTGGGCCCACCCAGGTCGGAAATGACACCGGTAAAGCCCGGGGTTTTGTCGCGAATGGCTTCCACCTCTCGTACGATAGAGTCCTCGGAGCGACTCTGGATGATGCGACCCTCGTGCTCGGTGATGGAACAGAAAGTACAACCGCCAAAACAGCCACGCATGATATTGACGGAAAAACGGATCATGTCCCAGGCGGGAATTTTTGCCTCACCATAACGAGGGTGTGGCGCACGGGCATAGGGTTGTTCGAAGACCCAGTCCATTTCATCCGTGGTGAGAGGGATCGGGGGCGGGTTCAACCAGACATCCCGGTTGCCGTGTCGTTGCACCAGGGGCTTGGCGTTGCCCGGATTGGTTTCCAGGTGCAGCACGCGAGAGGCATGGGCGTAGAGCACCGGGTCATCCCTGACCTGTTCAAAAGAGGGCAATCGAATAAAGGTCTTGTCGCCATACTGGCGTTTCTGCTGGCGCAGCTTTTTTTCTGCAGACAGGTCAAGGAGTTGCACCGGCCGGTACTCCTCAACCCGGGGCGCTTCGGCGTCGCTGGCTGAACTGCAGTTGGCGTCGCCGGCAGAGGTGTCCAGATAGGGGTCCGGAATCGGCTCCACGGTGCCGGGGCGATCGACTGCGGTGGAATCCACCTGCAACCAGCCGGGCGGCAAGGTCTTGCGAACAAAAGCCGTGCCACGAATGTCCCGGAGGCTGTCGATAGTCTCGCCCCGGGCGAGGCGGTGGGACAATTCGACAATGGCCCGCTCGGCATTGCCATAGAGCAGCATATCGGCCTTGGCGTCCAGCAACACGGAACGCTTGACGGTATCGCTCCAGTAATCGTAATGGCTGATACGGCGCAGACTGGCTTCGATGCCGCCGATGACCACCGGCACGCCCCGATAGGCTTCCCGGCAGCGCTGGGCGTAGACGGTCACCGCCCGGTCCGGGCGCTTGCCGCCGATATTGCCCGGCGTGTAGGCATCGTCCTTACGAATCTTCAGATCGGCGGTATAGCGGTTGATCATGGAATCCATGTTGCCCGCAGTGATGCCGAAATACAGGTTTGGTTTGCCCAGTTGCTGAAATGCCGCCTTGGAGGTCCAGTCCGGTTGGGGAATGATACCCACCCGAAATCCCTGGGCCTCCAGCACCCGACCAATAACTGCCATACCAAAGCTGGGGTGATCGACGTAGGCATCGCCGGAGACAATGATGATGTCGCAACTGTCCCAGCCCAGGTCGTCCATTTCCCTGCGACTGGTGGGCAGGAACGGGGCGATGCCGTAGCACTCGGCCCAGTACCTCGAATAGTCAAAAAGCGGAGTCGCTGTTGCCATGGGATATGCCGATGAGGGGAGAGTGGTTGCCGTGATCAGAGTTGCCGGATGGATTGTCTCCGGTACTATCGACGCGGGTGTTTCCCGGCGTTTGATTCCGCCTTACGCTTTCTCGGGCCGGATCGGGCAGACTTTCGGTTTGATGCCTCAGGCCCGGTGAATTTGCGTCTGGGCGGTTTATCGCCTTCACCTGGTATCCCGACATTTTCGGTGATGTCAATTCGGCGCAAATTCATCGGGTGCTGGCAGACCCGGACCTTTTTCAGGTGCTCAAACAGGTCTCTGGGCATGCCTTCGGGCAGATCCACGGTGCTGTAATCGTCGTGCAGACTGATGCGGCCGATATACTGGCTCTCTATATCGGCCTCATTGGCAATGGCGCCGACAATATCCTTTGGCTGCACGCCCTGGTTGCGCCCCGCCTCGATGCGAAAGCGTTCCATTTTCAGTTCCGGGAAATCACTGTGAGCCGGCGGCCGTTTACGCGGTTCGCGCTTGCCGACCGCCACTTCCGGCTCCCGCACAGGTGGGCGTGGTTTTCGTTCCGGAGCCGCTACCGGGCTGCGGATTTCTGCCAGTTTTGGAAACAGGGGTCTCTCCAGTTGCGCCTGCATGGCCAGTGAAGCGGCAATGTCGGCAATATCGATATCCTGTTCCCGGGCCATCGCCCGCAGCAGGTCGCGAAATTTCTCCAGGCCTTCAGCGTTCAGGTTTTTGACAATGCGCTGCTGGAAGTCCTGAATGCGCTGATCACTGACCTGCTGCCCGGTGGGCAGTGACATCGGCGTGATCGGCTGGCGGGTAGTGCTTTCGATGGACCTGAGCAGACGCCGTTCCTTATCGGTAACAAACAGGATGGCCTTGCCCTCGCGTCCGGCGCGACCGGTTCTGCCGATGCGGTGCACGTAGGATTCGTTGTCGTAGGGGATGTCATAGTTGATAACGTGGCTGATGCGATCCACGTCCAGGCCCCGGGCTGCGACGTCTGTGGCCACCAGGATATCCAGCGTGCCCTTCTTGAGACGGTCGATGGTGCGCTCCCGCAGTTGCTGGTTGAGATCGCCGTTGAGGGCGCTGGCGGCGAATCCCCTGGCTTCCAGGCGTTCGGCCAGTTCGACGGTGGCGGACTTGGTGCGAACAAAAATGATCATGCCATCGAAATTCTCTACCTCCAGGATGCGGGTCAGGGCGTCCAGCTTGTGGCGGCTGTTGACCATCAGGTAGACCTGGTTGATTCGTTCCACCGTGCGGGTTTTGTTCTCGATTTTGACCTCGGACGCATCCCCCAGGTAATTGCCGACAATGCGCCGTATGGCCGGCGGCATGGTGGCGGAAAACAGTGCCCTCTGGGTGGTTGCCGGGGTTTCGGCAAGAATGGTTTCGACGTCGTCGATAAAGCCCATTCTCAGCATTTCATCGGCCTCGTCCAGGACCACTGCCCTGAGCTCACTCAAATTGAGGCTGCGCCGTCGGAGGTGATCCAGAATTCTGCCCGGGGTGCCCACCACAACCTGGATGCCCCGCTTCAGGGCCTTCAACTGCGACAGCATGTCCTGGCCGCCATAGATGGGCAGCACGTGAAAATCCTTCATAAAACGGGCGTAACCCTGAAACGCTTCAGCCACCTGGATTGCCAGTTCCCTGGTGGGGGTCAACACCAGAATTTGCGGTGTTCGCTGGGCGGGATCGAGCCGGCTCAACAGGGGCAGGGCAAAAGCGGCAGTTTTGCCGGTGCCGGTCTGGGCCGTGCCCAGCAGATTCTTGCCCTCGAGTAACAGTGGAATACTCTGGGCCTGGATCGGCGTGGGCTGTTCATAACCCAGGGACTGAAGTGCATCGAGCAACCTGGCGGTTACACCGAGAGAGGCGAAATCGGGAGCTGACATGGAGTGAAAAACCTGAGTGTGCGCGGGCAAATGCAGTCGCTGGCATTGTTGCGCGCAGGCGTGCAATAAAAGGGCGGGAATTATACGCAAATCCGGGGCACATAGATACAGGCGAGTCTCTGGCGGGCGGCTGTCATCCGGTCCTGGTGTTTCTGGCCAGCCAGCGGTCAAGGGCATTGGCAAACTGCTGGCGGTCGGACTGGCTGAAGGCCTGGGGGCCGCCGCTCACTTCGCCGCTATTGCGCAGTTGTTCCATAAAATCCCGCATGGCCAGTCGCTGTCTAATATTTTCCCGGGTGTAGAGTTCGCCCCGGGGATTGATAGCCTCGGCCTTGCCCTGGATCACTTCAGCCGCCAGCGGGATATCGGCGGTAATCACCAGGTCGCCGGCCTGAAGCTGTCGGACGATATAATTATCGGCAACATCAAAGCCGGATGGCACCTGAACCGACCGGATAAGCGGTGAAGAGGGCACCTGCAGGTGCTGGTTGGCCACCAGGGTCACGGCGATGCCCCGGCGAGTGGCAACCCGGTAAAGGATATCCTTTATCGCCCGGGGGCAGGCATCCGCATCTACCCAGATCTGCATGATTGCTCCAATAGCTCAGGGTGACGAAGGTCGGTCATCGGGGTGATCTGCATCAGCCTAAACCCTGTATTCCGGCCAGGATTCCGTATTCGCACTGGTTTCAGGATGGTGCTGCTGACAGCAGGAATGCCCGGGGAAACGGCAGTCACGAATGGCAGTGGTAACCATTGGCGCAACCGGATTCGAACAGACCACTTGGTAGACAGTTCTCCCTTAAACCATTATAAAGGCTCGCTTGTTCGGAACCTGACTATAGCATCCATGAACCAGACACTGATTCAGATTTTTGACCAGGCCTGTCGCGATTATGCCGAAGAACCGGCTTTTTCCTGTCTTGGCCAGAGCATCCGTTTTTCCGAACTCGAACTTGCAGTCAGTGAATTCGCCCGATTCCTGCAGCAGCTTGGACTGGTCAAGGGCGACCGCATAGCGATACAACTGCCCAACATTCTGCAGTTTCCGGTGGCGGTTTTCGGTGCTCTTCGCGCCGGGTTGGCGGTGGTAAACACCAACCCCCTTTATACCGAATCTGAAATGCTGCACCAGTTTGCCGATGCCGGGGTGCGCGCCGTGCTGGTGCTGGTGGATTTCCAGGGCAAAGTCGCTGCGGTGCAAAAGCAGGCCGGGATCGAGTTCGTGATCGTCACCGAGGTGGCCGACCTGCATTCGGCACCCAGGCGATGGCTGATCAATGGTCTGCTGCGATGGCGCAATCGAAAAAGCCGGGGGCATTTGCCCGAAGGCGCCATTCGCTTTCGCCAGGCCATGTCCCGGGGACGTGGCAGTTCTGTTTTCCATGCCCCCGGGATTGTCGCCGGTGACCTGGCCTTTTTGCAGTACACTGGCGGCACCACCGGTGTCGCCAAGGGCGCGATGCTCAGTCACGGCAATCTGGTCGCCAATCTCCGGCAGGTGATGGCAGCCCTGAGTTCCATCTGGCTGCCCGGCCGGGAAGTGCTGGTGGCGCCCTTGCCGCTGTACCACATTTTTGCCTGTCTGGCCTGCATGTTGCTGGGCATCAGGGGCGGCGCCAACGTTTTACTGATTCCCAATCCCCGGGACATACCGGGTTTTGTCCGGGAGCTGCGCCGGCACCGTTTTACGCTTTTCATGGGACTCAACACCCTTTTCAATGCCCTCTGCAGAAACGAGGAATTCCACAAGCTCGATTTCAGCAGCCTGAAACTGACTGTGTCCGGCGGCATGGCCCTGACCTCGGATACAGCGGAAAAGTGGTTACAGGTCACCGGCAACCGCATCGTCGAAGGCTATGGCCTGACTGAAACCAGTCCTGTGGTGGCTCTGAACCCGGTGGATGCGCCCCGTGTAGGCACTATCGGCAAGCCACTTGAGGACACCGAGGTCAGGCTGGTCAGTAACGGACAACCGGTGTCGCCGGGAGAACCGGGCGAACTACAGGTGCGCGGTCCTCAGGTGATGCAGGGTTACTGGCAGCGTCCCGAGGCAACTAAAGAGGTGGTGGACGCCGACGGCTGGTTCAGTACCGGCGATATCGCCGTGCAGGAAGCCGATGGTTACTTGCGCATTGTCGACCGCATCAAGGACATGATTATCGTCTCCGGCTTCAACGTCTATCCCAATGAGGTGGAGGACGCCATCAGCCTGCATCCCGACATCATCGAGTGTGCCGCCGTCGGTGTCGCCGACGCCGAGACGGTTGAGGCCGTGAAATTGTTCGTGGTCAGCAGCAACTCCGCGCTGACCGAAGCCGATGTCCGCAATTTTGCCAGGCAGCAACTCACCGGCTACAAGGTGCCGAAATATGTGGAATTTGCCGATGACCTGCCCAAATCCAATGTCGGCAAGGTGTTGAGAAAGGAACTGCGTGACAAATGATGACCGCCTGCCGGAGATGGGGTTGCACGGGTTCCTGCGGTCTGGATTTTCCTTGACAGGATGGTTTATCCTTGCGCCCTGCGAAAACTCTCCCGGTACCCCATCAGCCGGGACGATCACATTCAACACACAATTTCGAAGATTATTCCAGGACTCCCCCATGAGCTTGACCAAGAAATTTCTTAAATCCAAAAATATTTGCAAATGTACCTTCCGCCTGCCCAAGGAGGCTGCGCCCGAATCCGAATCCGTCTTTCTGGTCGGGGATTTCAATAACTGGGACACTCAGGCGACGCCGATGAAACAACTCAAAACCGGTGAATTCAAGGTGGAGGTCAGCCTCGAAACCGGGCGTGATTACGAGTTTCGCTATCTGATCGACAACGAAAAATGGGAAAACGACTGGGCCGCCGACAGCTACCGGGCGGGTTCCGGTCCCGGAGAAAATTCCGTCGTCTCGCTTTAATATAGAAGGCTGTAAACAAAACCCGGTAATCAACAACAGTCGTTGCCAGTGCACGCAAGGATCGCCACTGGACTGCTAAATTCCCTCCAGTACCGATTAGAGAATTGCCCTGTACGTTGTCCGGCCGGGAACGAAGGTACTTTGAGGATGGTATTTTGCTGACCCGTAGCCCGGCAGGGCAAGTTCTGTTGGGCCCGGGACCGGGTCGGGTCACCGGCCTTGCCCGGTTCGACCGGTATTTGCCCAGGGTTGATGGTTGCGATGGCCGACGGCGGGCTCCCGGCAATGGACGATGAATCCCGGCCGCAGGCTTCAGTCGTTCTGGGTTTCTGGTTCGACCAGTTGAGGCCGGCCGACTGGTACAAAAAAGATGCCGCCCTCGACGACCTGATACGCCGTCGTTTTTCCAGCCTGCACCGGGCGGCCAGCTGCTGCGAGCTCTACGGCTGGCGCGCATCACCGGAGGGGCGGCTGGCGGAGATCATTGTGCTGGATCAGTTTTCCCGCAATATTTTCCGGGGCGATGCCCGGGCTTTTGCCCAGGACGCCCTGGCCCTCGGCCTGGCTCAGGAGGCTGTGGCGAGCGGTGTTGCTGCGCATCTGCATCCGCACAGACGGGGATTCCTGTACATGCCCTTCATGCACAGTGAATCATCGCTGATTCACCGGCGGGCCGTGCAACTGTTTTCGGAACCGGGTCTCGAGTATTCCCTGAACTTCGAGTTGCGGCACAAGGCCATCATCGACCGTTTTGGTCGCTATCCCCACCGCAATCAGGTTCTCGGCCGGCCATCGACTCCGGAGGAGCAGAGGTTTCTGGAGCAGCCGGGAAGCTCGTTCTAGAAAGAGCCGAATCGCGGCTGGCATGGTGAGGTGGTATCTAACCCGACATGGCGGCAGGCGGTGTTGTTACTCCTGGTCGTTGGATGGAAATCCGCACAGGTGACGATCGATAATTTCCCGGGTTATTTCTTCCGGTAACTGCTGTTCCCAGTCGCCGCGTCCTCGGGCAATTTCCCTGAGTATTTTGCCCGGCCTGATGTCCAGGTGCTCCTCGTTGTAGTACTGGGCGTGAACCATGGCCCGGTGCTGAATCAGGTGCTTGAGCAGATGGTTTTCGTCGGCGCTGACTTCGACGTTGTCCAGGGTGATCAGTTTGCCGTCAATTCTGGCCGGGTAGACATAGACATGGGTGTTGTCAGAGAACAGCTTGCCCATGGCCTCGAGAATGCCTCCCTCCAGGCCCTCGTAGTACTTCTCGTCAAAGAGCTGGTCGAAATCAAGCACCCCCAGAACGATGCCCAGGGTATTGCTGGTGTAGCGGCGAATCCATGAGCGCAGTCGAAAATAGCGCAGGTAATCGGAAACCAGGACGCTGTAACCCAGCTTGGCCAGCAGCTCGATCCGGCTCAGAAAGGCTTCATCATCCCGGCTCTGGTCGGCATTGATATCGGCCATGGTGATTTCCGCCACCAGCAACACATTTTCCCTTTCAATACCCTCTACTTCGACGAACTGGCGCAGCCCGGCATTGAACATATCCACGTGGACTTTGGTCGGCGGCCGGTAGGAACCGCGAATGACCAGGGTGTTTTTCTTGCGCAGTACCTGTCCCGGAACCACGGGTCTGGCTTCGGCATTGAACATGACCGCCCGACAGCACCAGCTGCGGACAAGGTGCAGGTTCATCAGGCGGTTGTCCAGTTCTTCAAAATAGGGGCCACTGAAGTTGATCATGTCAACTTCAAGACGATCCTGTTCCAGGTTGTCCAGCAGGCTGTCAATGATCCATTCCGGTCGCTGGGGATAATAAAAGGCGCCGTAGAGCAGGTTGACACCGAGTATGCCCAGCGCCTCGGACTGTAGCCGGTTGGTCTCATCGAGCATTCGGACATGCATCACGATTTCACTGGCTGGTGCCCCGGGGTACAACTGCACCATGACCCCCATCCAGCCGTGGCACTCGTTCTGTTGCCTGAAACTCTTTGCCGTAACGGTATCGGCGAAACTGAAAAAAGTGGTGTTGCGGGATCTCTTGCCGGACAGGCGCTCGATCAGCAAATCGTATTCATGGGTCAGCATCTGACCCAGGCGTTCCCGGCTGACGTAGCGCGCGGCCTTGCCGTATATCGAATCGCTGATACGCATGTCATAGGCGGACGAGGTCTTGGCAATGGTGCCCGCCGCGGCGCCGGCACTGAAAAACTGGCGAGCGACTTCCTGGCCGGCGCCGATTTCGACAATGGTGCCGTATTTGTGCTCGTCGAGATTGATACTCAGGGCTTTCTGTTCAGTGGAAATCGATTTGTCACGTTCGTTCATGGTGAATTCGTTCAATGGCATGGGATTGGCTATCTGGTTTGGTCGGGGCCGGAAACAGCGGGAAAAGCCTACCGTAAAAAGCGGGATTGTACCCGTTTGCGGGACAATTCGGATGAGATTAACGTATCTTTACCGGCCTGATTTCTACCGGCTATTCTCTGCCGATGCTGCTGTCTCGAAGCAAAGCCTCGATCCTGATCATATCCTGTTGCAGTTTCTCCTGCTGCCGCAGTGGCTTTCCGGTCCGTGGCCTCCCGGATTCAGTCGTGCCGGTATCTTGCCTGGCCTGGCGAACTGTGGCGATATCGCAGGTGATCAGACCCAGGGCCTGATAGCCGGGCAACATCTCGGGTATCGCCGTCCGGATCGACTGCAGGTGCTGGTCAATGGTGTCGGCATCACCGCGAAGGATGGGGCCGGTCAGGGCGTCGGTGGTATCCGCTGCAAAAACATTGTCGGCGGTCTGTCGCACCAGGGGCGCGATCAGTTGCAGGCCGGTGTCGCGTTCAATGCCGGCGGCTTCAAGCAGGCGCAGACTGCTTTCCAGTAGAGCCACCAGGTGGTTGGAGGCGACGGTCATGGCCCCGTGGTAAAGGGGCTTGGCGTCACTGTTGATAATCAGAACCCGGCCACCGATCGCCTCAAACAGGTTTATCAGGAGGGCTATCGCCTTCGGGTCACCCTCGATGCTGCAGAAACTGCCGGCAAAGGACGACAGGGAACGACGGGGATCGGCGAAACTGTGTGCCGGGTGAACACTGGCGGTACAGGCGCCCCGGGTGGCCAGTGCTTTCAGGCTCCGGGCGCCGAGAATACCGCTGCAATGGAATACCATACTGCGGTCCCAGGGTAAAGCCAACTCGCCCAGGTCGGCGGCCACCGGCTCGATCTGACTGTCAGGCACGGCCAGCAACCACAGGTCGGCGGCGGCGAGATGGTCTAATTCGGTTACGACATGGTCGGGACCGGTGCTGCCGTCGCCAATAAAATGGGCCGCCTTGAGGGCGCTCTGAAGGTTAGGGTTGAATATCTGCCGGACTCTAACCTGACCGGCGTCAACCATCAGTCGAGGCAGCGTGATTCCCAGTTTGCCGGTACCGATGACTGTGAGGGTCGGCGGGTTGATGACGCCGGTGTCTGCCACAGCAGCCACGCAGCAGGTCAGCCAGGATGCCGTTGAGACTGTGGCAACAGGGCCTTGTAGGCCCTGACCGCGTTAGCCAGACCCATGCCGATGGCATCCACGATCAGGGCGTGGCCGATGGAGACTTCCAGCAGTTCGGGAATAGTGGCAAACCTGGCGAGATTGAACAGGTTCAGGTCGTGACCGGCATTGACCCCGAGACCAATGCCATTGGCAAATTCGGCCGCCTGTTGATAACGCTGGAACTGGTATTCCAGGGCGTGGTTATCGTTCCAGGCTGCGGCATAGGGCCCGGTATAAAGCTCAATGCGATCGACGCCGATGTCCCTGGCACATTGAATCTGGTCGATATCAGGGTCCATAAACAGGCTGACCCGAATACCTCTATCCTTTAACGTGCGCACCAGGGGTTCGACCTGGGCGCCGCTGGTTCGCAGATCAAAGCCGTGATCCGAAGTAAGCTGGCTTTCGCTGTCCGGCACCAGCGTGCACTGGTGCGGGTGAGCTTCTGTTACCAGTGCCATAAAGCCCGGGTAGTGATCGCTGGCACCGGAAAACGGGTTGCCCTCGACATTGAACTCTATCCCCGGTGACTGTTTCACCAGCTCGGACAGCGCACGAACGTCATCCGGTCGAATGTGGCGCAGATCGGGGCGCGGGTGCACGGTGATGCCATCTGCTCCGGCGTGGAGGCAAATCCTGGCGTGATCGCAGACATCGGGATAATTTCCTTCCCTGGAATTGCGAATCAGGGCAATTTTGTTGAGATTGACACTGAGGCTGGTCACGGAGGAGTCACCACTCTGGCTGAGAGAATTTGCACCGGATCCACCGGAATATGCTGGAACCGATCGAAACTTTGGATGCGAACCGCCGCGATGGCATCCACGACCTCCATGCCCGCTACAACCCGGCCAAAAACAGTGTACCCGGGACGATCTCCTTTTGGATCCAGGCTGTGATTGTCGGCGACATTGATGAAGAACTGGGCCATGGCGCTGTCGGGATCGCTGGTTCTCGCCATGGCCACGGTGCCGCGCCGGTTGAGCAAACCATTGCCGGACTCATTGATCACCGGGTCCCCGGGAGTTTTGGCCACCAGGTCGAAGGTATAACCGCCGGACTGGATCATGAAGCCCTTGACCACCCGGTGAAAAATCAGGCCGTCGTAGTAATAGCGATTCACGTACTGGAGAAAGTTGTCCACTGTCAGTGGCGCTCTTGCCGGGTCCAGTTCCAGGCGGATTTCCCCCAGGTTCGTTTTCAACAGGACCTGGACCGACGGTTTCTGTTCCTCGGCAATGGTGGGCAGATTGACACTGCACAGCAGCAGAACCAGGGCAAGAATCTTTACGGATATCCTTCTCATGGCAATCACAGGCTCCCCCGATGGACGGCTAGGCCCATTCGGAAAATTTCTTGCGGGGTTTGAGCTTAGGGATCAGCACGGACAGCAAGCCACCCAGGAAAACTGCCAGTGCGCCGTAGAGAAACCACTTCTGTGTCTGGTCTGACTCCAGCTGTTCCCGAACGGCGGTCAGCACATCGATTTCACTTTGTAATATCCGATTACGTTTCAGCAATTCCTGATTTTGTTCGTGCAGGTTAATGGCGTTGGCAGACATCTGGCGAATGTTAGCCAATTCCTCATCGATACTGCCTTTTTGCTCCTGGGTCGCTTTCAACTCCGATTCCAGAGTGCTACTGGCAGCCTGAATGTCCTCCAGTTGCTGCTTCAGGGAGGCATTTTCCTTTTCCAGTGTCTGCAGCCGGGTCTCAGCCTTGGCCAGCCGGTCCCTGGCAATGGGCTGCTTGACCAGGTACTGGGATTCCAGCCAGCCATCGAGTCCGCCCGGGGTTTTTACATGACTCCAGCCATCTTTTTCTTTTACCAGATACAACTCGGTCCCGGCAGGCAGTCCCTGATGAAGAATGGTGCAACGGCGACAGGGGCTGCTGCGCAGGGGGACATGGAGTTCGTCGGAAATATACAGGGTCTGGCCTCGACCCGGCATGGAGGCAAAAGCGAGAAGGAAAAAAATAAAGACGGCTGGTTTGTTACTCATTTGTGATGAAACCTGTTTTGTTCCTTGATTCAGTCAACTGCTTCAAGCGGAATTCCGGGTACTTGACGAAACCATCATCCGGATTGGCGCCTCTGAGGTTGTACAACTCAGGGCAGGGCGATGCGATAGGGTTTGACAGTGACTTTCTTGTAGACGCCGGAAGACCTGTAGGGGTCCTCGTCAGCCCAGGCCGTTGCCTCAACCAGGCTGTCGAATTCTGCAATCACCAGACTGCCACTAAAGCCTGCTTCGCCGGGATCCTCGGCATCAATTGCCGGGTGGGCACCGGCAACCAGCAGTCGTCCCTGGCTTTTCAGTTGTTCCAACCGGACTAGGTGCGCCGGACGCACAGCCCGGCGTTTTTCCAGGCTGTTGTCGACGTCCTCGGCAATAATGGCATACCACATAAGTCTGACCCGGTGTCGGTTAGTGTTGGTGACGAATAATATCTTCGACCTGCAGCCCGGTCAGGGCGGTGATGCCACGGAAAAGGTAAAACATCGCAGCCATCATCACCAGCGTTGCCGGCAGGGCAATAATCGGAAAACTCAGTGCGGTCATTTTACCCAGCTGTTCATTATATTCCACCGTTCCCGGCGTGCTGGTAACGATGGTAATCGCCAGCAAATAGTTCAGGGCGGATGACAGGAAAAATGAACTTGCCACCAGCCAGGAGGCTTTGACCAGCCGGCGTTCAAAGGCCTGGTGATTGTTGTTTTCGGAGAGCTTGGCGTCGATCGCCTCGACTTCAAGCACGGTATCGTTATAGAGCAGGGTGCGCACCAGGGGATAGGGCGTCTTCACTGACAGTATGGTAGCCAGGCCGAATATTCCGGGAATGGCGGCTTCCTTGATGGCCAGGTATTCTGGCGCGAGTCCCAGCAAGCTGATGCCGCCGGTAAGAAAGACGCTGAGCACCCCCAGGGCCGAAAACAGATTGATTTTCCGGCGTCGATAAAAATCCCGCAGACCGTAACCGATAGGGAACGCCAGGGCGACAACGATGGCATAAGTAGTACCGAGGTATTCATCGCCGCTGAACTTGGTCAACACCAGGGTTGGAGCAACCAGATTGAGAAGCAGGTTCAGAAGCAGGCTTTCTTTTTGTTGCGGGGGGCGCGTCTGTACTGTCGGCTTTTCTGCCTGCTCAAATGACGTTTGTTGTCCGGATTTTTCCATATTGAATCGTGCAGCGGTCTGACTGCGGCCATGCTCAGTTCTGAAGGCTGCCAATTCTAGGTTTATGGCGAGGCTTTCACAATGGAAATACCGAAAATCCAGCTGCTACCGGCGTATTCGGTTGTTTTTTCTGTCCGGCCGCCCTTATAGTGCCGGCAACAATTTCCAGGGCGAAACCGGCTCAGTGCCCGGGCGCGGTACATTATGAGTCTTTACCTTTATATTCATCCCGAAAATCCCCAGCAGCGACTGATTCAACAGGCTGCAGATGTGGTTCGTGACGGCGGCGTCATCGTCTATCCGACTGACTCTGCCTACGCGTTGGGGTGCCACCTGGGTGAAAAATCCGCCATGGAACGGATTCGTCAGATTCGCCAGTTGGATAAGAACCATAATTTCACCCTGGTCTGCCGCGATCTGGGCGAACTCGCCACCTACGCCAAGGTCAGCAATCCGGTTTTTCGAATGCTCAAGGCCAATACCCCCGGGCCTTATACCTACATACTGGAGGCGACATCGGAAGTCCCCCGACGATTGATGCACCCCAAGCGCAAGACCATTGGTATTCGGGTGCCCGATAACCCCATCACGCTGGCAATCCTGGCCGAACTGAACGAGCCATTGATGAGCGTCACCCTGATTATGCCCGGCGACGAGTATCCCCTGACTGACCCCTATGATATCCGTGCCGTGCTCGAGCGCCGGGTAGATGCCATCATTGATGGTGGTTATTGCGGCATGGAGCCGACCACGGTAATTGACATGACCGGAGAACTGCCACAACTACTGCGACAGGGATTGGGAAGCTTTACCCCCTTTGCCAGTTAATGACAGTGACGTCCGCCAGGGGCGCGGCGGTTACCCGATTCGGATCTGCACTGGATCGCGGCTACCACAGCCATGTCGCCCGCCGGGAATCGCCGCTATAATGGCCGATTAATTTGAACCGGAGTGCCAGTGACAGCTGAAATCGCAGGGGAGACCCCGGACCCTACCCCGGGAGTTGACATCCCGGAGCAGAAACAAGGCCCGCCAATGGCACCCCGACAGGGGGAAATGCATTTCGCCATCGTCAATGGCCGGGAAATAACGGAACTGCCAAAGGATCTGTACATTCCTCCGGAAGCGCTGGAGGTTTTTATCGAGGCCTTTGAAGGCCCCCTGGATCTGCTCCTGTACCTGATTAGGCGGCAGAACATTGATGTGCTTCAGGTGAATGTAGCCGAAATCACCCGGCAATACATGGAATATGTCGAACTGATGCAGGCCATGCAACTGGAACTGGCCGCTGAATATCTGCTGATGGCGGCAATGCTGGCGGAAATCAAGTCCAGAATGCTTCTCCCCAGGCAGGAAGAAGAGGAGGAAGAGGACGATCCTCGAGCCGAATTGATCCGACGACTGCAGGAATACGAGCGTTACAAGATTGTCGCCGAAGACCTGGACCGGTTACCGCGAATAGGGCGGGATACCTTCCTCGTCAGCGCCAGGCCGCCGGATATCAACAGTGAAAGACCCCATCCGGATGTGGATCTGCGCCAGGTGCTGGTGGCGCTGGCCGAAGTATTGCAGCGGGCGAAAATGTATGAGAGCCACCATGTGCATTTTGAGAAGCTGTCCACCCGGGAGCGAATGGCCTGTGTCCTTGACCGGCTTCGGGGTCAACCGTTCGTACCCTTTGTCGCCCTTTTTACTGCTCAGGAAGGGCGTCAGGGGGTGGTTGTCACCTTTCTGGCCATTTTGGAGCTGATCAAGGAATCACTGGTGGAAATAGTGCAGAGCGAGGGTTTCGGTCCGATTCATGTCAAGGCGAGAACCTCCTGACAATGTCGAGAGATTTCTTGTCATCGAAACGGCGTTCACCCTGAACCTTGACGCCCAACCACCGGATTGTGTTGATACTACTAGCGAATAGAATTGCCTGATGGATAAAGCCACCTTTCAGAACGTCATAGAAGGCGCCCTGTTGGCTGCGGGTGAACCCCTCAGCCTGACACGCCTGCAGTCACTGTTTGATGACCATGAGCGGCCGGATACGGGCGAATTTGAAGCGGCCCTTGCAGCCATTGACAGTGATTGCTCGAACCGGGGTTACGAATTGAAGAAAACCGCCAGTGGTTACCGGTTTCAGGTGCGCCAGAACCTGTCCCGCTGGATCAGCCGGTTGTGGGAGGAAAAGCCGAAAAAATATACCCGGGCGCTGCTGGAAACCCTGGCGCTGATCGCCTACCGCCAGCCGGTGACCCGGGGTGATATCGAACAGATTCGCGGTGTTTCCGTCAGCTCCGACACTGTGCGCACCCTGATGGAACGGGAGTGGGTGCGGATTGTGGGGCATCGGGATGTACCCGGGCGGCCGGCACTGTATGCCACCACTCGGCAGTTTCTCGATTACTTCAACCTTTCCAGTCTCGACGAACTGCCGGCCCTGGGTGAGATTCGGGACCTGGATGAGATCAACGTGACCCTGGATCTTGGCCAGAATATGGGTGAGGACGGTGGTGACGTCGATGAACAGGCCACCATCGGCAAGACCGAACCACCCCTGGCAAATGTTGCCGAGATCCCCGGCCATGAAGTCACAGCCCGGGCAATAACAACCCGCCCCGGCGCGACCCGACCGGCCCTGTCCCTGGTTGCCAGCAAGCCGGCACCGGTCGATAAACCCGTTCAGGGTGGTGACGCCGGCACGGAATCCTGAATTTCCACGAGTAAAAATTCGCATGAGCGAAAAATTACAGAAGGTCCTGGCCCAGGCGGGTCTCGGCTCCCGCCGGGAACTGGAGAAATGGATTATCTCCGGACGAGTCCAGGTCAATGGCCAGTTGGCTCACATCGGTGACCGGGTCACCGGCCGGGATGAGATTCGCGTCGATGGCAAACCGGTCAAACAGTCGGGGCACCGGGAGCGGATACGGGTCGTGATCTACAATAAACCGGAAGGGGAAATCTGCACCCGAAAGGACCCGGAAGGTAGACCGACGGTATTTGACCGCCTGCCGCCCCTGCATCCGGGGCGCTGGATTACCGTCGGTCGTCTGGATATCAATACGGCGGGCCTGTTATTGTTTACCAACAGCGGCGAACTGGCCAATGCCATGATGCATCCTTCGCGGGAAATCCAGCGGGAGTACCTGGTGCGTGTACACGGCCTGGTGGACGAAGCCATGCTGGACCGGCTCACCGAGGGCGTTTTGCTGGAGGACGGTGCTGCCAAATTCAGCAAGATTTCCGTCGGCAGCGGCGGCAATGCCAACCGCTGGTTCTCGGTGGTGATGGCTGAAGGTCGCAACCGGGAAGTGCGGCGCCTGTGGGAATCCCAGGGCGTCGAGGTCAACCGTTTGAAACGGATACGCTACGGCAACGTTGAATTGCCTTCCTATGTCCGAAGGGGCGAGTGGCTCGAACTGGAACCTGCCGATGTAAAAAGCCTGTGCAAGCTGGCGGGGGTCAAGGCGGCAGTCGACTGGACCCTGACCCCGGAGGAACGTTTTCGCTATCAGCGCCAGATGCGCAAGTTGCGCTCCCGTGGGGCCAATCCCAGAGCTGATTGAGACAGGTGGTTTGGCAGAGCCCGTTTGAGATGGCTTTTTGAAACTGTCACTGTCACATTGAATCGGTTCGGATGCCATCCCGGCTGCCAGGTCCCCATTCCCGAATCGAACACGTCTTTTTTAAACCGATTTGAAATTCCGCTTACTGGGCATCCAGGGACTGTCCGGTGACGTCCCGGCTCGCCGGCCCCAGAAGGTAGAGATAGGCGGCCATGATCTGTTCCGGCGTTTTCAGTGTTCCGGGATTTTCCGCCGGATAGGCCGTTGCCCGCATACGGGTCCGGGTCGGCCCCGGATTGATGCAATTGACCCTGATCCGGGTGGTTTCTTCGAGTTCATCAGCAAGGGTTTGCGCCAGACCCTCGGTGGCAAACTTGGAGACGGCATAGGCGCCCCAGAACGCCCGCCCCCGACGGCCGACACCGGAACTGGTGAATACGATGGACGCGTCGACGGATTTTTCCAGTTGCGGAATCAATGCCCGGGTCAACAGAAACTGGGCGGTAACATTCACCTGCAACACCTTCTGCCAACTGGCCAGTGAGTAATTGGCCAGAGGCGTGCGCTCGCCCAGTTCGCCGGCATTGTGCAAGAGACCATCCAGCCGACCGAACAGGGAACTGACGCTTTCCGCCAGACTTTGGTAGTCCTGCTCGTTTGCCCCCAGCAGGTCCACCGGGTATATCGCCGCTTGCGGCCAGCCACACTCCTCGATTCGGTCGTAAACCTGTTCCAGTTTGGGGACGGTGCGACCGGCGAGGACGACCGTGGCCCCGTGTTCAGCCAGGCAGAGCGCCGCGGCGCGTCCGATGCCGTCACCGGCGCCGGTAACCAGGATGACCCGGTCCGCGAGGCAGTCCGCGGGTGCCGAATAGTTCTTTGCGAGATCAGCGTTCATTCTTATAAATTTGGTTAACTACTTAACATAATTTATTGAAATACAATGGATTCAATTTCAGGGAAACTGCTGACAACATGGTCGGCGCCCCAGCTGAACGGGTCTTCGGTGGCATCGATATAACCGTATGCGGCGGCTGCTGTTCTGGTGCCGGCGTTGAGGCCGGACTGGATATCACGCCGATGATCGCCGACATACAGGGATTCGCCAGGCGTAATCCCCAACTGGTTGCAGGCCAGTAATACCGGTTCCGGGTCAGGTTTGCTGTTTTTCACATGATCCGGACAGACCACCGCAGCGGGAGCGACGGCAAACGGCAACTGATCGAGGATGGCAAAGGTAAAGATGGAGGGCTTGTTGGTTACGATGCCCCAGGGAATTGCCGCAGCCTCGAGCCGGGACAACAGGTCTTCGACGCCGGGAAATGGCCGGGTTTCCCGGGTCAGGTTATCCATGTAGATATCCAGGAGTTCCCGGCGCACCGGTTCAAAGGCGGGGTCTCCGGGACCATAACCAAAGGCGAGGGTGATCAAGCCGGGGGAGCCGTGGGTGACCGCCGCGCGAATAAGTTCACCCGGAAGCGGCTCCCTGTTTCTGGCTGCCAGCAGCAGATTGAGGGAAGTAATGAAATCCGGCGCCGTATCGAGGAGGGTGCCATCGAGGTCAAACAGAACGGCTGAAAAGCGAGGCGCAGTCATCGATCGCCCTCGCTATTGTCGGCATCGGCCCTGATGGCATGGACCATGTAGTTGACCTTGACATCCTGGTCGGTGAGTCGGTATTTGCGAGTCAACGGGTTATAAACCAGACCGGTCATGCCCTGCAGATCCAGCCCCGCGTCCCTGAGCCAGGTGCCGAGTTCCGATGGCCGAATGAATTTGGCGTAATCATGAGTACCCTTAGGCAACAGTTTGAGCAGGTACTCGGCACCCAACACGGCGAAAAGATAGGCTCTGGGGTTTCGATTGATGGTGGAGAAGTAGAGGTGGCCGCCGGGCTTGATCAGGGTGGCACAGGCGCGAATCACCGAAGCCGGGCTCGGCACGTGCTCCAGCATTTCAAGGCAGGTGACAATATCAAAACTGCCCGGCGTCTCCGCCGCCAGTTGCTCGGCGGTGGTACGCTGGTAGGTGACCGATACGCCCGTTTCCAGTTGGTGCAACTGCGCAACCGCCAGTGGCGCCTCGCCCATGTCAATACCGGTGACCAGGGCACCCCGGTGGGCCATGGCCTCGCAGAAAATGCCGCCGCCACACCCGACGTCCAGCAGTTTCTTGCCGGCGACGGGGGAATACAGGTCTACCCAGTTTGCCCGCAGTGGATTGATCTCGTGAAGCGGCTTGAATTCGCTTTCGGGGTCCCACCAGCGGCTGGCAAGGGCCTCGAACTTGGCAATTTCTGCCGGATCGACATTGCCGTCGACAGGATTTCCCTCGAGATGTTGTGGCTCGACCTGCCCGGGTCTGGGCGCCGTCCCGATCCGGGACTCGTCAATTGGGGGGCTCTGGTCCGATGTCGCTTTTGAATCTGTCATAGGGGCCTATTGTCCGGCAATGCGTTGACGCCAAAGGCGGGTTCTGGCAAGCAGGTCCTGTTGGTTTATTGTCAGCAGTTCGCCCTCCGCCACCTGGGCCCGTCCCGCAATCCAGACATGACTGACGTTGTTGCCAGCCTGGGTGTAGACCAGTTGCGACACGGGATTATACAGGGGCTGGCTGTCTATTTTATCCAGCGCTACCGCTACCAGGTCTGCGGATTTGCCGGGCTCGATGCTGCCGGTGATGCGGTCGATATTGAGCGCCCGGGCGCCGTTTAACGTGGCCATTTTCAGTGCCTGGTGGGCATCGATGACCGCAGCATCACCACTTTGCCCTTTGGCCAGCAGGGCCGCAAAACGGGTCTCGTCCAGCAGGTCCAGGCTGTTGTTGCTGGCGGCACCATCCGTCCCCAGGGCGACATTGATGCCGGATTCCAGCAGCAGGTTTACCGGGCAAAAGCCGCTGGCCAGCTTCAGATTGGATTTCGGACAGTGAATCACCTGGGCGTTGCTGCGCCTGAGCAGGGCCAGATCCTCGGCATCGATCTGGGTCATGTGTACACACTGGGTAGTGGTATTGAGCAGACCCAGATAGTCGAGATGGCGAAGGGGCCGCTGATTTCTGGCTGTAACGGAATCGGTTACTTCCCGGGCGGTTTCATGGAGATGGATGTGGATGGCATTATCCAGTTCTTCCGCCAGGATGCCTATGCGTTCCAGATGGCGGTCGGCAACGGTATAGATGGCATGGGGGCCGAAGACTACACGGATCAGTGACTCATCGCGAAAGTTGTCGTGTACCGCCAGGCCTTTGTGGATGTATTCCTCGGCATCCCGGGCCCAGGCAGTGGCAAAGTCGATGACGGGAAAGGCGATCTGGCAGCGAATGCCAATCTTTTGTGCCAGAGCAGCCACTTGATCGGGAAAGAAATACATGTCGGAAAAACAGGTTGTACCGGTCTTAAGCATCTCGGCGATGGCCAGTTCGGTACCGTCCCGAACGAAGCTGTCGCTGACCCAGCGGGACTCCGCCGGCCAGATACTTTTTTGCAGCCAGTCCTGGAGTGGCTGGTCGTCAGCGTAGCCTCGCAACAGGCTCATTGCGGCGTGGCCATGGCAGTTGACCAGGCCGGGTATCAGGGCGTGACCGGGTAGTGTCAGGTGCTGTTCCGGGGAGTACTTTCGCATGGCCTCGGCCGTGGGCACGATGGCCTGGATTACACCGTCACTAACCGCCACAGAACAGTCCGTCAGCGTCGTGCGTTCCGGCACCACGGGGATAATCCATTCGGGGCTGATAAGCAGGTCAACGGGTGTTGGTGTCATGGAGTCTCATTCGAGGTGATGGCTTCGAGGTTGCTGATTCGAGCTGCCTGGTAACAGTGTTTGGCCGTGGCTGGTTACAGGTACCAAAGTATACCGGAAATCGAAGTCTTGTAAGGTTGCTGGCCGAGTTTGGCGGTAAGTCTGCCATGCAAAGCTGTGTTACAATTCGCCGCTTGTGTTCGGGCGGGGTCAGGGTTTTTACCCTGACTTTTCTTTAAGGGCTGCGCGCCGGCTTCCGGGTGTTGTCGACACCGAATTTCTTGTCTCGAGCCAAGCATTGGATATTTCGGGGATCATTTAGTTTTATGGGTGAAATTGCCAGAGAGATTCAGCCCGTCAATATTGAAGACGAGCTGCGCCAGTCTTATCTCGACTATGCCATGAGTGTGATTGTCGGGCGCGCACTGCCCGATGTCAGGGATGGCCTCAAACCGGTTCATCGCCGGGTATTGTTCGCCATGAGCGAACTCAACAACGATTGGAACAAGCCCTATAAAAAGTCGGCCCGCGTGGTCGGCGATGTCATCGGTAAGTATCACCCCCACGGCGACACCGCTGTGTACGATACTATTGTCCGAATGGCGCAGCCATTTTCCCTGCGCTACATGCTGGTCGACGGTCAGGGGAATTTTGGTTCCATTGACGGCGATTCCGCCGCCGCCATGCGCTATACCGAAATCCGCATGGCAAAAATTGCTCACTCGCTGCTGGCGGACCTGGAAAAGGAAACAGTAGATTTCGTTCTCAACTACGATGAAACCGAGCAGATACCGACGGTTTTACCGACGCGGGTGCCGAATCTTCTGGTTAACGGCTCTTCCGGTATTGCAGTGGGCATGGCCACCAATATACCGCCCCACAACCTGCGTGAGGTGATTACTGCCTGCCTGGCGCTGATAGACAATGGAGATATCAGTGTCGACGAGTTGATGCTTCATGTGCCCGGCCCCGATTTTCCCACCGGCGCCATCATTAATGGGCGGGCTGGCATCATCCAGGCCTACCGCACCGGTCGCGGTCGGATTTATGTCAGGGCGCGAGCGGAAATCGAGGTCGATGACAAGACTCACCGTGAAACCATCATCATTCACGAAATTCCCTACCAGCTGAACAAGGCACGTCTGATCGAGCGAATTGCAGAACTGGTCAAGGAAAAGAAAATCGAGGGTATATCGGAACTCAGGGATGAGTCTGACAAGGACGGTCTGCGGGTTGTCATTGAATTGAAACGGGGCGAGCTGGGGGATGTGGTACTCAACAACCTCTACGCCCACACTCAGCTGCAAAGTGTCTTTGGTATCAACATGGTGTCCCTGGTGGACGGTCAACCGCGCATTCTGGACCTGAAACAGATGCTGGAAGCCTTTGTCCGCCACCGCCGGGAAGTGGTGACGCGCCGCACGGTGTTCCTGCTCAAAAAAGCCAGGGAGCGCGGTCATATCCTCGAGGGACTGGCGGTCGCCATAGCAAATATCGACCCGGTTATTGCCCTGATCAAGGCCTCGCCGTCTCCCGCGGAGGCACGGGAAAAACTGGTCGAAACCGGTTGGTCTGCCGACGCCGTAATGCAATTCCTGGAACGGGCCGGTAGCGATGCCTCCCGCCCCGAGGAATTGGAAAGCCGCTATGGCTTTCACGAGGGCAGCTATTTTCTGTCACCGGCTCAGGCCCAGGCCATCCTGGAATTGCGTCTGCATCGCCTCACCGGCATGGAACACGACAAGCTTCTGGCCGAATACCAGGAACGGCTTACCGAGATTGGCGAATACCTCGAAATACTGGCAGATCCCGAGCGGCTGATGACAGTGATTCGCCAGGAACTGGAAGAAATTTCCCGGGAGTTCGGCGATGAACGCCGTACTGAAATTATTGAATCCCAGCACGACCTCACCATCGCCGACCTGATTCCGGAGGAAGAGCGGGTGGTGACTATTTCCCATGGAGGCTATGCCAAAACCCAGCCACTGGATAGCTACCAGGCCCAGCGCCGCGGCGGCACCGGCAAATCGGCGACATCGGTCAAGGACGAGGACTTTGTCGAACATCTGCTGATCGCCAATACCCACCAGACCATTCTCTGCTTTACCAACGCCGGCAAGGTGTTCTGGCTCAAGGTCTACCAGATTCCGGTGGCGGGACGAAACTCCCGAGGACGCCCCATGGTCAACCTGCTGCCCCTTGAGGACAGTGAACGGGTCACCTCTATTTTACCGGTTACTGAGTACACAGAAGATCAATATATATTCATGGCCACGGCAAACGGCACCGTCAAGAAGACTTCGCTGGAATCCTTCTCCAGGCCCAGAAGTGTCGGTTTGCGGGCGGTGGAACTGGAGGGCAATGATCGCCTGATCGGCACTGCCATCACCAGCGGCAATTCAGACGTCATGCTGTTTACTACCGGCGGCAAGGCTATCCGATTCAACGAAAATGATGTCAGGCCCATGGGGCGAGGCGCCCGTGGTGTGCGTGGAATTCGCCTGCCCGAGGGGCAGGAAGTTATCTCGCTGATCATTCCAGAGCCGGGTTATCAGGTGCTGACCATCAGTGCCAACGGCTTTGGCAAGCGCTCCGGTGTCGAGGATTTCCCTGTATACAACCGCGGCAGCCAGGGTGTGATAGCCATGCAGACATCGGCCCGAAATGGAGCCCTGGTAGGTGCGGTGCAAGTGAGTGACAACGATGAAATCATGCTTATATCGGACCAGGGCACCCTGGTGCGGACCCGAGTCAGCGAGGTTTCAATCCTGAGCAGGAATACTCAGGGCGTGCGCCTGATCAAAGTGAGGGAGGGCGAGCAACTGGTCGGTGTCGCTCGTGTAGAGGAAACGACTGAAGACAGCGATCAGGAGTAAACCGGCCATGTCAGATACCAATGAACTCGCCCGATTGAGAGAGCAAATCGACGGTCTGGACCGGCAATTGCTGGTGCTGATTAATCAGCGCGCCACCTGCGCCCAGGAAATCGCCAGGGTCAAATCGGCGGCCGGCACTGACAATTTTTATCGCCCGGAGCGGGAAGCCCAGGTTTTGCGGGAGATCATGGCCAATAATCCGGGACCACTGGAGAGTGAGGACGTGGCCCGTTTGTTTCGGGAAATCATGTCCAGTTGCCTGGCACTGGAAAAGCCGATCCGAGTTGCTTTTCTGGGACCGGAAGGCACCTTTACCCAGGAGGCGGCACTCAAACATTTCGGCCACGCCGCCCTCACCGTGCCGATGGCGGCGATCGACGAAATTTTTCGGGAAGTGGAATCCGGTGCCGCCAACTATGGTGTAGTGCCGGTTGAAAATTCCACCGAGGGCGTGGTCAATCACACCCTGGACAGCTTTATCGACTCATCTCTGCGAATTTGTGGAGAGGTGGAATTGCGTATCCACCACCACTTACTGGTGGGTCCCAATACCCGCAATGAGAATATTTCCCGAGTTTATTCCCACCCTCAGGCCCTGGCCCAGTGTCGTAAGTGGCTGGATTCTCATTATCCGAAAATTGAACGGGTTCCGGTCAGCAGCAATGGCGATGCCGCCCGGCGGGTTACCGGTGAATGGAATTCGGCGGCGATCGCCGGTGACATGGCGGTGCAACTCTACGGGCTTACCAGGCTGGCGGAAAAAATCGAGGACCGGCCTGACAACTCGACGCGATTTTTGATCATTGGCCGTGAGGATGTGCCACCCAGTGGCGATGACAAAACATCAATTGTGGTATCAGTACGCAACGAGCCCGGCGCCCTGTATTTACTGTTGGAGCCGTTGCGCAAACACAGAGTGGACATGACCCGGCTGGAGACCCGGCCCTCCATCACAGGTAAATGGAACTATGTGTTTTTCATTGATTTCAAGGGGCATCGCTGCAATCCAAATATTGTCGCCGCCCTGGAGGAAATGCACTCTCGCGTATCCGATTTGAAAATTCTCGGGTCCTATCCCAGAGCCGTTGTCTAGTCCTGTTGAGCGCCAATTGCACACAGCAAGCACTTATGAGCGGACCCAACCCTTGAGCACATTTACAAACGAAAACGCATCGGCATCTGGCCAGTTGCTGGTGATCGGATTGGGTCTGATTGGCGGCAGCCTGGCTAGGGCCTCCAGGGAGCGAGGCAGTTTCGCCCAGGTGATCGGTGTATCCCGTCGCGCCTCGACCCTGAAACTCGCCCTTGAAAACGGGGTGGTTGATCACGCCGAATCTGACCTGACTGCGACTCTGGATTTGCTGAAAGCCGGAGACGTCGTGGTCATTGCTGTGCCCACCCTTTCGGTGCCGGCAACCCTGGCTCAACTGGGTGAGATCATGGCCCGGGGAGTCAGTGTCACTGATGTAGCCAGCGTCAAGGGTAGTGTTGTTGCTGCGGCAACAGATCTTTTCGGGTCGATGCCCGATGCTTTTATTCCCGGCCATCCCATTGCAGGTTCCGAGAGAAGTGGCATCGAGGCGGTCAATCCCTCCCTGTTTGTCGACCACAGGGTGATACTGACACCCTGCGAGAACACATCACCGAAACATCTGGATAACGTGCGCAGGATGTGGACCGCAGTTGGGGCCACAGTGACCGAAATGCCGGTGGATGAACACGACGAGGTGCTCGCCGCCACCAGCCACTTGCCCCACGTGCTCGCCTATGCTCTGGTAGATACCCTGGCCAAAATGGAAGATAACAGGGAAATCTTTCGTTACGCCGCCGGCGGTTTCAGGGATTTCACCCGTATAGCCGGCAGTGACCCGCTGATGTGGCACGACATTGCCCTGTCCAACCGAAAAGCAATCCTGGTCATGCTCGACCGTTTAACCGACAGCCTGGCGAAATTGCGCAGCGCCATCGACCATAAGGACAGCGAATACCTGCTGGGTGTATTTACTCGTGCTCGTGAGGCACGTAATCACTTTGCCAAAATGCTGGAATGCAAGTCTTACCTTGAAGCGACGAACATGAACCATATTGACTACCAAACTTCGCCGGCACCGGCACCACTCAGCGGTCATATCCGTGTCCCCGGGGACAAATCTATTTCTCACCGCTCCATGATGCTGGGCTCTCTGGCCAAGGGCATGACCGAGGTCACCGGTTTTTTGGAAGGGGAGGATAGTCTTGCCACGCTGCAGGCTTTCCGCGATATGGGGGTGGTGATCGAGGGGCCAAGTCAGGGGCGAGTACTGATTCATGGCACCGGCATGCATGGCTTGCAACCCCCGCCGGGGCCACTTTATCTTGGTAATTCCGGTACTTCCATGCGTCTTCTGGCCGGATTGCTGGCGGCACAGTCTTTTGACACAGTGCTTACTGGCGATGCGTCGTTGTCTAAACGACCCATGAACCGGGTGGCGCTGCCCCTGGCAGAAATGGGTGCTGTGATCGAAACCGGCGATGGTGGCAGGCCACCCCTGACCATTCGCGGCGGTCAAAAGTTACGAGGAATTGTCTACCGCCTGCCCATGGCCAGTGCCCAGGTGAAATCTGCTTTGTTGCTGGCGGGGCTTTATGCCGAGGGCACCACGGCCGTGACAGAACCTGCGCCGACCCGGGATCATACGGAGCGTATGCTGGGTGGCTTTGGCTACCGGGTAGATCGCCAGGGCGACACAGTCAGCCTGGAGGGTGGCAGCGAGCTGACAGCAACTAATATCGATGTGCCTGCGGATATTTCATCGGCGGCTTTTTTTATGGTGGCCGCATCCATTGTTCCGGGATCAGACATCACCCTGGAACATGTCGGAATCAATCCGACCCGCATCGGCGTCATCAACATTCTGAAGTTGATGGGCGCCGACATAACCCTGAAAAATCCGCAGAATGTCGGCGGTGAGCCCGTTGCCGATGTGAGAGTCCGTTCAGCTCCTCTTGCCGGAATTACTATTCCTGAGGATCAGGTGCCTTTGGCAATTGATGAATTTCCAGTGTTGTTTGTTGCCGCTGCCTGTGCACGAGGTACGACCATTCTGAATGGTGCCGAGGAACTGCGCGTCAAGGAAAGCGACCGAATTCAGGCCATGGCCGACGGCCTGGTCAGTCTGGGGATCAAAGCAACAGCCAAGTCCGACGGTATTATCATCGAGGGAGGCGTTATCAGCGGTGGCAGCGTCGATAGTTTGGGCGATCATCGAATCGCCATGGCGTTTGCGGTGGCCGGATTGCGGTCCCAGGGGGAAATCCTGATCAGGGATTGCAGCAATGTCGCCACTTCCTTTCCAGGATTTGTCAGCCTGGCCAGTCAAACCGGGTTCAAGATTCAGGAACTTGCTCGCCAAAATTAACGAGAAGCTGCTCGATGAATAATAAAGATATCAACGTCATCACTGTCGATGGTCCCAGTGGTACCGGCAAGGGCACAATTGGCCAGTTGCTGGCTCAACGGCTCGGATACCATTATCTCGATAGTGGCGCCCTCTACCGGCTGCTTGCCCTTGCCGCCATGCGACACAAAGTGCCCCTTGACAACGTGGATGCCCTGACCGTCCTGGCTGGCCACATGGATATCAGTTTTGAAATGAACTGCGATGGCGATGCTCCGGTGGTAATACTTGAGGGGGAAGACGTATCTTCGACCATACGCACCGAGGAAATGGCCGTCGGCGCTTCAACCGTGGCGGTCATTCCCGAGGTCCGCCAGGCCCTTTTGGGACGTCAGCGGGCCTTTGTCGACTCACCCGGGCTGGTGGCAGATGGTCGGGACATGGGGACAGTGGTATTCCCGGATGCCAGGGTTAAAATTTTCCTTACCGCGTCCCCGGAAGAAAGGGCGGACAGGCGCTATAAGCAGTTGATGGATAAGGGGGAAAGTGTTAGCCTTGCCGCCCTCGTGGAGTCGGTCAGAACCCGGGATGAACGGGATAGCAACAGGCAGGTGTCACCGTTGAGGCCAGCTGCTGATGCTATTGTCCTGGACACCACCGGAATGACCATTTCTCAGGTGCTTGACAGGGCCTGTGTCATCGTTAGCGAAATCTTGTCAAGATAGCCGACAAACCGGCAACAAAATCGGAAAATTGGCGGGTTATGCCAGAAATGCCCCTGATTTTTCATTTAACAAAACAGACCCCCGCGACTGGTAGCGTGGCAGGAATCGATTGATTCCAAAATGACAGGTATACATTAATGAGTGAAAGTTTTGCTGAACTGTTTGAAGAAAGTCTCAAGACAGTTGAAATGGCCCCCGGTTCCATCGTCACCGGCGTTATTCTCGATATTGATAAGGACTGGGTGACTGTTTACGCCGGCCTCAAGTCGGAAGGCGTCATTCCACTTGAGCAGTTTCTCGATGAAAACGGGAATTTTGATCTCAAGGTGGGTGATCAGGTACAGGTTGCGCTCGAAACCGTGGAGGATGGATTTGGTGCTACCCGGCTGTCACGTGAGAAAGCCCGAAGGGCTGAATCCTGGCTCGAACTTGAGAATGCACACAAAGATGACAAGGTCGTAACCGGCATTATCAGTGGCAAAGTCAAAGGTGGATTCACGGTAGATATAGGCGGTCTCCGCGCATTTCTGCCCGGTTCTCTGGTGGACGTTCGGCCAATGCGTGAAACCGCACATCTGGAAGACAAGCCGCTTGAATTCAAGGTCATCAAGCTCGATCAAAAACGCAACAATGTCGTTGTTTCCCGAAGAGCCGTCATGGCGGCGGTCAACACTGCTGAACGAGACGAATTGCTGGAGTCACTTGAAGAAGGTGTGACTCTCAAGGGTATTGTCAAGAATCTTACTGATTATGGCGCCTTTGTCGATCTCGGTGGTATTGATGGCCTGCTGCACATTACAGATATGTCCTGGAAACGTATCAAACACCCCAGTGAAATCGTCAATGTCGGAGATGAGATTGAGGTTAAGGTCCTCAAATTTGACCGTGAGCGTAACAGGGTGTCCCTGGGCCTGAAACAGATGGGTGAGGATCCATGGGCAGATATCAAGGCCCGTTACCCAGAAGGCGCCAAAGTCCAGGCAACGATTACCAATCTTACCGATTATGGTTGTTTTGCCGAGCTTGAAGATGGCGTTGAAGGCCTTGTTCACGTTTCGGAGATGGATTGGACCAACAAAAACGTCCACCCGTCCAAAATTGTCCAGGTAGGCGACAAGGTCAATGTTATGATCCTTGACATTGATGAAGAGCGACGTCGCATTTCCCTGGGTATTAAACAGTGCAATCCGAATCCCTGGGATGAGTTTGCCAAGAGTCATAGCAAGGGCGACAAGATATCCGGAAATATTAAATCCATCACCGATTTCGGTATTTTTATTGGCCTGGATGGTGGGATAGACGGCTTGGTCCATATGTCGGATATTTCCTGGAATGAAACCGGAGAAGAAGCGATTCGCAACTTCAAGAAAGGTGATGAACTGGACACGGTAATCCTCGCCATCGACCCGGAAAGAGAGCGAATTTCATTGGGAATAAAGCAACTTGCCGACGACCCCTTTACCAACTATGTGACCGAGAATGACAAGGGTAACGTAGTCAACGGGATCGTTAAGGAAGTTGACGCCAAGTCTGCGATTCTTACCCTTGCAGGCGGCGTTGAAGGCAGCCTGAAAGCATCCGAAATTTCCCGAGATCGGGTTGAGGATGCACGCAATGCCCTCAGTGTTGGCGACAAGGTCGAGGTCAAGATTATCAGCGTCGATCGCAAGAACCGGCAGATCAGTTTGTCTATCAAGGCGAAGGACGTGGCCGAAGAAAAAGCGGCTATTCGTGAACACCGCAAACAGGAAGCGGAAAGCATGTCCCCCACCACCATTGGTGACCTGATCAAGGCGCAAATGGAGAGCAGGGATAAATAGTGACCGCGGGCAATCCTCCGGTTGTCTGCATAATTCCT
>QJWQ01000002.1 GCA_003235325.1 Gammaproteobacteria bacterium | reverse complement strand
GGCGCACAAGACCTCCCTGACCGGGAAGTATCTCTCGGGCCGCAAGCAGATCGGGGTGCCGGAATCGAGGACACCGGTTAATCGCCTGGCCACGCTCAGGATCAACGGCGCGCGCGGCAACAACCTGAAGTCGGTGAATGTCGAGATCCCCGTGGGATTATTTGTCTGCGTGACCGGTGTGTCCGGCTCCGGCAAGTCGACACTGATCAACGAAACGCTCCACAAGATCGCGGCGCGTGATATCAACGGCAGCAACCTCAACCCGGCAGAGTATGATTCGGCGGAAGGTCTGGATCATTTCGACAAGGTGGTGGATATCGATCAAAGTCCCATCGGCCGTACGCCACGTTCCAATCCCGCGACCTACACGGGCGTATTCACACCGATACGTGAACTCTACGCCGCGACCCAGGAGGCGCGTTCACGCGGTTACCAGCCGGGCCGCTTCAGTTTCAACGTCAAGGGCGGCCGCTGCGAGGCCTGCCAGGGTGATGGCGTCATCAAGGTGGAGATGCACTTCCTGCCGGATATCTATGTCGCCTGCGATGTCTGCAAGGGTAAACGCTATAACCGCGAGACCCTCGATATCCGCTACAAGGGCAGGAACATTCACGAGGCGCTGGATATGACAGTAGAGGAGGCGCGCGAATTTTTTGATGCCGTCCCGGTGATCGCCCGGAAACTGCAGACGCTTATGGATGTCGGCCTGTCCTATATCAAGCTCGGCCAGAATGCGACAACGCTTTCCGGTGGCGAGGCCCAGCGGGTCAAGCTGTCACGCGAACTGTCCAAGCGTGATACCGGCAAGACACTGTATATCCTGGACGAGCCCACCACGGGCCTGCATTTCGAGGACATCAAGCAATTGCTGCATGTCCTGCACCGCCTGCGTGATCACGGCAATACGGTAGTCGTGATTGAACATAACATGGATGTCATCAAGACCGCCGACTGGATCATCGATCTGGGTCCCGAGGGAGGGGACAACGGCGGTGAGATCATCGCCACGGGTACGCCGGAGAAAGTGGCCGCGAACAAGAAGTCCTATACGGGCAAGTTTCTAAAACCGGTCCTCGAGCGCCAAGGCAAGCGGAATATCCGAGGTGGAAAACAAAAAAGGATGGCTGCGGTTTGATGCATATATAATGTTTGTTAACTCGGCAACCGGTCGTTTCCCATAAGAACAGTCAATTAAAGGTAAACAAAGTGAAAGCTCTAATCTGCGGTTCATTTGCCTTCGACACTATTATGGTCTTTCCTGACCAGTTCAAGAATCACATCCTGCCGGACAAGGTACATATACTGAATGTCTCCTTCATGGTCCCCGAGATGCGCCGCGAGTTCGGCGGTTGCGCGGGCAACATCGCTTACAATCTGGGGCTGCTGGACGGCAATGCGGTGCCCATGGGGACTGTGGGCCATGATTTCGATCCCTATGAACGGTGGATGGATGAGAGCGGCATGAACCGTAGCCATGTCACGCGGGTTGCCGGGGCTTTCACCGCGCAGGCCTTTATCACGACCGACATGGACGATAACCAGATCACGGCGTTTCACCCGGGTGCCATGGGCATGGCGCATCTCAACAAGGTGTCGGACGTAAAAGACGTGACGATCGGTATCATCTCACCTGACGGGCGTGACGGGATGATCGAACATGCCGAGCAGTTCGCCGACCAGGACATCCCGTTTATCTTCGATCCCGGTCAGGGTATGCCGATGTTCAATGGCCAGGAACTCAGGACCTTCGCCGACCAGGCCACCTGGATGACCGTCAATGACTATGAGTGGCAGATGTTCCAGGAACGTACCGGCCTTTCGCCGCATGACGTGACCGAACGTGTCGAGGCGCTGATCATCACCCGTGGCCCGGAGGGATCACATGTCTACACGAAAAAGCACCGTGTCGAGGTCCCCGCTGCCAGGCCCAACCTTGTCAAGGACCCCACCGGCTGCGGCGACGCCTATCGTGCCGGCCTGCTATACGGGCTGATGCATGATATGGACTGGGAGACCACGGGCCGGCTTGCCGCCCTGATGGGGATGATCAACATCGAGGAGAACGGTACCCAGAATCACTCCTTCAGCAAGGATGAACTGAAAGACCGGTTCAAGGACAATTTTAAATACGATTTTGCTTAGCTACTTTCCCACCGTTGCCATGGCGGCAAGGGCGCATTCATGATCTTCCTCGGGTGAGCCGCCACCCAGGCCGATTGCGCCAATCACGTGGCCATCCTTTTTAATGGGCAGGCCACCCGGGCTGGGCAGGGCCTGTGCCGGCACCACGCTGGGCAGTGAATACCACAACAGCGGATTCAGATCCTTGTTCTTGGTGATCTCCATGGTAGAGCGCTTGAAAGAGGCCGCTGCCATGGCCTTGGCGCGCGAGGTATCAAAGGTAAAGAACCCTGCGCCGTCCATCCTGGAAAAGAAGACCAGCCGTCCTGATTCATCCACCACGGATACACTCATGGGCCGTTTCAACTCGGCCGCTTTCGCCAGAGCGGCTTTGCCAAGCTGCTCGGCAAGTTCCTGTGTCATTTCGATCATGAGCTAACCTCATTTATTCTGGTTTTTTCAAAAAAAACCCGCTCACGTGGAGCGGGTTTTCGATACAGGATTCAAGCCTGGTACATAAATACGCTGGACCTGGTTGCAAGCATCAGGCCACCGCCTGCTTGGCCTTCTCTAAACGCTTCTCCAGCTCGTCCAGCTCCTTGGACAACTCGGCCGGCAGGTGATTACCAAAGGTCTTGTAGTATTCCCGGATCATGGGGATCTCCTGCAGCCAGCCGTCGACATCGACCCGTAACAACAGGGCCTTGTCGTTTTCGTCGACACCCAGGCCATCGAATTCGATGGCATCCAGTGTCGGCAGGTTGCCGATCGGTGTTTCGATGGCGTCCGTGGTGCCTTCGCAGCGTTCGAAGACCCATTTCAGCACACGGCTGTTCTCGCCAAAGCCGGGCCACATGAACTTGCCCTTTTCGTTCTTGCGGAACCAGTTGACGTAGAAGATCTTCGGCAGTTTGGCGCCTTTCTTTTGGCCCATCTTCAACCAGTGACCCCAGTAATCGGCCATGTTGTAACCGCAGAACGGCAGCATGGCCATCGGGTCACGGCGGAGCTGGCCGATAGCGCCGAAGGCGGCAGCGGTCATCTCGCTGGCGATGATGGTGCCGAGGAAGGTACCGTGGATCCAGTCGCGGGCCTCGTTGGCCAGGGGTACGACTGAGGCACGGCGGCCGCCGAACAGGATCGCGCTGATCGGTACGCCCTTGGGGTCTTGCCAGGCATCGGCGATCACGGGACACTGCGCGGCCGGAGCGGTAAAGCGGGCGTTGGGATGCGCGGCCGGTGTATCGGAATCCGGCGTCCAGTCATTGCCCTTCCAGTCGGTCAGGTGTGCCGGTTTCTCATCGGTCATCTCTTCCCACCAGACATCGCCGTCATCGGTGAGGGCGACATTGGTAAAGACGGAATTCTTGGTCAATGACAACATGGCGTTCGGGTTTGACTTCATGCTGGTGCCGGGGGCCACGCCGAAGAAGCCTGCCTCCGGATTGATGGCGTACAACTGGCCGTCATCGCCAAACTTCATCCAGCAGATATCATCGCCGATAGTCTCCACCTCCCAGCCCGGGACGGTCGGGGTCAACATGGCCAGGTTGGTCTTGCCGCAGGCGCTCGGGAAGGCGCCGGCCACATACCTGACCTTGCCCTCGGGGCTGGTCAGTTTCAGGATCAGCATGTGCTCGGCCATCCAGCCCTCGTCGCGACCCATTACCGAGGCGATACGCAGGGCGAAACACTTCTTGCCCAGCAGGGCATTGCCGCCGTAGCCGGAACCGAAGGACCAGATCTCGCGGGTCTCGGGGAAGTGCACGATATACTTCGTGGTGTTACACGGCCAGGCAACATCTTCCTGGCCTTTTTCGAGCGGAGCGCCCACGGAATGGATACAGGGCACGAATTCACCGTCCTCACCCAGGGCGTCGAGGACCTTCTGGCCCACCCGCGTCATGATGTGCATGTTGGTCACCACATAGGGGGAATCGGATAATTCAACACCGATATGGGAAATGGGTGATCCGATCGGGCCCATGCTGAACGGGATCACGTACATGGTCCGTCCTTTCATGCAACCCGTGAACAGGCCGTTCAGGGTGTCGCGCATCTCCTTCGGGTCCATCCAGTTGTTGGTCGGGCCGGCGTCTTCCTCTTTCTGTGAACAGATGTAGGTCCGGTCTTCCACGCGGGCCACGTCTTCAGGGACGGACCGGCAGTAATAACTGTTGGGACGTTTTTTCTCATTGAGTTTTATTGCTGTACCGCCCTTGACCAGGATGTCCCACATGCGGTCATACTCTTCTTTTGAACCATCACACCAGACCACTTCGTCGGGCTGGGTGAGGGCCGCGACCTTATCGACCCAGGCCAGCAGCTTCTTGTTTTTTGTCGGCATATTTCCTCCTCCTAGACTCATTAAATATTCAAATCAGCAATCATCTTTGAATGTCGTGTTGAAGCGAGGCCAGTGGCCTTCGCTTTATAAATCAGTAGGTTTTTTCACTTATCAGACCCGCCGGTGCCTGCGAGGGGGTCGATAGGACACAAAAATTCCAATTTCTTGTAATTATTCTAAGGAATCAACTATAACCCCGATTGTTTAGGTTTTCGGCCAGTAAATCAAGCCGCTTGACCGGCGGCAGGCACTGGTGCCCTGCACAGATATATGCCACCGTTGATTCCTCTGCCTTGCGCTCTGCCAGGAGCCCCGGGAGGTCCGCCGCATCCGTCGGGATGGCAAAGACGCGGCTATAGGGCCCCGCCAGCCGGGCCTGGGCCCGCCAGTCCGCCAGATCCTTGCCCACGCCCCGCACGATGACCTGCCGCGGGGGTTGCAGATAATCCACCAGGGCCGTCAGGAAGGTGCAGTGACCGACCGGGAAATGGCTAATTAATGGCCATGCAGACTTAAGTGCGCGCTCACTGGCATCGAGGTAATCGGTGCGTCCCAGCAGGTGGCCGAGGGCCAGCAGTACCCGGACGGCCACGGCGTTGCCGGCGGGCAGGGCATCGTCCATGTAGGGCTTGTTGCGCTGGATGAGCTGCTCGTGGTCATGGGAGGTAAAGTAAAATCCCCCGTTCTCCCGGTCCTCGAAGCGGGCCAGCATGGTATCCGCCAGTTGGGTCGCAAACGCCAGCCAGCCGCTGTCCCAGCGGTAGTTCAGCAGGGCCAGTATCCCCTCGATCAGAAAGGCGTAGTCATCCAGGTAGGCATTCAGGTGGGCCTTGCCGTCCTTGCAGGTGGCCAGGAGATGGTCCCCCTGCCAGAGCTTCCCCCGCAGGTATTCCAGAGCCCTGGCGGCGGAGTTGAACCAGTCTTCGTTACCAAAGGTGCTGGCGGAGGTGGCCATCCCGGTGATCATCAGGCCGTTCCAGGAGGTCAGTATCTTTTCATCCCGTCCCGGCCAGATGCGGGCATTCCTTGCCGTGAGCAGCTTCCCCCGGGCTGATGCCAGGACCGCCTCCACCTGTTCCGGTGTCATGCCCATCTGCTGGGCCACGTAGTCCGGCGAACTGGTCACATGGAGGTGCCAGCGGCCTTCAAAGTTCGCTCTCTGACCGGTGTTAAGATATTGTTCTATAACGGAAAATTCATCATCTTCCAGGAGCGACCGGAGTTCCTCCCGGTCCCAGACATAGAACTTGCCTTCTTCCCCCTCGGAGTCGGCATCCAGCGTGGAAAAATAGGCGCCGTCTGCGGACTGCATGTCCCGCATCACCCAGTCCGCCGTCTCGCGGGCAATCCGGGCATACAGAGGTTCATCCGTCAGTTGCCAGGCCTGGGTATAGAGGCGGAGCAGGGGGCCGTTGTCATAGAGCATCTTCTCGAAGTGGGGAATCTCCCAGTGGTCGTCCACGGAGTAGCGGTAGAAGCCGCCGCCAACCTGGTCATAGACCCCGCCCAGGGCCATCTTCCGCAGCGTGGTCTCGATCATCGTGCC
>QJWQ01000015.1 GCA_003235325.1 Gammaproteobacteria bacterium | reverse complement strand
GGAACAGACCATGTCAGCAGATCTTCTATTGATCCACCGGGTCGAGAAAGCCCTGGCGGAAACCTTTGGCAGCAGCAGCGCCGATGAGCGTCTCTTTTTTTCCCCCGCCCGGGTGAACCTGATCGGCGAGCACATCGACTACTGCGGCGGCCTGGTGATGCCCGCCGCCATCCAGTTCGGCACCTATATTGCGGTCCGGCCGAACCCGACCGGCACCGTGCGCATGGTCTCCCTCAACCAGCCCGGTGTTATCGAATTCGATCCGAATGCCGCCATGCAGCGGCAGGAGCCGCCGGTCTGGGGCGACTATGTCAAGGGCGTTTTTGTCGAGTACCGGGCCCTGGGCGTGGAACTGCCGGGACTGGATATCGCCATTGGCGGCGATATCCCCGGCAACGGCCTGTCCTCCTCCGCCTCCCTGGAAGTGGGCATTGCTGTCCTGATCGAGGCGGTGACCGGTTACCAGACCTCGGAGGACCGGTTTGCCAATCGGCAGGCCCTCAGCTGGCTGACCCAGCGGGCGGAGAACAATTTTGTCGGCGTCAGCTGCGGCATCATGGACCAGGGCGCCAGTCATGAACACCAACGACCTGTCGGTGGACTACGTGCCGGTGGAGCTGGGCGATCACTGCCTGCTGATCGCCAATACCTGCAAGCCGCGCAAGCTGGCGGAATCCGCCTACAACCAGCGCCGGGGCGAGGTGGAGCAGGCGCTGTCGATACTGAAGCCCGTTTTTAACGTCGAGAACCTCTGCCAGATCCCGCTCCATGCGCTCGACGAGGCCCTGGACCACCTGTCGGACCCGGTGATCAAAAAGCGCGCCCGCCATGTGATCACCGAGCAAAACCGGGTGACGGTGGCCGCCAGAAAGCTGGCCGACGGTGACCTTCACGGTTTCGGTGCGTTATTGAGCCAGGGCCATGCCTCCCTGCAACAGGACTATGAAGTGACCGGCAAGGAACTGGACACCCTGGTGGGTCTGGCCCAGGAACAGCCCGGGGTGCTCGGCGCCCGCATGACCGGGGCCGGCTTTGGCGGCTGCAGCCTGGTGTTGCTGGAGCAGAGCGCGGTGCCGGCATTTATGGAAACCGTGGGCGCCGGTTACCGGGCCGCCATGGGCTACGATGCCGAGTTTTACCCGGTCGAGATCGGGCACGGCGCCGATGAGATTTAACCCGTCCGCAACCCGTCGGAGTAACCCGTTGGAGAAAACAGCATGAAGTTCGATCCCGTTGAGCACCCCCATCGCCGCTACAACCCCCTGTTGCAGCAGTGGATACTGGTGTCGCCCCATCGCACCAAACGGCCCTGGCAGGGCAAGCAGGAAGATACCGACCTGAGCCAGCGGCCCGGCTACGATCCCAAGTGTTACCTCTGTCCCCGCAATGTCCGCGCCAACGGCGAGGTCAACCCGGACTACGGCGCCACCTATGTCTTCGAAAACGACTTTGCGGCGCTGCTGGCCGAGGGCCCGGACGACACCCTGATGTCGACCCACAACGGCCTGATGACCTCCCGGCCGGTGACCGGCGAATGCCGGGTCATCTGCTTTTCCCCGCGCCACGACCTGACGCTGCCGGAAATGGCCACCGACGAGATCCTGGCGGTGGTGGACCTCTGGTGCGAGCAGTACCTGGAACTGGTGCAGAAACACGCCTGGGTGCAGATCATTGAAAACAAGGGGGCGATCATGGGTTGTTCCAATCCCCACCCCCACGGCCAGGTGTGGGCCGGTTCCTTCCTGCCCACCGAGCCGGCGCAGGTGGACAAAAGCCAGCGTGAATACTGGCGGGAGCAGGGCCGGCCGCTGTTGCTGGACTATGTCGAGGCGGAACTGGCGGATGGCAGCCGCACCGTCGAGGTGAACGACCACTGGCTGGTGGTCATCCCCTACTGGGCCATGTGGCCCTACGAAACCCTGCTGTTGCCCAGGCGCCATGTCCGGCACCTGGGTGAACTCACCAGTGCCGAACGCCAGTCCATGGCCGACATCCTGAAGCCGTTCCTGACCCGCTACGACAACCTGTTCGAGACCAGCTTTCCCTATTCCATGGGCTGGCACCAGGCGCCGGGCAAGGTAGCGGGTATGGACGACAACCGCGACCACTGGCAATTGCACGCCCACTTCTATCCGCCGCTGCTGCGCTCGGCGACGGTGAAAAAGTTCATGGTGGGTTACGAAATGCTCGCCGAAGCCCAGCGGGATATTACCGCGGAGCAGGCAGCGGCCGCCCTGGCCAAAGTGTCGGCTACCGAGCACTTCCGGCAAAAACAGAAATAGCAGCTTTAACGAAGCATCAATTCAGCATTTAGTTAATCGTGAGGGTAAGATGATAAGTCCGAAAAATTTAAAGTTCCAAAAGTCCAACTCGGGCGCGTCCATCGCCCATCTCACTTCAGGCATAAAGACGGAACAAAGGGATCACAGGCTTCTGCAACGACGAATGCCTGGCCTGCTCGGGCTGTCGGTCGGCTTGTTGCTGGCCGGTCAGGCCTTCGCTCAGGAAAATGTGGTTTTCTACGAAACTGAGGATCCGGGCGAATACAAGGGGCTGGATCTCTGGGGCTTTGATACTGCCTGGTTGTGGGACGCCAACGTCATCCGCGGTGTGAACTTCCTGGGCAGGGAGCGAACGGACGTTATCCGGTTTTCCTTTACCGGCGATACACCGTTGGCCGATACGGATGGCGATGGCATCAACGACGAGTTGACCGGATCGGGATTGGATGAATTCAATTTTCGCCTGTGAATCGTGAACTACTTCACGGATGCCCACACGACGCTTTATCTGAACAACGACACGGAATCACTGGACCCCTATTTTCAGGGCACTGGAGGACTAGGTGATCGTAACCCTGAGACCTGGGCCGAGTTGATCGCGTTGACTACCCAGAAGCTTACGGATGCCGGACGCAAGGTTGTCTCGGTGGCGCCGTTCAACGAGCCCGATTGCCCCTGTTCGTTCCAGGGAGACCAGGTCAGGTTCGGCGAAATTGCCTCCGAGCTGCGATCAACTTACCCTGCGTTTGATTACGGGGCTTCTGACTTTATCCGCATTATGGGAGGCAATACCCTCAACAACGACGCGGCCGCCGAGTGGTATAACCCGCTGAATGACGCGGGCCTGCTGGAAGAGGGCAATACCCACCAGCTGGCGGGCAATTTCTGGACTTACCGGGATTTCCACATCAACGTGCAGAATAATGGCGATGTCGGCACCAACGACGAACTGCACAACGTCATGGAGGCCATGGTGGGCGCGCAGTACGGCATGGATAACGGTATCTGGTGGGGCACTGCCGGGCGGGCCCGGAGCGAGTTCATGAAGACCAGCGACGGCATGCGGCTGGCCTATTCGGAAAACCCCTGGAACTGGACGGCAGCCTCGGTCTACCGGGCGCCGGAGGGACAGGTACAGGCCTTTGTCGGCGAGTCGGAACGACAGGCCCTGCCGACCACCTTCCGTTTTGTCTCCAGGGACCGCCCCGTGTTCTACGATGGCTATGGTCCGACACGGTTCTTCGACGTGACCACTTCTGGAGATCCCGGGTATCAGACACCCAACCACAAGAACGCGGAGCGGGTGGTCAATATCACCTGGGGTGAGGATGTGCAGCCCGTGATCGACGGCCGCTATGTTCTGGTCAACCGCGCAAGTGGGGAAGTGATGGAGGTTATCGGCGGAAATCAGGACAACGGTGCGTTCATGCGGCAGACCGGGTTCACCGGGGCAGACTACCAGCAGTGGGAGGTCCATCCCATTCCAAGAACCCGTGGCGGGGATTACAGCTATTTTAAATTTGCGGCCGGCCACAGTGGCAAGGCACCGGATGTGTATGGGTTCTCGTTATCGGACGGGGGAGATATCCGCCAATGGGAGCAGGCCACGAATCCGGACTGGCCATATCCGGGCGACAACCAGATGTGGTTCCTGGAATACGTGGAAGATGGCTATTTTAAAATCGGCAGTGGCTGGAGCGGGCTGTACATGTCGACCGACGGCGCCAAAATCGTCCAGCTGGCTGACAATGGCCAATACAACCAGCAGTGGCGCCTGGTTCCGGCAGATGCGATTGATCCCACCGATCTAACCCCCCCGGCCAAGCCGAAGGGCGTCGATGCGACCGCCGATGATGTGTCCGTGTGGATCAAATGGAATGCCAACAAGGAAGACGATCTGGCTGGCTACAATGTACTGCGCTCGGCCACTTCCGGCGGTCCCTACGAGATCATTGCCCGTCTGGGATCGGAGTCCACCTCTTACACGGACAATACCGCCAACCAGACCATGCCCTACTACTATACGGTTGTGGCGGTCGACAAGGCACTCAATCGCTCCGCCAGGTCGGGCCAGACCGGCGCGACACCGACCGGTGAGCCGACGCTGGTGGCGCAATACGGCTTCCAGATGGATGCATTGGATGACAGCATCAATGAAAATGACGCTGTATTGGCAGCCGGTGCTTCCTACACCCCCGGCGGCCTTGATGGCAGTGCCCTGGCTCTGAACGGAGAAGGCTACGTCAGGGTGCCGTCGGAAGTGGTGAACTACGACCAGGTCACCATCGCTACCTGGGTTTACTGGCGCGGCGGGGAAAGCTGGCAACGGATTTTCGACTTTGGCAATGGCACGGGCGAATACCTGTTCCTGACGCCCGCCAACTGGTCCGGCAACACCATGCAGTTTTCCATCGTCAAGAGTGGTGTGGGGGGGCACGACATGTACACCTCGGCCCTGCCCGTCCAGGAATGGGCCCATGTGGCGGTCGTCCTCGGGGATGGCACTGCCGAATTGTACGTCAATGGTGTACTCGAGGCTTCGACGGGCACCTCGATCAAGCCTTCCGACTTCAACCCGTTGGTCAATTACATCGGCAAGAGTCAGTGGCCGGATCCGTTGTTCAATGGCGCGATCGACGATTTCCGCATCTATAACTACGCCCTGAGCGACATCGAGGTGGCAGAACTGGCCAGTGACAGCCCCGTGGATCCTCCCGGTGTGGCGAAGATCCCCCTGGACAATGCCGACTTTGATGCCGGGGTGGGCAATTGGGACAGCGGTTTCACAAGTTTTGATTTTCCCGCTCAAGATGTACCCGGTTGGATGGATTACGCTGCTGGTACCGGGGGCGTGGGCGTTGAAGCCGGAAACGCCTGGTGGGGGACCCACAACGGCAGCTTTTCGTCCTGGATGTCTCCGGGCGGCGGGGGCTACCTGCAGAGCCTGTATACGATTCAGCCGGGGGATGTGTTTGACGTTGGCTTTGTTGCCAAAACCTGGGCTGGCTGGGATCCCAATTGGGAGACTGGCGAATGGACAGCTACCCTGTTTTATGACAATCCTGCCAATGTGATCGGCAGTTACACAACGACGACCACACGCGATTGGGAGGAATACTCCTCCACGATTCCGTCCACGCCCGATTCGGTGGGAGGTTTGCTGGGTATTCTCATAGAGAATACGGGTACATCAAACTTCTATCCGAACATTGATTCGATTTCGGTGGGTCTGGTTTTGCCGGAAACGGCCCCACCCGTTCTCGTCAAGGCCGACCCAAAGTGGCTCTGGCCGGCGAATCACATGATGCAGGACGTCGACCTGAAGGTGTCGTTCTTCGATGAAGGTGTCGATCCGGTCGCACTTGGCCTGACCCTCGCCTGCTCGATTTCGAGCAATGAACCGGACGATGGTGCGGACGATGGCAATACCACTGGCGATGTGGACGGTTCTGATGGCTACTGGACGCCGGTACCGGTCACGCTACTCTGGGATGGAGCGGACTACGTGGGAACTGTCCAGCTTCGGGCGGAACGCTCGGATTCCGGCAGTGGCCGCGAGTACTCGATCTCGTGTGTTCTCACCGAGCCCGGCAAAGAGGCCACTGCTACAGATGCGACTGTGTCCGTTCCCCTCAACTAGCGAGGGAAAGTCGCTTCTCGAAATTTGATGAGAGGGTAAGAGGGGAGGCTTCAGTTACGGAGCCTCCTTTTCTTGCTTTTTTTCATTCGGCTATTGCGTTTCCGCCGCAGTCGAAAAAAACTGGCACGCGAGTCGGCGGGGCGAACGCAGGTTCTGCGGATGCGACCGAGCCGCCATAGGTACCACACCATTGCGTGCCACTGGCCGAAATGGATCCCTGGTGTACCACCGCGCTGATGGTTTTCGATCGGCATGTATCAACGTTTTCTCGACCCGGTCTCGGTACCGTTTGAACCGAAATTCCGGCCTTTCAGGGTTATAACCGAATCTGGTGCTTGAGGAATTGTAAGAAGACTGAGCTGGCTTGCCCCAAGGACCAAATCCTCGTGTAATACAAGTGCTTTTTTGAAAGCTGGCATAACAGAATTGCAAACTGTGGGCGCCGCTATGAGAAAGTGGGTGCAAATTTGCTTTGGTGTATTAAAAAGCCTGAGCGAATACCAATTACCATCTGCCTCAAGACCGGGTTGTGGTTGGCCAGGAGAGAGGGTATTTGATAGGCAGTCGGGAGGATAACTCGGAATCAAAACATGTGTAGGATATCGTTAGTCACAAAATTTTTTCTGTTAGCAGGTATGGCGTGTGTTGTGGGGGATGCAGGGGCGTCCCTGGGGCCCGGTGTGCCCTCGTTTCAAGTGCGCCCCGGCTTCCATGTTTCCCTGGTTGCGCAGGATATTGGAGAGGTTCGTTTTATTGAGTTCGGAGATGACGGCAGCCTGTATGTGTCTCAACCGGGTGCTGGTGCAATCATTACTCTACGCCAGGTCAATGGTGTCTGGGCGAAAATAGCCGACTTCACCACCGAAAAGCCGACTGCGCACGGTATGCACTTTTACAAAGGCTGGCTCTGGTTCACGCAAACCGGTGCAATTTGGAAGGCACGCGACACAGACGGAGATGGCAAGGCGGACGAGGAGGTAAAGATTACAGACAATTTGCCCGCGAACGGTGGACATTGGTGGCGCTCGATTGTGGTCACTGACGTTGCGTTTTACACCTCCATTGGGGATTCGGGAAACATTACCGACGAAGTGGACACGGAACGGCAAAAAATCTGGAAATTCAATCTGGACGGCACGGGAAAGACGCTGTACGCATCGGGCCTGAGAAATACCGAGAAGCTGCGATTGCGTCCGGGAACCACGGAGATCTGGGGTGCTGACCATGGCTCCGACCGTTACGGTTCTAGTTTCGGCGAAGAGGGTGGCAACCAGCCTTTCACCGACCGTATTCCACCTGAAGAATTTAACCATTATGTTGAAGGTGGTTTCTACGGGCATCCATTCATCGTCGGCGACGGCTTGCCTCGGCTGGAATATCGCGACAGACCTGACTTTCTAGAGTTGGCAGCCAAGGCAGTTATGCCGGCATGGACACTTCCGGCGCACTGGGCACCGAACGGGTGGAATTTTATTCAGTACAGTACGCTGGGACTGGGCGGCGATGCAGTTGTTGCCAGTCATGGTTCCTGGAATTCGTCTCAACGAGTCGGGTACCGCCTGGAGCGCATTTTGTTCGATTCATGGACCGGCCGCCCGATGGGCAACCAGATGCTCGTTTCTCTGGTTACGGAATCCGGGGATGTGCTCGGTCGACCCTGTGATGTAGCGGAAGCTCAGGACGGTGCGATTTATTTTTCTGATGATTCAAAGGATCGAATCTACCGCATTACGTTGGAGGATGCCGTATTGGCGGAAACAAGCAATGCCCCCGGTGCTTTGGCCTATCAGACATCCGCAACTGACAGACCGGCAATGGAGACAGGAACAATGGATTACAAGTCCCAAACTCCGCTGAAAGTACTCGATTACTTTCAGAACCAATGCGCCAGTTGTCATGGCAGTTACGGGAATGCGTACCCGAGTTCGCTCAAGAACTACAAAGACCGGTCTCTTTTTTGGCAGAAGTCGAAGGTCATGACCGAAGGCCCGGGTTCCGCGCCTATCAAGGACAGTCAGGTTGATGAATTGCTGGTCTTTTTGGAGGCGCTGCGTGATGCCGAGCCCTATGCGGCTGTTCACGATCTGAGCAAGGATGGAATACTGTCCGGAGAGGCCCTGCCGGGAAGCAAGCTATGGTTGGATGTACAGGGAGTGAAGATTGAAATCCCTGTTGATGGCCATGCCTGGCAGATTAAATTACCGGAAATTTCGGCATTAAGTGACGCTGTGCTATTCGTGCAAAAAGACAATAAACAGCGTGCGCTGTCATTGGCGTCGATGCTTTGGAAAAACCTTAAAATCAGACCCTAATAGACTTCATACCGCTCGTCCGGATGGCCAATGAGATCGATACGCCGTAAATAAATTGCGAGAAGGCTTTGCAGGCGTTTCCGAGGAAATTGAATTACACAGTCGTTTCGGCGTGTTGCAACCTGTATTTCCTGATAATGTCCAGGCGACTACTGGAGCCCGGGCACGAAAGTTTCACAACAAGCTCATTCCTTGTCGTGTCAATCATTCCGGGCGCAGACTGGGTTTATTGCCGTATATAAGGAATCAAATTAATTTCAAGGGATTGAAGGGTCGCCTGTACGGCTATTCGCAGATCGAAAGCGCCGAACATTCCAGATGCAGTATATTTAACACATTCTTCACTTCGCCGGAGAATTGCTCCGGGATATAGCGATGACAGATAACGACCTGCTACAACGAACAAAGTTTCGGAAAAAATTCTTTCGCTGTTTTCCTGGCACCCCTTTGGGGCTTGCTGTTGCCTTGGCGGTGTCCGCCTATGCCCAGGAGCAGTCATCCGGCGACCCCGGGGAACAGGCTGGTGGGGCAGCAGATAGCGACCAGATGATGATAGAGGAAATTACGGTTATCGCGGGCGTGCGTTACAGCATGACGCAGTCCAGGGAGGTCAAGAGGGATTCGAATGTCGTGGTTGATGCGATCGTCGCCGAGGATATCGGCAAGTTGCCGGATGTGACGGCGGCCGAGAGTGTTGCACGTGTTCCCGGTGTTCTGGTAGAACGTTCCAACGATGAAGTCTACCGCTATTTCATTCGCGGGCTGCCGGACCCGACTACCACCTACAACGGTCGCGAAATCTTTTCTGCCGAAATGCGCAGGGTACAGTTGCAGGATTTCCCGTCGCAGGAGTTGATCAGCATTGAGGTTTACAAGTCCACAATCGCCGATATTATCGAGCCGGGCATTGCCGGTCTGGTCAATGTGCGCACACGTCGTCCCTTCGATTTCGAAGGACAGGAGATTGCCGGCGGTGTCTACTACAGTTACAACGATCAGAGTGAGAAAGCATTTCCCAAGGGGAACATTCTCTACACCAACCGATGGGACACCAATGCGGGTGAGATCGGCTTCCTCGCCAATGGGAGCTACGCCCAGCACAAATACTACAACGGGATACGCTACAACTCGACCGGGTTTCTACCTGCACAGTCTTCCTGGAACATCGAGGAACCCTACAGTGAAGGCGGCTTTGTACTTCCCGAGAGCGTTGGCCTCTACAACCCGTCCGGCGAGCGTTGGCGCCCATCGTGGAATATGGCTCTGCAATGGCGCCCCAATGAAGACCTTGAAATCTACTTCGACGGTATTTTTCAGGGTTTTCGCGGTACGGGAAAACTCGATCAATTCAATTTTTCCATGAACGGCACCGACGTGACGCTTGCGGATATTGTCATGGTGGAGGGAACGGACAACCGCCAGGTAGCAAGCGTCAGCAAATCCGGTGGCTCACCACCCTGGGCGTACCGTTTGACCAACAAAAACCGCGCTGATTTGTATCAGTACGCCATCGGCGCCAAGTGGGATAAGGAACCCGTACAGATAATCACAGACCTGGCCTACACCGATAGCGAATACACCGATCGTGCCTGGAGCGTCGATTCGGGGCTCGCCTTTTCACCTTCTGTCGAATCGAATTTCTTTGGCGACTATGGCGTTACCTTTGACACACCTGACTGGGACCTAACGGATATTGGCACTTATGAGGCTCGCGGTTATTACGAGGCCCTTTACAAGGTTGCGGGTAGTGGCTGGCAGTGGCGTACCGATCTCATTTTCAATACAGGTTGGGGTGAATGGTTGCATACCTTGAAGGCTGGCGTGCGCTACAGCAACCGCGAAGCAACCCGGAAAACCGGATCGCGTTACAGCGGGTTCTGGGATTTACACATTCCGCTGGCCGACCTCGAATACCTCGATTTGGCACCTGCTTTTAATCCTTTCCGGTCCGGCAAGCAGGGCTTTGCCCGCTACCTGGCGCCAACTCTCGACAGCATCCAGAGTCACCGGGAGGACCTGGTGCAATTGGCCTACGAAAGTGCCTTGGCGCTGGGCAATGTCGACACCGCAGCGATTTGGGCTAACCCGGGGATTCCCATTGATGAGCCCGGTCACTGGCTGGCGGAAGAGCAGAGTTATGCCCTCTACCTGCAAACCGAATCCTATTTTATGCTGGACGAAGTGGGTGTGGATGTTGTTGCAGGTATCAGGGTGGTGCAGACGGATTCCGAAAACACCGGCACTTCCACTATATGGTTTGAGGGTGAAAGGACACTGGAACCCCGCACCGAAGACAACAGCTATGTCGACGCGCTGCCGGTCCTCAACATAAGGGCCATGTTGACGGACGACTGGCAACTTCGGGCGACTTTCACCAAGACACGCACGAAGCCGAATTTCGGCGATCTCAACCCGGCGCTGAACATTACCCGGGTAACCGGACTGGATTACGACGCTGACGGATGGAGCGGCAACCCGGACCTCGGGCCACTGACCGCCTATAACTACGATATCAGCCTCGAGTACTACTTCGACCAGACCGGTTATGTCAGTGCCGGAGTGTTTTACCGTGACGTTCGGGGCTTTACCAACTGGTATACCCGTTTCGTCCAGGATTCGGTTTACGGCAGGATCAGGTTAAATCGACCGGAAAATGCCGGAGAAGGCCGGATCAATGGCTGGGAACTGAGTGCGTCGACTTTCCTGGATTTTGACTTTTTACCGGATTTTCTGCACTCGTTGGGTTTCGCCGGGAACTTTACCAGGCTGGAAGCCGAAAGCCGGTTTCCGGACGACGAGGGCAATTTCGGTGAGTATGTCGATATCCCTGGTCTTTCCAGGAATAACGTTAACGCCGCTGTCTTTTATGAAGATGCGGGCTTCTCGGCACGACTGTCATACAACCTGCGTGACACCTGGGTAAACTGGTACGGTGATACTTCGGATGGTCAGTTCGCGGGCAATAAAACCCTCGACAGGGATCGTCTCGATTTCACTGCGAGTTATGACGTCACCGACAATTTGTCGGTGACTGCGGAGGTCACCAACATCCTGGCGAAACCGTTCCGCAATTACACCGTGACTGACGGCTTGTTATACCCGCAAGACGTTCGTGACGAGGGCCGTTATTTCAGTACCGGTTTCCGTTTCAACTTTTAAAATTCAATGAACCCGGGAGCGGTTTTGCGGCTTATCTGCGGCCCGTTGGTGTGGTTTTTCCTGATTTCCTCGATCTCGCCATTTTGCTTATATTCCAGGGGCGCCAACGTAATTGAACGTTTATGGCTGCCTCCACCCGGCAGCAGATTGTCGTGATAAAAAAACCATGTTTTATCCATAATATCGATAATGGCCTGATGGTTTGTACTTATGTTCAGGTAATCCAGAATCACGCCCCGATAGGTAAATGGGCCGAACGGACTTTCGCCGGTTGCATATACGATTTGCCCCGGCCAACCCGTTGAGAAAGTAAAGTAGTAAAGTCCATTCTTATGGTGCAGGTACGGCGCTTCACCGTATTTTTTATCGGGATCATCCTTTGGGAAACCCGATATTTTTACATCAAGAATGGGTCCGGCCAGGCTTGTCATGTCCGGACTCAGTTTCACCACTTTGGGTACCCGGGTGCCAAAATAAAGCCAGGCCTGGCCCTGGTTGTCCAGGTAAACAGCAGGATCAATCGGTTCATCGCCTGCATTTTTATCCTTGGCTCTATCAATTAAAGGCGCACCGATTGCGTCTTTGAATGGTCCCAGCGGATTATCGGCGACGGCCACGCCTATTTTGTCACCGCCAACCGGTGCGTAAAAATAGTAATGTCCATCTCGCTCTGCCATTTCCGGCGCCCAGGCCTTGGCGTCCTTCTGTGCCCAGGCAAATACGTCAACGCTCAAAAAGCTGCCTTCGTCCTGCCAATGTTTCAGATCCCTGGAGGAATAGGCACGCCAGGAGGTCGAATCCCAATAGGTACCTGAATTTGATTCGTCGTCTGTAGCATACAAATAAACAGTATCGCCAAATACGTGTGGGGAGGGGTCGGCAATAAAGCGATCTGCGATCGGCTCTGCCGCATTGGCTGCCAGACAGCAGGCAAGCAAACCAAAACTCAAAAAGTAGCTTTTATAGACCATCGAGATACCCGGTGGATGGTGCCGGCACGTCCCGGTGCCGGATCAGGATGCCAAAAACACAGTTTCTCTTCAGCCTGTTGGTCATTGATGTAATCCCGGGCTGGAAATCCAAACCGACTGCTGATCAGGTCTGTATCGATCGGGCTAAAATCATTTATTTCTTATTTCAAACCTTCCAGTGTGGGTATGGTCTGGATAATGGTGCCATCCTTGTTAAACACCAATTTGTCGATACAGACTTCACGATGGAAGCCTGCTGCCCCTCCCATTGACTTGCCTTTGGGCCGGTTAAATCTGTGATACACAATAAACCATTCATCGGTCCCGGGTTTATTGATCACGGAATTATGGCCGGTAGCAAGAATATCCAGGTCCAGATTTTTGGCGATTACCAGATTGTCTTCGGGTATATGTAACGGGCCCGTTGGAGAATCCGAGATAGCATACCTGACCCGGTAATTCGGATCACGGGTATCGTCTTCCGACCACAGGAAATAATACTTGCCTTTTCTGAAGAAAACTTCCGCACCTTCTCTGAACGTGTTATCGGGGGTCATGACTTTGACGGTGGAAGGATCAATACTCACCATGTCGTCATTCAACTGAGCCACTGCCATGTAACCATTGCCCCAGTAGAGATAATATTTATCGGCAACCGGGTCATGAAATACATCGGGATCAATCTCCTGGCCCCCCTCTACACCATCCGGTCTGAAGTTAATCAAGGGTTTTCCCGAATCAACAAAAGGCCCCGCCGGGTTGTCGGCCACTGCGACGCCAATTTTTTGTGCCGCTGTAAAGTAGTAATAATATTTGTACTTGCCATTCACTTTCCTTTCGATACCGGTTGGCGCCCAGGCGTTACGGTCTGCCCAACTAACATCTTTATTCAAGTCGAGAATCACACCTTCGTTGCGCCAATGAATCAAATCGGGACTGGAAAACGTCTGGAAGTAAGTGCCGGACCAGCCGTCAAAGCCATCGGAGGTCGGATAAAGAAAGTATTTTTTTTCTTTATTTGAATAAATAATTTCAGGGTCAGCGAAATAACCTTCAATGACAGGATTGTTATTAACGGCAGCCGATACCGTGTAAGTTTTAGTGATGTTATTGACCGTGACTTCGTAATCTACAGCGCCCTTCCTGAAATCCTGACGGCCAGTCGGAGAAATCGTCACGCCAGGCTTTAAAACAAACTCAGGGTCAAACGAAGATAACTTTGCCCCCTGTTTTAACGGCAGGTAAATGGTTTGTGAATCATCGTCAATCACGATATTCATTTTCTTCACCCAGTCTGAATCAGAAGTAGCAACAGCCCCGGCAAATGTGTTTATGGATTGATTCCCGACCGTGAATCCAAGGTTGCGGTCGGCGTCTTCGAGCCGCTTATATTCCTCCGGGGTCAGGCTGAGGACAGTGCCATGGCGGACGGGGTGAAAGGGGAAGTTCATACGGCCGCTTGCTTCAAATTGTCCGCTGCCAAGATCATCGGTATCAAATGCCTTGTAGCCCTCGCCTGCGGCGTAGTGGTCGAGCAACAGGGTCCACTTGGCGGACTTGTCGCCTTCGGCCGGCTCGCGCATGAAGGAGGTAGGGCCTTCATAGCCGCGGAGTTTCGACAGTGAAAAGTCGTCGACCTCCTTCCAGTCGCCCATGATACTCATGCCCTTTTCCATGGTGATGGCCTTGTCGCGCTCGTCCTTGGTAAAGCGGTAGAAAGTGTCGCCATCCTTGATGATGGTGGTATCGATAATCGTGGTCGGCTTTTCTATGTAGATGAAGGGCTCGCCGAAAGTCTTGAAATCCTTGGTGCGGGCAGCCCAGATTCGCTGCTTGCTGAAATCATCACCGGCTGTAAGCGAGGCCCAGAACACCATGTACTCCCCTGTTTCGTCGTCATATACCACTTCCGGTGCCCAGGTGCAGCCAGCGTCGTCCGGGGCGACCTTGACCAGACGCGGCTCTGACCAGTTGACAAGATCCGCCGACTCCCAGATCACGATGGACTTGCTGCCCGCGCGCACCGCGCGCCCCCAGTCGGGATTGAGGTTGATGGAGAGGTCGGTGGCGATAAGGAAAAACCTCGAATTGTCGTGGGATCGGATAATGTAGGGATCGCGTACGCCCTTTTCCCCCAGGGCGCTGACCAGCACCGGCTCCGCGTTGTTCATGGCCTTCCAGTCGTGACCATTGTCGCTGAGCATAAAATAGATCTGCTCGGTCATGGGTGTGGCTTCGCCGCGGAAGGTGACGAACAGGTAGCCGCCGTCGCTTGCCCTACAGACAGCAGTGGCGATACAACTGACCAGCAGGACGAGAAGTCGTATCTTCATAATTGGTATCCTTGGTTTCAAAAGCTTGGTGGCGTGGTACGCATCACAGTTCCACAAAGGTGGTAATACTTCTTGGTGGTAATTGATGAGTGGTCCCGGATTTCAGGTGGCCGATATACTGCAGGTCTTCCGAATCCGACGTCCGGTAATAATTGAAGGTGGCCGGTCCGCGCACAGGATCGATTTGTACCGGCACATCGCTATGGCTGTAATTGACAGCCACCATCACTGTTTTTTTCGTGGCCGGGTCCATGTAGGCGGAGACCATCGTCTGAGCAAGTGTCGCCTCTATGGGTCGCTGATCGCTGCGCGACAGTCCGATGCGAACCATACCGGGGCGAATAAAACGGGAATAGTTACCCAGAGCCCACAGCATTTTGGATGTGTAGAAATTGCCGTCGTTCCTGTCATCGTCGATATAGACCAGGCCATCCTTGTAGTTACCGGGGCTGATGCCCAGCCACCATTGCCAGGCGGCTGCTCCGGCAACCGTCAGATCGGCATGGATGACTCGTGCCATATAGAGTGCCGGGTCGATGCCCAAATCCCTACCATGACCTTTCACCTCGGGATTGTCCTCCAGCAGGCAGTATTCAGTCATCCAGTATTCCAGACCCGGAAACTGCTGCAGTTTTGCCGCCAGCGCCTGTCGTTTACCGATAAATTTTTTCAGGTCCCAGGTCGTAAAATAGCTGTGCCCGACGATTTTTTGGGCAACCTTTTCCAGGTCGCCAAGATAATTTTCCGAATTGACATTAAAAAATGCGTTGATCTGGTTGCCGCGTTCTGGAAGGTTGTGTGTCTGGTAGAGGTAATCGATCTGCGCGGTTTCCGGAATTTCGATTCGGGTCGTCAGTTGTTTTGCCAGCAATTGACGGTTCAACAGCCGGACTACCGCTGCGATCTCGTCATTTTTCCAGGGACTACCTTCCTGTTTGGAGTCCTTCCAGTCCCACTGTGGCTCGTTGAAAGGACTGATGTAATCCAGCTCAATTCCGTCGCGGGACTCCAGGCCTGCAATGACGTCAGCCAGAAACTCCACGTAGGCGGGATAGTTGTCCGCGCTCAGGTTGGCGGATTTGCCACCGGAGGCGTGGGCTATGCCATTTTTTGTCAGGCTGACGGGTGGGCTGTTGACAAATCCGATCAGGGTTTCAACGCCCCGGTCCCGGGCGGCTCTGAGAAACCAGCGCTGTCCCGCCTGGGTGGAAAGATCCAGGGCCCCGTCGGTTTTCAGAAAACCCTCTGCACGTCGCCATTCGCTCCGGATATCGCTCTCCGCGCCCTGTTCGGCACTGCCGGCACCGATATTGAAACGCCAGGCTGAAAGTGCGATCCCGGCGGGTGAGCCGTCCGCTTTGATGTCACCGGTAAACAGGAGATCGGCAATTGCGTTACGTTTTTCCAGCGGCCAGTTTTTGCCAACAAACTGGGTAGTCCAGGCATCGGAAGCGCCGAAATTATGGATGGTCTGATATTGCTGGTTCGTTTGTGCACCCAGGACCAACACCAGTTCGGAAGCTGGCGAACTCCCAGGTGACGGGGCGGCGCAGCCTGAGTGGCTGAACAGGACGCCCAGAGTAAAAAGTAGTATTAAATTGCCTTTCATTAAATTTTTTGCTTATCAAAAGGAACCGGAATGAATGATGGATTTAATATTTCCGGGGCTCGTTCAGGAAGTCCCGGGAACCGTAAGAATGGAGAAATTCCGGTCAAATATATTTTTATTGCCTTTGCCAGTACATTATCCATAAGGAAATCTCCGGAACAACCGATCAACCCCGCCTCAAATCTGACCCTGAAATTCGGGATCATCAACCGCGCTGGCTTTCGAAGCATCCAGGTCGCGATTTCAGTATATCGGCCCCCGACTATTCGAGGGCCGAAGAGCTACCCGATATTCATTTGTTTATCGATATATCGCAGCCATTGGCTTCCTCACCGGTCCGGTGGAGGAAGTTAATCCAAGTCGCTACGGGCATCATTAATCCGACGCCAATTCGGAAATTTCCTCGGCGCTCAGGGCATAGTCGTAGATGCGGAAGTCATCGATCATGCCGTTGAAATTCGGATCCCACCATTGGCTTCTGCCGATATAATTCTTCTGCTCCCAATCAGGATTCCAGTAATCCTCGGGAACATTGTAAAGATCGGACGGATTCTTGGTGATCACGCCAGCAACCTTGAGTTCACCGTTGACATACAGCTTGCCTGTATTGCCTCCGAGGGTCACGGCGACATGCACCCACTCGTTTTGTGGCAGTTGCTCGGTATACATGGCCTGTTCATCCCACCAACTGCGGGTGGTGATGGAGAACTTCATCAAGCCGCCGTCGGTCGGCGTGAGGTACATATAACGGTCAGTGTCGATGCCGAAATCGAAAATGCGCTGCCAAACCGGCCACCAACCGGCCCGCCAATAAACCCAGGTGGCGATAGTGATGTCTTCGCTGTTGGCGACATCGTCGGGCAGTACCACATAATCGCTCTCATGACCCCAGCCGGTGCCGGCCAGGTCAATGGCCTGACCTTCAACTCCACCAGGATAGCTATAAGTCGCTCCGTACACGGTGCCATCATTGACGTTGTCGGTACTGTCAAAGGGATCACCGTCGAATTGGTAATGAGCCATCAGCAAACCCGGTTCATCGGCCATTACAAAGTGCCACTGCTGTCTGTCGGTGTCGGCGTACTCCCCCTGTTCGACGTTTTTGGTGTCGTTCTTTGCATCCTCCATGTAGAGGTTGCTGTGACCGTTGTGGATATAGAAAAATCCTGCGTCTTCAGCGGGTTCGATCCACCACTGCTGGTTCAGGTTGCCTGTTACCGCCCATTGAGCGATATTGCCGCCTTCTTCCAGGGACCAACCGTAGTCGTCCACTGCTTTACCTGTGCTGGCATTAACAATACTGAAGTAGCCACTGCGATCGCGGATGATGTCCCATTTCTGATTTAGGCCATCTACATCTTTCGCGGTGCGAACGTTCTTTCCGTCCTCCACGCCGTCACTCCAGGGAGCCGGCGCATCGGGCGCAGAATTCACATCAACTTCAAGTACCCTGTTGCCCGCCTTGTTAACAATCTTCCAGCGGTGACCGTCGAGGGCAGGCATGACGGGCTCAGCGTCGATGTCCACATAACCTCCATTCGGGCCTTCGAAGGTCGACATCATGAAGTTGCGAAGCGGGCCAATGCCATTAAAGTAAAGATCCTGGTCATCACTGATCAGGCGAAACGATTGGTTATTTCCGGTTCTTTCGAAACTGCCGGCGAATCCGTAGACCTCGCCATCGGGCGCTCGGTAGACGGCGGCCGTTGCGTCTTTCCAGCGCAGCTCGCCATAGCCGAGGCGCTTGCCCTGGACCGCGTTAACCAGCTTGCCACGTGTCAGCAGGGCGTCCGCCCACCAGATACCGCCAACTGCGCCATACTCAGCACCGTACAGCACCTCGGCCATACTGTGGAGCTCGGGATTGTAGAACTCTTTACCTTGCTTCTGGACGTGTTGCATGAAACCGATGTAGTTCTCGGACGCCTGTCCCCACCAGGATGCAAGCTGGTGCGTTGTGCCTTGAGTAACCACATCCGAAATTGCGTCAAACCAGTCCTTGGCTGCGCAACTGCAGAGCGTACTTGCCCCCTGTATTTCAGAATCCCTGAAGGTTTCGCTCTCTTTCACCAGCAGCATGATTTCGCGCAGTCTTTCCGGCGAGCCGTAGCCTGCCCAAAAATCCGGCTCATTGAAGACTTCCACCGCCTTGATCGGCCGGCCGATATAGCGCTGGGTGGCCTCCATCGTTGCCAGCCACTTCTCCGGAATGGCCTCCCCATTCTCATCGAGATAAGAAGGATCAGTACCGCTTTCGGAAGCAGGAGTCAGTGCCAGTGGTATGTCTTCTCTTCCGACCAGCGAGACCAGGGTCAGCTGCCAATCGATTTGGGCTCTGGAATTGGGACCGATTTCGCCGTTTTCATCCAGCGGCTCATCCAGGAAGTAGTTGAGGCGCACGATGTCGACCTGGTCGGCGCCCATGTGGTAGATCGCCTGGCGGATGTTGTCATAACTGGGCCAGGCAGTATCGATGCCCCAGTCGTACATTGCCTTTGTTTCACCTTCGCCATTGAAGCTGAAGTGGACGTCGTCTGCAGCCTCGGCAGTAGCGATACCCCCCGTCGCCAGGGCTGCCAGGAGCACACTCCCAGACAAGCTGGACGAGATATCCTTTAAAAATAGTTTCCTATTTATTTTCATTAATTGACCCCTTTCATTTCACTTTGGATTTCACAAAAAGTTAGTTATTGCCAAGTCAGTTTTCGGTTGTTTTTTCCAGTGTTAATGAGCGACCGTTAAGCGGGTGTGGCGGTTCGTCCCCCAGACAACCACAAATTATCCGGTGCGAGCCGTCACATTGCTCTCTGTATAATATGTCGGACAATATACATAAACATTTCAAGGAGTCAACAAAAAATTTCTCGTCGACCAGCCTTGGCTCCCTGGTATGTTTTGGGGTGTATCCGGCGTAATAGCGAAAAATAAGTCATGATAGCGCCAACATTCTGTCAAAATCCCTGCTTTAAGGCCAAAGTAGCCTCGTCAAGCTAAAGGGAAATCAGAACCTCATATTGCAGCACCCACCGTTGTAACATATAATAATGTCAGACATATATGGATGTCTTTGGAGATGGAAGCTGACATTGAGGGACCTAAGGTAAAAAACCGGCTGGGCCGGTTCGTGGACATCCGTGCCGCCTTGCCCTGCGGCGTGCGTTTAGTTTTTCGCGCCGCGATGCAGGGCAACCTGGAAGTCGCCAGTTAACGGGATCGGGGAGATATTGGTGTGCAAACGGGTCGGCTGTTCAGCGTTTCTCGAACGAAGATATGCTGGCATACAGGTAAGTGGCCGGGCTTGACACCAGTGGCTCCAGGACCACCCCGTAATGCAGAGTACGAGTTGCCGCAGTGACTGTTGACAGAGCCTGCCCCTCTGCATGCCCACGGATAAAACTTACCAATGTAGCGCCCTTTCAGGAAGCCTGAAATCGGGTGGGTGCAAGCCATGAATTATCAACCAGCAACACAAGCGTGAAAATCTGGAAATTACCGGGTAGGTTTCTACAACAGGCAAAGACCGCACTGTGACGAGGGCGGTATGGCGCCTGCCATTAAAAAAATTTTAACTGCTGCCCGGAATTAGTTGACCACTGCCCGCCGCCAAAAAACGTGTGTAAATTTCTTTACACGAACTCTTGAGAACCGACAAAAGGAGAAGGGTATGTCCACGAACCTTGCGGAACCGGCTAACCTTCGGGGGTGCCAATAGCTATTAACCCGGCATCCAAATAGGCTTCCTGTCTATTTGGATGCGCGCCCTTAAAATACTGGCGGAACTGTACGAAGTTCCTTGTATTTTAAGGGCTTGCATTGGCCTACGGCCAATGGCGGCACGTCCATGTGCCGCATTAACC
>QJWQ01000039.1 GCA_003235325.1 Gammaproteobacteria bacterium | reverse complement strand
GTAAACCTGCCGACAGAACCTGACTTACTTTGGCTTTGAGAAATCAGGACGTGTAGAGAGCGAAAAGCTGCAAGACCCTGGAAAAATCGACAACATGCTTGTCTGGATCAAAAGAAGCACCAGTGGCTGCGGTCTTCAGGGATCAAACTACGGTCAAATGGATTGAAATTGGAATGCGATTTCGGTTTTGGCCCGATGATCTTACCTTCCAAAAGCTCTGACTTCAGGCAGGGCAAGGCACTAAAAGCGCTTCTATACTGTTGATTGGTGGCTGTTTACGCATGGCCGGGTCAAGGCGTCCTATCATGTTGACCGACCATTTATCCAGAGGCCATTGCTCGGCTCAGCATCAGCCTAACGTACGGGAACATATACGGGAACATAAAAACAGTCTGAAAGATGACAATTACAGGGAACTGTCATTATCCTGGAACCGCACAATCGGATAACAAAAAGTTATAGAAGAGCGAAATATAGATATTTTACGTTGCCACGCTGGCTGCGCTTAAATGGCTCCACAGGCTAGAAAAATGCATTTGTCGACATGCCGACATTTAGTGTGTGCTCACTACACAACATCCAGCAGGGACATCCCGGATTCAATTAATATTCAGTGGCTTGAAGCTATCCCCTGGATCTACGATTGTCCCCGCCGCCCTGAACATTTTAGGCGTGCTGCTAGATAGAGAAGCGGTTAGAAAGAGTGTAGAAGGGATGAGGGTACGGACATTCGGCAGGAAAGTCGTTAATACAGGCAATTCGCCAACGAGTGAGACCTGGTTGAACCGAATGCTGAGCCTACTGGATAGGTACGATAAACAATTTGGTTATCGATCTCTCGAGACCAGCCTTGAAATTATGCAAATTTGAAAACAGTGATGCCTGACAACTCAAAAGGCGTCTTTAACAAACCGGAAGAGAAACGACAATGACTATGAAGATGGGACTTGTGGGTTCGGGGATTGCCAAATCCAGAATGCCGCGACTGCAAAAATACCTGGCCAGTCTCTGCGGCATCGATATCGATTACATCTTGATTGACGGCGCCGGCAAAGAGGGCTTTGACCCGGTGGCCGAAGTACAAAAGCGGGTCCGGGAAGGTTTTGCCGGCGTCAATGTCACCCACCCCTACAAACAGCGGGTTTGGGACATCGTCCACCAGCCGCTGGTCAAGGCACAGGCCGCCATCGGCTCTTACAACACACTCAAGTTCGTCGACAACAAGGTGTTTGGCGCCAATACTGATTTCACCGGCTTCGTCCGGGGTTACCGTTACCGACTCGGCGACACCAGGCCTGGAGTTACTCTCCTCTGTGGTGCCGGCGGCGTCGGTCGCGCCATCGCATTCGGCCTGGCGGAACTGGGAGCGGAGGAAATCAAGATTTTTGACCTGCAGCAGCAGCAGGCGGAAACACTGCGGGACGCCATAATCGCCGTGGGCGGACAAGCCTCGCTCGTCAGTAAAGAGAGTTTTGCCGACGCCATGCAGGAGGCTGAGGGCCTGGTGAACTGCACGGCTCTCGGAATGTACAGCCACGCCGGTAGCGCTTTTCCGGCAGCCGGCATCGGCCCCCAGCGCTGGGCCTTTGATGCGGTTTATACACCGCTGGAGACCGAATTTCTCAAGCAGTGCAAGCAGCATAACCTTGCCTGCCTGTCCGGATTTGACCTTTGGATATTTCAGGGTATCGATGCCTTCAAGATCTATACCAGTATCACCGTGGAGGCAGATGAAAAATTGCTATCTACCGCACTGAGCTGGCTCGATTGAGAGCGGAACCGGCAGTTCTGGCCACCGGGCTGCAACTGCCTGACCCTGAATACCAGGTCGCATCTGTCCCGGTCTTCCGGCCCGTAAAGTAACAGGATCCGGATTTCCGGCCGCGACAACAGAGTGATTTTTCATTCCATAACATTATGTTATGTGTTTTGCATAAACAGGCATTTTATTTAATGGAGCTGAAAGACTCTAATAATACTGGAAACCAGCTTTGATAAGTAATTTTTCAGGGAGCGAGGCCACCAAAAAGCAGTCCACCGGCCTGCAATGACGGTGGTCATAAAGCCCGGCAATCTTTACCGGATAACTAAGCAAAAAAGGCAGAGAAAATGAAACGTTCGATTGCAACAGTTTGTTTGTCAGGAGACCTGAGACAGAAAATCGATGCTGTGTCCCATGCCAATTATGACGGCATTGAGATTTTTGAAAATGATTTGCTCCTGTTCGAAGAATCACCCGCAGTAGTTCGACAAATGACCGAGGACGCAGGCCTGGATATTGTCGCGCTCCAGCCCTTTCGTGATTTTGAATGTATGCCCGTTGAAAAAATGAAAAAAAACTTCGATCGGGCTGAACGCAAGTTCGACCTGATGGAAGAATTGGGTACGGATACTCTACTGTTGTGCAGCAACGTTTCGCCTCTTGCTGTTAACAGCAGGGAACGCGCTGTTGCCGACCTCTACGAGCTGGCAGAACGGGCCAAAAAAAGGGGATTCAAACTGGGCTACGAAGCCCTGGCCTGGGGCCGCTATGTCAAGGATTTTCAGGACGCATGGGAAATCGTCAGGACAGCAGATCACAGCAACCTGGGTATCATTCTGGACAGCTTTCACATATTTTCCCGCGGCAAGGACCTGAGCCTGATCAATGAAATTCCCGGCGATAAAATCGCTCTGGTCCAGGTCGCCGATGCTCCCTGGCTGGATATGGATGTCATGCAGTGGAGCCGCCATTTTCGCTGCTTCCCCGGCCAGGGTGACTTTCCGATGCTGGAATTTATGGAGGCTATTCTGCGTACGGGCTACGAGGGCTACCTCTCCCACGAAATTTTTAACGACGAATTCCGCTCCTCTCCCTGTAAGGCAACGGCCATCGATGGCATGCGTTCGCTGCTCTGGCTGGAGCAGGAGGTAAGCCGGGCAGAACCGGACCTGGTCGTCGGCCTGCCAAACCAGGAGGGCGTGCTGTTGCCAGAGGCCAGTCTCGATAAAGTTGAATTTATCGAATTTGCCGTGGACCCGGAAAGCAGTGATGAACTGGTTACTTACCTGAGCCGACTCGGCTTTGTGAAGACCCACCATCATAAATCCAAGGATGTCAGTCTATATCGTCAGGGCGATATCAGTATCGTTCTCAATGAGGAGCCTGACAGTTTTGCCCAGTCCTTTTACCTGGTTCATGGCATTTCTGTTTGCGCCATCGCCTACTCGACTCCCGACGCCAAAGGCATGGCGGAAAGAGCAGCTTTTTTCGGCTACCCGAAGTTCGGCAGCAACGTCGATGCAGGGGAGATGGAGATTCCGGCAATACGCGGAATAGGTGGAAAATTGATTTATTTTGTTCAGGAAAACCAGAGCGGCGATCGGTTCTTTGATATCGATTTTGTCGAAGAGAAAGAAATTAAGCCAGTGATGCCTGATCTGGCAACAAGCAGTCTGCTCGAGGTAGATCATATTGTCGAAGGCATTTCTGTCAGTGAATTCCTTTCCACCTCACTATTCTTTCGTATTCTCTTTGGCCTGGAAATTGCGCAGCCCCAGGATCTGATCGATCCCTACGGCATTGTGGTCAGCAGGACTGCGACCAGTAAAAACAAAAAAATTCGTATTCCATTCAATATGTCGAGAAGCTGGGGGTCCTCCACCGCGCGCTTTATGGATGTACACAAGGGATCCGGTGTCCAGCACATTGCTTTCACCTGTGACGATATTTTCAGTGCTGCAGAGCGTGTCGGCCAGGATCTCATGTTGCCAATTCCGGAAAATTACTACGACGACCTGGAGGCCCGGTTTACGCTTGAGGACGAACTGAGCGAAAAGCTGCGCAAGTACAATTTACTGTATGACCAGAATGAATCGGGAACACTCATTCATTTTTATACCAGGGAAATCAACGGCATCTTTTTCGAGGTACTGCAACGCAACAAGTACGGCAACTACGGTGAAACCAACGCCCATGTGCGTATGGCTGCCCAGGCCAGATTGCGAAAAAGCCAGTGATGGGCTGTTGCCCCGAAATGCGGATGATCGGCAAAAAACCGAACTCTGTTACCAGACCTGAAACTGACAATTGACTATTCCCAGGGGACGGGTTGCCCGAGCAGCGTGAACTTTGAGGAGACGCTGATTAATTCATGGATTAATTAATTTTTGTACGAAAACCGAAGATGTGATTTCCGCTTTTATCACATTTTCAACGACCTGGTAGTTGTCGAAAATGGCGGCACACCCTTGTAAAGCAGGGACCTCTGCAGCAATCGGAGGTTCCCTCATTAAATTAAAGGATAAATATTATGGTTACCACAAAACATGATTACGACGACATACCGGGCACCTATGTGTTCGACTTTGACAAGTCACACGATGGCTATCATTTGAATATGTTTTGCATGTCGCTGCTGAAGGCGGAAAACCGCAAGGCGTTTCTCGCCGATGAGGCTGGCTACCTGCAACAATTCCCAATGACCCAGGAGCAGCGGCAGGCGGTCATGGATCGAGACTGGTTACGTATGATCCAGTTGGGAGGCAATATTTATTACACCTCCAAAATCGGTGCAACCGACGGCCGGTCGTTTCAGTATATCGCCGGCAAAATGTGCGGCATGAGCCAGGAGGACTACGCAAAAATGATGCTTAACGGCGGCAGACCCGCCGACGGCAATCGCAGCAAATCAGAATGGGAAGGAGAAAAAGCCAATGGCTAAGATACTCGCAGGGGTGGGCACATCCCATGTACCGGCTATTGGTGCCGCAATAGACCTGGGCAAGACACAGGAACCTTACTGGCAACCAATATTTGCCGGTTACGAAAAATCCAAACAGTGGCTCAAGGAAGTGGATCCGGATGTGGTCATTCTGGTCTATAACGATCATGCCACCGCATTTGCCCTGGACGTGGTACCGACCTTCGCCCTGGGCATTGCCGATGAATACCAGCCCGCCGATGAAGGCTGGGGGCCACGACCGGTACCGGTGGTCAAGGGACATTCGGAGCTGTCACGACACCTGGGCACCTCGCTGATCTTCGACCATTTCGACATGACTATCGTCAATGAAATGGCAGTCGATCACGGCCTGACCGTGCCTCTAAGCCTGATGTGCGGCCAGCCGGAGGCCTGGCCTTTCAAGGTGGTACCACTCTGCGTCAATGTCGTCCAGTATCCGCCACCCACCGGCGCCCGCTGTTTCGATCTGGGCAAGGCGATCAGGAAAGCGGTCGAGGCCTTTGACGAAGACCTTAAAGTGGTGATCTTTGGTACCGGCGGTATGTCCCATCAGCTCCACGGCGAGAGGGCGGGCATGATCAACCGGGAATGGGACAACAAATTCCTCGACGACCTGAGTGCCGATCCCCAGCGCCTGACCCAGATCCCCCATGTGGAGTACATCCGGGAAACCGGGGCCGAGGGTGTGGAAACGGTGATGTGGCTGATTATGCGCGGCGCTCTCAACGAGCAAGTGGAAGAAGTGCACCGACACTACCATGTGCCGGGATCCAATACCGCGGTGGGACACATTATTCTGGAGAACCGTTGAGGCCATCTGCCCTGTGATCAGGACACCGGCAGCCTCTTAATCAATTAAATACATAAGCAGTTAATATCTATCGGAGTCAGAAATGAAAGTTTGTATGGTCGGCGAGGGAGCCTTCGCCAATAAACACCTGGATGCCATCGCCCGAATCGACGGTGTCGAGGTCACATCCATCTGTGGCGGTGTCGCCGAAACCACGGAGGCTGTGGCCAAAGAACGCAATATCGCCTACTGGACCACGGATCTCGCCGACGCGCTGGCACAGCCGGGTATCGAAGCGGCAATTTTAACCACACCCACCGGCATGCACGCCGACCAGGCCATTCAGGTGATGCAGGCGGGCAAGCATGTGCTGATAGAGATTCCCATGGCGGATAGCCTGTCGGATTCAGAGCGGGTTGCTGAAGTGCAACAACAAACCGGCCTGGTGGCCATGGTCGACCATGTGCGCCGGTTTAACCCCTCACACCAGTGGATACACAACAAGATTGTGGCCGGCGAACTCAAGCTGCAGCAACTGGATGTGCAGACCTATTTTTTCCGGCGCAAGAACATCAATGCGCTGGGTCAGCCCCGCAGCTGGACTGATCACCTGCTCTGGCACCACGCCTGCCATACCGTCGACCTGTTTCAATACCAGACTGGTGGTCCTGCCACTCAGGCCTATGCCCTGCAGGGACCCATTCACCCGGAAATGGGCATTGCCATGGACATGAGCATTGGCCTGAAAGCACCGACTGGCGCCATCTGTACCCTGTCCCTGTCGTTTAACAATGACGGACCCCTGGGCACCTATTTCCGCTATATTTGCGATAACGGCACCTATTTAGCCCGCTATGACGACCTTTATGATGGCAAGGAAAATCAGATTGATGTTTCCGGCGTGGCGGTATCCTTTGACGGCGTAGAACTGGCCGACCGGGAATTTTTTGCGGCTATTGCCGAGGGCCGGGAACCCAATTCCAGTGTGCAACAGTGCCTGGAGGCCATGCGCACCCTGGATCGGCTGGAGCGTTCCCTGAATGCATCCGCCTGAGCCAGGGCCTGTTAACACTAATTGCCCCGTTGGCTGGTTAGCGACCGGACAGCCTGTTGCCATCTGAAGCGCCGGCTGCAAACTCAATTGCAGCCCGGGCGTATCACAATGGCTTTAGCGGCGGGGCATGGTTCAAGTCCCGTCCCTGAACCATCCATTGGCGGGCATGTTTTCAGCAGGACCAAACCAGTGGTGAAATCAGTATGGCCGTTGAGTTGATTCTCGGTTCGATTGCCTTTGTCACCTCGGTGATCACGGCCATTTTTGGCCTGGGTGGCGGTATGTTGTTGATCGCCGCCATGCCCGGATTTATTCCGGCCGCCGCCATTATTCCCCTGCATTCTGTTGTGCAGTTGGCGTCCAACGGCAGTCGTGCACTGTTCGGCATTGGCAGTGTCCGCTGGGAATTCGCCCTGGCATTTACCCTGGGTTCGGTCCTGGGAGCCGGGGTGGCAGCGCAGGTGGTCAACAGCATGAATCTCGATTACCTGCCGTTATTTATTGCCGGTTTTATCCTGCTCAATGTCTGGGGGCCCGGGCTCCGGTTTACCGGCAATTTGCAGAGCGAAATCTTTGGCATCGGCGCATTACAGACTGGTATCGGTCTGCTGGTGGGGGCCACTGGTCCCCTGGGGCAGTCGACCCTGTTGCGCAAGGGGCTGGATAGGGATGCCCTGGTGGTGACCACGGCCCTGTTTATGTGTATCACCCATATTTTTAAACTGGCAGTTTTTGGCCTTATCGGCTTTGCCTTTTTGCCGTACTGGCCTCTGGCCCTGGCAATGATTACCGGCAGTGTGCTGGGGTCATGGACAGGATCCCGATGGCGGGGCCATTTTTCGGAAAAGACCTTCAAGGCGATCCTGAAAATCGTGTTAACGGTTCTTGCCCTGCGGATTATCGTCATAACGCTGTTTTTTTGACCTGCGGGATCAGGCAGCACAGGTTACCTGGGGGCGAATCGGAACCGAACCCGGCAAAAGACAAAGAGAAAAGACAAAGAGAAAGAGAACTGGAGCATGAGACAAAGAAAACTGGTAAATACCGACGTGCCGGCCATTGGCCTTGGCTGCATGAACCTGAGTCACGCCTACGGGGTACCGCCGGACAAGGAAACCGCCATTTCCGTACTGCACAGGGCCATCGACCTGGGAGTGCGACACTTCGATACCGCCGCGCTCTATGGCTTCGGAAAAAATGAACGTCTGGTGGGTGAAGTACTGCGGCCATTTCGCAACAGTATCTTCCTGGCCAGCAAATGCGGTATGACCGGTGTCGACGGTAAAAGAGTCATCGACGGTCGCCCCGAAACCCTCGCGGCAACCCTGGATGCGGCGTTGGGGCGCTTGCAGACGGACCATATCGATCTCTACTATCTGCACCGCCTTGACCGCCAAGTTGCCATCGAGGACAGTGTCGGCGCCCTGTCGCGGATGGTCGAGTCCGGCAAGATCGGTGCCATCGGCCTGTCTGAAGTCTCGGCAAATACGCTGCAAAGGGCCCACGCCGTTCACCCCATTGCCGCGGTACAGACAGAGTATTCCCTTTGGACCCGAAATCCGGAGATCGGGGTGCTGGAGGCCTGCCGGAACATCGGCGCTGCTTTCGTCGCTTTTTCGCCGCTTGCCCGGGGGTTTCTTGCCGACGAGATACTCGACCCCGCAGCCTTCGCCGCCAGGGATATCCGCATCAATATGCCGCGATTCCAGTCGCCGAATTTCGAAAAAAATCTGCTGGTTCACGAACAACTGGCAAGCCTCGCCAGTGAACTGGGCTGTTCTCTTGCCCAGTTGGCCCTGGCCTGGTTGCTGGCCAGGGGAGAACACATCCTGCCGATTCCGGGCACAACGTCCGTGGTTCATCTCGAACAGAACCTGGCGGCTGCGGACCTGCACCTGGACGCGGAAACCCTGGGGCGGCTTGAGCGTATTGCCGGCCGCGACCGGTTCAGCGGGCCGCGCTACCCGGCGGCTACCCAGGCCGAGATTGACACCGAAGAGTTTGGTTGACGCCTGACCATAGATAGACAAGGTGCCGGAATCCATGAGACTACCCAAGACTGACCGCCACGATCATGACCGCGTCCAGATTAACAGTCCTGATAGCTGAGTAGATCGATGCCCGAAATTTCCCTGCCCTTTGCGGCGCTATTGCTCGGCACCGGCCTGATCGCGGGTGTCATCAACACCCTGGCCGGCGGCGGCTCCAACCTGACCCTGCCGGCCCTGATGATGATGGGTTTGCCCGCGGATATCGCCAACGCCACCAACCGCGTCGGCGTGTTTCTGCAGTGCCTGGTTGCCGTCAGGAGTTTCGACAGTCACGGCAAACTGGAGCGCAGTAACCTGGGACCGATTCTGCTGCCAGTTCTGCTGGGTTCAGGCGGCGGCGCCCTCTGCGCCTCCTTTCTGCCGCCGGTGTTTTTAAAACCCGTGCTCCTGATTACCATGATTGGCATGGCGCTGGTCATCCTGGTCCGCCCGGCCACGGTGATTCCGCCGCCGGGTGAACCCCACAGGCCCTTGCTGCGCTTCAGCGGACCCTGGTGGGTACTGGTATTTGCCGGCGTCTACGGCGGCTTTGTCCAGGCCGGTATTGGCTTTATTTTGATTGCCGCCCTGGCCGGCAGTCTGCGTTACGATCTGGTGCGGGCCAACGCCCTGAAGATGCTTTGCACCGGCGTCCTGACCGCCCTGGCCCTGGTCATTTTCATCTGGCGCGATCAGGTGCTCTGGGTGCCCGGTCTGGTGCTCGCCGTGGGCACCATGGTTGGCGCCCAACTGGGGGTTCGTCTGGCCCTGAAGGTCAGCCAGGGCGCACTGAAATGGTTCCTGTTCCTGATGACCCTGTCAGCCAGCGCTGCCGCCATGTTGTTCTAGAGTTCAGCGGGGTTTCCCCGGGTGGGGCACATCGTGCGCGCGAACAAACGCGTGTACGCGTGTAAAAGTGCAGGTGGACGTTGCTGGCCCCGGTCGTTACCTTGCCCCGGGCGGTGTAACCGGTTCGCGGCCGACTGTCGAGATCGCGGCAGCCCGAGTCACTGCCGGTGGCGGTGGCTATCGCCACCCGCCCAGTTGTTTCCAGCGATTGACAATGGCGCAGAAAAGCTCGGCCGTGCGTTCGGCGTCGTAGGCGGCGCTGTGGGCAGAGCGGTTGCTGAAAGGAATACCGGCGGCCTCGCAGGCTCGGGACAGCACGGTCTGGCCATAGGCAAGACCGGCCAGTGTAGCGGTGTCAAAACAGGAAAACGGGTGAAAGGGATTGCGCTTGATGTCGGAGCGGCTGACCGCCGCATTGAGAAAACCCAGGTCAAAGTGGGCATTGTGGGCCACCACCACCGCCCGTGTGCAATCCTGCTCCCGCACATGATGACGGATAATGCGAAAGATATGGCTGAGGGCCTCTTTTTCCGCCAGGGCCCGGCGGTTGGGGTCGGCTGGGTCGATGCCGGTGAAATCCAGGGAGGCCTGGTCGATGCGGGTGTCCGGATGGGGTATGACCTCGGCGGAGACGGTGTCCAGAATCCGTAACTCGCCCTGGTCGTCCATGTCCAGCAGGACCGCGGCAATCTCCAGCAGTGCGTTTTCGCCGGCATCGAAGCCTCCGGTTTCCACGTCGATGACCACCGGCAGAAAGCCCCGAAATCGGGATGCCAGGGTGGTGGGCTGTTCCAGGTCGGGATCGAAGATGTCAGTCATCGAGCAGGCGCCAGTTGAGGGTTTCACCAGCGCACAGGGGGACCAGGCTGTCGGAACCCAGCGGCACTGAATCCGGCACCCGCCAGGGGTCGCGCACCAGGGTTATGCTGTCACTGTTGCGAGGCAGGCGGTAAAAGTCAGCGCCGAAATGACTGGCAAAACCCTCGAGCCGGTTCAGGGCGCTCTCCCGATCAAACAGTTCAGCATAGAGTTCAATGGCGGCATGGCAGGAATAGCAGCCGGCGCAGCCGCAGGCGCTCTCCTTGCGATGGCGGGCGTGGGGGGCGGAGTCGGTGCCCAGGAAAAATTTCGGGTTGCCACTGGTGGCCGCCGCCACCAGGGCCCGCCGGTGGCTGTTGCGCTTCAGAATCGGCAGGCAGTAATAGTGGGGCCGAATGCCCCCCGCCAGCATCTGGTTGCGGTTGAACAGCAGGTGCTGTGGGGTGATGGTGGCGGCGACGTTGGCCGGTGCCTCGCGCACGAAATCGGTGGCCTCCCGGGTGGTGATGTGTTCCAGGACTACCCTGAGTCCGGGAAACCGCTGCACGATGTCGGTCAGATGCCGGTCGATGAACACCGCCTCCCGGTCGAAGATGTCGATATCGGCATCGGTCACCTCTCCATGAAGTAGCAGCGGCATGCCGGACTTTTCCATCTGTGCCAGTACCGGGTAGACCCGGTGCAGCGCCGTGACCCCGGAATCGGAATTGGTGGTGGCGCCGGCGGGGTAGTATTTGACCGCGTGGATAACGCCGCTGGCCCGGGCTGTTTCAATTTCCCCGGGCGATGTATTGTCGGTGAGATAGAGCACCATCAGGGGTTGCCAGTCGCAACCGGCGGATCGATGCTCCAGGATTCGATGTCGGTAGGCGGTGGCCAGAGCGGTCGTGGTTACCGGTGGGGTCAGGTTCGGCATGACGATACTTCTGCCGAAACAGCGACCGGCGGCGGCGACTGTCGATGCCAGGGCGTCACCATCGCGCAGGTGCACATGCCAGTCATCGGGGCGGGTTAGTGTCAGGTTGATCATAGCGCGTCGCCGGGCCGGTGCCCCTTCAAGGCCAGTTGAGGCCGTGCATCCTACCCGAAATACCGCAGCCTTTACAGCCACAACTTCGACCGGGGCGGGGCGGGGATACCGACAGCTTTTTTTGAGTTTGCCGGGGTTGGGCGGTTTTCAAGGCAATTTCCGGCAGTTGCCGGGGTTCGCGCCGTTGGAAAATTGGCCAAACATTTACCGCCCTTCGCTGTCCTTGACAAGTCTGACCGATTAAAATCGCCCTCTTTGTCAATTTATTTCCTCTCCAGGAGTTGTCAGTGTCTGAAATCAATAAAGTCGTTCTCGCCTATTCCGGAGGTCTGGATACCTCGGTTATCGTCAGGTGGCTGCAGGATACCTATGGCTGTGAGGTGGTTACTTTTACCGCCGATATCGGTCAGGGCGAGGAAGTGGAGCCGGCCCGTGCCAAGGCCATGGCGCTGGGGGTCAAGCAAATCTATATCGACGACCTCAGGGAGGAATTCGCACGGGATTATGTATTTCCCATGTTCCGCGCCAACACCATCTACGAGGGCGAATATCTGCTGGGCACGTCCATTGCGCGGCCTCTGATCGCCAAACGCCTGATTGAGATAGCCACTGAAACCGGCGCGGACGCCATTTCCCACGGCGCTACCGGCAAGGGCAACGACCAGGTGCGCTTTGAACTGGGGGCCTATGCCCTGAAACCCGGCATTCGCGTCATTGCCCCATGGCGGGAATGGGACCTGCTATCCAGGGACAGGCTCATGGCTTACTGTGAGCAGCACAACATTCCGGTGGACATGAAGCGGGGCAAGAAATCACCCTATTCCATGGACGCCAACTTGTTGCATATCTCCTATGAGGGTGGCAATCTGGAAAACCCCTGGTGGGAGCCGGAAGAAGACATGTGGCGCTGGACTGTCGCGCCTGAAAATGCCCCGGATCAGCCGACATATCTGGAACTGGAATATAAAACGGGTGATATTGTCGCAATCGATGGAGAAGCCCTGAGTCCGGCCGAGGTGATTGCCCGCCTCAACCGCGTGGCAGGTGACAACGGCGTCGGCCGCCTCGATATCGTCGAAAACCGCTACGTCGGCATGAAATCCCGGGGCTGCTATGAAACACCCGCCGGGACCGTTATGCTGAGGGCGCACCGGGCCATCGAGTCGATTACCCTTGACAGGGAAGTGGCTCACCTTAAAGATGAATTGATGCCAAGGTATGCCAAAACAATTTATAACGGCTACTGGTGGTCTCCCGAGCGGGAAATGTTGCAATCAATGATCGACGCCTCTCAGAAGTACGTCAATGGCACGGTCAGGGTCAAACTCTACAAGGGCAACGTAACGGTGGTGGGACGCAAATCAGGAGACTCCCTGTTTGATGAAAAGATCGCCACTTTTGACGATGACGCCGGAGCCTATAATCAGAAAGATGCTGAAGGCTTTATAAAGCTCAATGCCCTGAGACTCAGAATTGCGGCGGGCAAGTCCCGGGAATTGTAAACAACGGCGGCCCGGCGAGAGGCTGCTGGTTGATACTGGTCAAACTTCGATGGTGTGTTCTGGAGAATAATAAGCAGGCTAAACCCAACAATTAGAAACGGGAAAATCAAATGAGCAACAGTGACACTTCTAGCAGCCCGGCACCGGCTTATGATGTCAAGGTGGTCAAGCAGTTTGCCATCATGACGGTTGTCTGGGGAATAGTAGGCATGCTGGTTGGCGTGATAATCGCTGCGGAACTGGTCTGGCCCGATATCAACATGCATTTGCCCTGGTTTCACTTCGGGCGTCTGCGGCCGCTGCATACCAATGCCGTAATCTTCGCCTTTGGCGGCTGTGCCCTGTTTGCCTCGACTTACTGGGTGGTGCAGCGCACCTGCCAGACCCCGCTGGTTTCCAGTCGCCTCGCCGCGTTCACTTTCTGGGGCTGGCAGGCAATCATTGTTGCTGCGGCCATCAGCCTGCCACTGGGTTATACCACCAGCAAGGAATACGCGGAGCTGGAATGGCCCATTGATATCGCCATAGCGATCGTCTGGATCGCTTACGCCATCGTTTTTTTCGGCACCATCATGAAGCGCAAGAGCCGGCATATTTACGTGGCCAACTGGTTTTTCGGTGCCTTCATTATTACCGTGGCCATGCTGCATATCGTCAACAGCCTGGCTGTGCCGGTTTCAATGATGAAATCCTATTCCGTCTATTCCGGCGCCATCGATGCCATGGTGCAGTGGTGGTACGGCCATAACGCCGTGGGCTTCTTTCTCACCGCCGGCTTCCTGGGGATGATGTACTACTTTGTCCCCAAACAGGCGGATCGGCCGGTCTATTCCTACCGTCTGTCCATCGTTCACTTCTGGGCCCTGATTTCCATCTACATCTGGGCCGGTCCCCACCACCTGCATTACTCTGCCTTGCCGGACTGGACCCAAAGTCTGGGTATGGTGATGTCCCTGATCCTGCTGGCGCCGTCCTGGGGAGGCATGATCAACGGCATCATGACCCTGTCCGGTGCCTGGGAGAAGTTGCGCACCGACCCGACGTTGCGTTTCCTGGTGGTATCCCTGTCGTTCTACGGCATGTCGACCTTCGAAGGCCCGATGATGGCGATCAAGACGGTGAACTCCCTGTCTCACGACACCGACTGGACCATTGGCCATGTTCACTCCGGCGCCCTGGGCTGGGTGGCCATGATCTCCATCGGCACCATGTACCACCTGATACCGGTGCTCTACAACCGCAAGCAGATGTTCAGTGTCGCCCTGGTCAATCTGCATTTCTGGATGGCCACCATCGGTACGGTGCTCTACATCGCCTCGATGTGGGTCAACGGTATAGCCCAGGGACTGATGTGGCGCGCCTTCAATGCCGACGGCACCCTTACCTACAGTTTTGTCGAGGCCCTCAAGGCCAGCTATCCCGGTTATTACATCCGCCTGCTGGGTGGCTTCATATTCTTTTCGGGGATGCTGGTAATGGCCTATAACACCTGGCGCACCATCGAGAGCGACAAGGTACGGGAAGCCGCCATTCAGCCACAGACCGCTTGAGAGGAGGACCTGGCGATGAAACATGACATCATTGAAAAAAACATCGGCCTGATGATTCTTCTGATCCTGGTTGCCATCAGTTTTGGCGGACTGGCGCAGATCGTTCCGCTGTTTTTCAGCACCGAAACCACCCAGCCCATTGATGGCCTGAAGCCCTATCCGCCGGTGGCCCTGGAAGGCCGTGACATCTATATCCGGGAGGGCTGCACCGTCTGCCATACCCAGATGATTCGGCCATTCCGGGCGGAGACCGAGCGCTACGGCCACTATTCCGTTGCCTCGGAAGGGGTCTACGAACATCCTTTTCTCTGGGGTTCAAAACGGACCGGGCCGGACCTGGCCCGGGTCGGCAAGCGTTACAGTGACGACTGGCATCGAGCCCACCTTTACAATCCCAGGGATGTTGTTCCCGAGTCCAATATGCCGGCTTTTCCCTGGCTTTTTGAAAATGTTGTCACCGGTGAACATACCGCCGACAAGATGAGGGCGCTTCGAGCCGTGGGTGTTCCCTATACCGATGAAGACATAGCCAATGCCGCCAAGCCCTTCGAGGGTGGCAAGGTCAAGGAAGTGGATGCCCTGGTGACCTACCTGCAGCAGCTCGGTTTGCTGCTCAAGCAGAATCGCTAGGAGGATTGCGTCGATGGATCAGGGAACGCTACAGGGTATTGGCACCATTCTGACCATGGTGGCATTTTTCGGCGTCTGCTGGTGGGCCTTCAGCAGCCATAAAAAAAATGATTTCGAGGAGGCGGCCCAGTTGCCCTTTGCCGACGATGCCTCACCCGAAAACAAAGAAAAAAGGCGGGATTGATTATGAGCACTTTCTGGAGTCTGTGGATAATTGTCATTGTCGTTGGCAGCATTGGTGGCTGTACCTGGCTTCTGTTTGCAACCCGCAAGATGAAAGTGACCGGGGAGGATGTCGGCGAAACCCCCACCACCGGCCATATCTACGACGGAATCGAGGAGTACGATAATCCCCTGCCGGCCTGGTGGTTCAAAATGTTTATCGCCACGGTTATTTTCGCGGTGATCTACCTGATTCTGTTTCCCGGACTGGGCAATTTTGGCGGCCTGCTGGGCTGGACTTCCACCGGCAAATGGCAGGAAGAAGTCGATGCCGCAGAAGCCAAATACGGTGTTATTTATGACCAGTTCGCAAAAATGCCCATCGAGGAGCTGGCCGGCACCCCCGAAGCCCTGAAGATGGGCCGACGTCTTTTTGCCAACAACTGCGCCGTCTGCCATGGCAGTGATGGTCGCGGTGCCTACGGCTTCCCGAATCTGTCTGATGACGACTGGCTCTACGGCGGTACACCGGCAAAGATTGTGGAAACCATTACCCTGGGACGCGCCGCTGCCATGCCGACCTGGGGTTCGGTTATCGGTGAAGAGGGCGTCAACAATGTGACCAACTATGTTTTCAGCCTTAGTGGCCGGGATCACAACGAGGCCGCAGCCAAAAAGGGCGAAAAGATATTTGCCACCTACTGTACCGCCTGCCATGGCCCCGATGGCAAGGGCATCCAGGCTCTGGGTGCCCCCAACCTGACCGACAATATCTGGCTCTATGGTGGATCGCCGGAGCTGGTAAAACACACGATTCGAAGCGGACGCAACGGCGTAATGCCGGCACAGGGTGACAAACTCAAGGCCAGCAAAATTCACCTGCTGGCGGCCTACGTCTACAGCCTGTCGCAGCGGCCTCAGTGACGATCCCGGTATGCCTGCATGTCTGAACAGCCCGGAGTAAAGCCAAGCGCCGGCAGCGAGGAGGTCATCCGCGTTCTCGATCTGTACGAGACGCGGGAAAAAATCTATACAAGAAAACTCGAGGGCTTTTACCGGAATCTGCGCAACTGGGCCTGGATTCCGATGCTGGGCGGTTATTTCCTGTTGCCCTGGCTCAATATGGACGGGCGGCAGGCTGTCTGGTTCGACCTGCCGACCAGGCAATTTCACATCTTCAACCTGACCTTCTGGCCCCAGGATTTCATGCTTCTGGCCTGGCTGCTGATCATATCTGCCTTTGCCCTGTTTACCGTCACTGTCCTTGTGGGCAGGGTCTGGTGCGGTTTTTCCTGCCCACAGACAGTCTGGACCATGTTGTTCATCTGGGCGGAGCATGTCTGGGAGGGCGATCGAAACCAGCGGATCAAACTGGACAAGGCTCCCTGGTCGGTCAACAAGTTCATTCGCAAATCCGGTAAACAGACCACCTGGGTACTGATCGCCCTGGGTACCGGTTTTACCTTTGTCGGCTATTTCAATCCCATTCGCGAGCTGGTACCGGATTTCTTCACCCTTGAGGCCCATCCGGCGGCGATTTTCTGGACCCTGTTTTTCTGCTTCATGACCTACATGAATGCCGGTTATCTGCGGGAACAGGTCTGTCTCTATATGTGTCCCTATGCCCGTTTCCAGTCGGTGATGTTTGACCAGGACACCATGGTGGTTTCCTACAAGCCGGACCGGGGCGAACCCCGGGGCGCACGCAAGCGCGGCGTCGATCACAAATCCGAGGGCAAGGGCGATTGCGTCGATTGCAGCCTGTGTGTCCAGGTCTGTCCCACCGGTATCGATATTCGCGATGGCCTGCAATACCAGTGCATCAGTTGCGGCCTGTGTATCGATGCCTGTGACAGCGTTATGGCAAAGATGGGTTATCCGAAAAGGCTGATCGGTTTCACCACCGAGCACACCCTCGAACATGGCAAAGCCAAGATTCTGAGGCCGCGGCTGATCGGCTACGTCACGGCCCTGGCGTTGATGGTCGGGCTGTTTGGCTTCACCGTCGTCACCCGTGTTCCGCTGGAAGTGGATATTATCCGCGATCGCAACCTGCTGTTTCGGGAGACCACCAACGGTCTGGTGGAAAACATCTATACCCTGAAAATCAACAACATGGATAACCGGGACCACGTTTACCACATCAGCGTCCGGGGCGACTACGATTATGTCATCGAGGGTGACCTGATGCCGGCCGTGGCCGAGGGTGAGGTATACAGCGGCGTTGTGCGGCTGCAACTGGATCCCGGCTTTTTACGCGATACCAACAGTACGGTATTTTTTGCCGTGGAAGCCACTGACGAATCCGGTCTGTCCCGGCAGGAAGAAAGCCGGTTTATTGGTCCACGAGTCAGATAACAGCCCTATTCCTGCGAGAGTTCCTCTTGATTAGACCCCCCGTCACTGACAAGCGGCCGTGGTATCGGCAATTCTGGCCATGGTTCCTGCTGGCCCTGCCGGGCTCTGTTGTTATCGCCGGCCTGACTACCGTCTACATTGCCTTCAAATACGAAGATTCGCTGGTGGCCGATTCCTATTATGCCGATGGCCTTGCCATCAACCAGGTGCTGGAGCAGGACCTGCGGGCCCGGCAATTAAACCTGTCAGCCAGCCTGGATTTCGATCTGCCCCGGCGGGAAATTCGGGTCAGACTCGAGGGCGATCCCCCGGGCAGTTTTGAACTGCCGTCAATCCTGTCACTGTCGCTGCTGCATCCCACTGATAATAACAAGGATGCTGTGATCACTCTGGCGAGCATCGGCGGCAATGCTTTCGCCGGCGAAATCAGTTCAGCCCTGGAGCACCGCTATTATCTGCGGCTGCAACCCGCCAGCACCGAGTGGCGACTGAACGGTGAACTGGATTTCAGCCGGGCCCACAGTATTCGCCTGTCAGCCGATGACTGAAAGCCGCTGTTATCACTGCAACCTGCCGGTTCCCCCCGGCAGTTGTTACAGCGTCGTGATTCAGGGCCAGTCGCGGCCCCTGTGCTGTCCCGGTTGCCAGGCCGTCGCCGCGGCTATCGTCAATGGTGGCCTGGAGAGGTTCTACCACTACCGGTCTGTGGCGGCGGTGCGGCCGGAAGAGGATCGGGACCTGTCCCTTGAGGTTTACGACCTGCCGGATGTCCAGGCCGATTTTGTCTCGGTCCTGGACACTGATCTGTTGTCAGCGGACCTTGCCATTGCCGGCATGACCTGTTCTGCCTGTGCCTGGCTGATTGAAGAACACCTGGCCCGAACCAGCGGTGTCGAATCGGTGCGGGTTAACGCCGCCTCCCATCGATGTAAAATATCCTGGCATCCGGGCCGGGTGAAATTCAGCCACCTGCTCAGCGCTTTTGTCGCCATAGGCTATGAGGCCAGGCCGGCGGGAGACAGCGCCGCCGAGGCGGCTCGGCAGAGAGAAAACCGCCGCTACCTGCTGCGCCTGGGCGTCGCCGGTATCGCCATGATGCAGGTGGGCATGGTCGCCATCGCCCTTTACGCCGGCGCCTTCAGCGGTATCGAGTCCCAGTGGCAGTCGTTGCTGCGCTGGGCCAGCCTGCTGATGGCGACGCCGGTGGTGTTCTATTCCGCCCGACCCTTTTTTGTCGCGGCGACCAGGGCCCTGTGCCGGGGCTACCTGGTCATGGATGTGCCGGTATCCATCGCAATCCTGCTTGCCTACGGTGCCAGTCTCTGGGCAACCCTGACCGGCTCAGGCGACGTGTATTTTGACTCGGTCACCATGTTTACCTTCTTCCTGCTGCTGGGTCGCTTCCTGGAGATGCGGGTTCGCCATCGCAATGCCCACCTTGTTGCGGGATTCGCCCGGCTGATTCCGGATGCCGCCACCAGGCTGGTGGCCGGGGTTGAACAAACCGTGCCGGTCAAGGCTTTGGCTGCCGGTGACCTGGTTCGTGTCGACTCCGGCGCGACCATTCCCTGCGATGGCGAAGTGGTGTCAGGCCGCAGCAGTGTCATTGAATCGGTGATGACCGGCGAGCAGACGCCAGTGACCAAGGGACCAGGGTCGGCGGTGAGCGCCGGTACCGTCAATGCCGAGAATCCCCTGCAGATTTGCGTAAGGGCAACCGGGCGCAGAACCCGCCTGGCGGCGATCATGGACCTGGTCGACCAGGCCCAGGCGGAAAAGCCGCGCCAGGCAGCGGTTGCCGACCGGATTGCGGGCTGGTTTGTCGGTGCTGTGCTGGTGGTGGCGCTGCTGGTTGCGGGCTACTGGTGGTGGCATGACCCACACCGGGTTATCTGGATCACCCTGTCGGTACTGGTTGTGACCTGTCCCTGCGCCCTGTCCCTGGCGACTCCAGCGGCCCTGACAGTGGCTACCGGCGAATTGCGCCGCAAGGGCTTTCTGATCCATCGGGCCCATGTGCTGGAGACGTTGGCCCGGGTCGACTGTTGCGTGCTCGACAAGACCGGCACTCTGACCCTGGGTGATATGCGAATTCAGCAGGTTATCGCCACTGCTGGCGACGATAATGCCACTCTTCTGGCCCTGGCCACCAGCCTGGAACGGGGTTCCAGACACCCTATCGCCAGGGCGTTTGCCCGTGAGCCGGACGCCGGCATAGCCATGAATCTGGACCATCGGGTCGGGGAGGGCATCAGCGGCGTCATCGCCGGCAAGCTTTATGCCATAGGCAAGCCCGCGTTTGTGGCCGATGCCCTGCAACTGGCAACTGCACCCTACCCGAATACCGGTGCCGGTGTCTGGCTGGCACTGGCCTCAAAAGACAGCTGGCTCGGCTGGATTGGTCTCGACGACCAACTCAGATCCGGCGCCAGAAACGCTGTGGAGCGTCTCGAGGACCTCGATGTCTCAGTGCAACTGCTCAGTGGTGACCGAAACGAGGCGGTAGCCAGAATGGCTGGCCGGCTCGGCATTGACCAGTGGCTGGCTGAAGTATCACCTCGGGACAAGCTCGAGCGGATTCGTGAGCTCCAGTCCGCCGGCAGGGTCATCATGATGGTGGGCGACGGCATCAATGATATTCCGGTACTGAGTGGTGCCGATATTTCCGTAGCCATGGCCGACGCCACCGATTTTACCCGGTTGCACGCGGATTCCCTGTTGATCTCCGGCAATCTGTCCAGCCTGGCCGGCGCTTTGGTCATGGCCCGCAGGACCGCCGCTGTAATCCGGCAGAATCTGTGGTGGGCGCTGGCCTACAACAGCCTGGCGCTGCCCCTGGCCGCTGCCGGCATGGTGCCGCCCTGGGCCGCAGCCATCGGCATGTCCGCCAGTTCGTTGCTGGTGGTAGTCAATGCCCTGCAACTGAGTCTCTACCGGAGCGTGGATACATCGCCGGTCTCGCGGCAGGCAGAGGCCTGATGGAAAGCCTTTACCTGTTGATACCCCTTTCACTGTTGTTCCTGGCGTTGATCATCGGAGTGCTGTTCTGGGCCGTCCACAGCGGCCAGTACGACGATCTGGACAGGGAAGGGGAGAGAATCCTGTTTGACGATGATCTCAGTCCCTCGCCATCGCAAAAGGGGACCGGTTCCGTCGCCGGACTCTCTGACCAGAAGGCGGGGCCAGAGCCGGAAACGACCGACGAGTTGACCGGCAGTGACCACTGATCTGGTCCCGCTCGCCGCCCTGTTCACGCTGGGACTGCTGGGCGCCGGCCACTGTATCGGCATGTGTGGTGGTATCACTTCCGCCCTGGGCATGGCAGCCGGAGGCCGCAGCCGTTATGGCAATGCCGGCATAGTACTGGGGTATAATCTCGGCCGTATCAGCAGCTATGCCGTTGCCGGCCTCATTGCCGGCGGCATCGGTTTTGTCGGTAGCGAATACCTGGCCCTGAAACCTCTGCTGCGCGGCCTGGCGGCCCTGTTATTGATTCTGATGGGTCTGTATCTCAGCGGCTGGTGGCGGGCCCTGGTATACCTCGAACAGTTCGGCGCCAGGCTCTGGCGCCGAATCCAGCCGCTGAGCCAAAAGCTGATGCCGGTTACCGGTTTCCCCCAGGCCCTGTTGATGGGGGCAGTCTGGGGCTGGTTGCCCTGTGGTCTGGTCTACAGCGCCCTGGCCTACGCGACCACCGCCGGCTCCTCGGCCGATGGCGCCCTGCTGATGGCCAGTTTTGGCGCAGGCACCCTCCCGGTGATGGTGCTGGGCGGCATTTTTTCGTTCAACCTGGCGGCAGTCCTGCAAAAAAAGGGATTGCGGCAGTTTATGGGGCTCTGGATCATCGTTTTCGGACTCTGGACCCTCTGGGCGGGAGTCATCGAGTTTCATGGCGGCCATGGCGACCAGATGCGGGGCGGAGCAACCGGGGAACATCACCATGGTTGAACTGGTGCTGCGGTTCCAGTTGACATTGATCAGCACATGGTTTTGACTTCAATGCTATGAATAAAACGTTATAACTTAAAAAATTCGATAACCATTCCCGTAACCAGGAGCACCTATGTTCGGACACATTCCCGGATTGTTTCTCAATCCGCAGGCAGAGTGGCAGAAAATTGCCCAGCGATCGGATGAAAGCATCAAGCGACTGTTGCCATTCCCCATCGTGATGGCCCTGTTGCCCGCCATCGGCTTCTATATCGGCACCACCCAATATGGCTGGACCGTGCTGGGGGAGGATGTCACACGCATCACACCGGAGAGTGCGATTCCGCTGACGGTGTTGTTTTATGCCGCCATCATGGGGGCCGTGGTCTTTATCGGCGGCATGATCCACTGGATGTCCAGTACCTACGACGCCAGTTCTTTTGCCATCAAGGGTGTGGTGCTGATGGGTTATGCCTGCACCCCGGTGTTTATCGCCGGGCTCTTTGCCATCTATCCCATCTGGTGGTTTGATCTGTTGCTGGCCACCGCCGCCTGTGGTTATGCCATCCGGCTGGTATACCTCGGGGTGCCGCCGGTAATGAAGGTGCCGGAGGACCGGGGTTTTCTCTACGCCAGCGCCATTTTCATGATGGCTCTGGTTTATATGGCCCTGATGCTCGCTGCGACGGCTATTCTCTGGGAATTTATTGCCGCGCCGGTATTCATCAATTAACCGCAGGCGTTACCATAAAAAAACCGGGTCAATGCCCGGTTTTTTTATGTTGCCACGCACGGGTGTCAGCCCGCGGGGAAGGGGCCCTCAGAAGAGGGCCCTCAGTCGTCAGCCCGGTAAACCGGATTGTAGATCTCCCTGGTGTCAAAACCCGGTGGTGGAGCGAAGTCGTAGAGTCCAAAGGTCAGCTTGCTGCTCAGGCTGCGATTCTGGCCACCAACATCGTCCCGGAACTGGAAGTTTCCCTGGCTGTCGAGATAGGGGTAGTCGGGATAATTGGTGGCCAGTACCTCGACTGCACTGTCAGCCAGATCATACATTTCCAGTAAATGATAGGCCTGGGCCATAATCGCCAGGGCGTCCGGTACCGATGGCGTCATCTGGTAATTTTCCACCACATAACGACCCCGGTTTGCGGCGGCGACGTAGGCACCGCGTTTGAAATAGTAGTTGGCGACATGAATTTCATAGCGGGCCAGCAGGTTGCGCAGATATATCATTCGCTTCCTGGCATCCGGAGCATAGGGACTGTCGGGATACATGGACAACAGTTCGCCAAAAGCGACAAAGGAATCCCGGGCATGCCCCGGGTCCCGGTCAGTGCTGTCGGTAAAGGAGAAATTGCTGATAAAACCCCGGCTCTGGCTGAATGACGACAGGCCTTTCATATAATGGGCGTAGTCGACGTTCTGGTGCTGCGGGTGCAGTCGAATAAACCGGTCGGCAGCGGCGATCGCAGCCTCATAATCACTGGTCTGGTAGTAGGCGTAGATCAATTCCAGCTGGGCCTGTTCGGCGTATTTGCCGAAAGGGTGTTGCGACTCCAGGGCCTGCAGGTTCTTAATGGCCACAGTCCAGTTCTGGGTTCTGAGATTTTTCTGGATGGTTTCGTAAAACCCCTTTTCCGTGTTCCTGATTTCATCCTTGTCGACGTCCTCATCCGAGGAGGAAAACCAGGAACAGCCGGACAGGCTCAGGCATGCCAGCAATAACAGGATTAGTACACGCATAGAATAGGGGCTCTTGATCGGGGCTTACGACGGCGTCGTCAGACAGTTATCCGGACGTTATTAGACAACAGTTGTGTGCAGGAGTTACCCCTGCAAAAATCGCTATTTAAACACAGGTCACCATGAAGCAAAACAGTCATGACCGAAACTGCTAAAAACATTCACCTGGCCGTTACCGTGCCCGAGGGGCTGAAGGGTTCCAGACTGGATCAGGCCGCTTCCGTCCTGATCACGGATTATTCCCGTTCCCGGTTACAGCACTGGATACGCGAGGGAGCCCTGACGGTGGATGGGAAAAAATGGCGGCCAAGGGATAAGCTGGCGGGAGGGGAACTGCTGGCAGTGGACGCTTTGCCCGAACCGGGAGGGGACTGGTTTGCCCAGGATATACCCCTGGACATCGTCTACGAGGATCAGGCCCTGCTGGTGATCGACAAACCGGCGGGGCTGGTGGTGCATCCGGCGGCCGGTAATCCGGCCGGGACTCTGCTCAACGCCCTGCTCAACCACTGCTCGTCGCTGGTCGACCTCCCCCGCGCCGGCATCGTGCACCGTCTCGACAAGGACACCACCGGTCTGATGGTGGTAGCCAAGACTCTGCAGGCCCATCATTTCCTGGTGGATCAACTGCAAAGGCGGCTGATCAGCCGGGAGTACGAGGCCGTGGTGCAGGGGGTTTTGACGGGAGGTGGCACGATCAGCACCGATATCGGCCGGCACCCGAAGGCCCGGACCAAGATGGCGGTGGTCATCCGCGGTGGCAAGCCGGCAGTTACCCATTTCCGGGTACTGCAGCGATTCGATGCCCACAGCCATATACGGGTCAAACTGGAAACCGGCCGTACTCATCAGATTCGCGTACACATGGCCCATGCCGGTCATCCCCTGGTGGGGGACAGCGTCTATGGCGGTCGCCTGAAACTGCCCAGGGCCAGTAGTGCGGCGCTGGTGGCCGAACTCCGCGGTTTCTCCCGACAGGCGCTGCATGCCGCGGAACTGATCCTAGAGCATCCGGTCAGTGGTCAGCCCCTGTGTTGTCGCGCACCGTTACCAGAGGATTTCCTCGGCCTTTTGCGAGTACTGGGTGAAGAACAGGTTTCCAGCCGGGTTACTACCCGGGGATAGCTCTTGCGAAAAGCTCTTGCGAAAAGTTCTCGTGGAGAGCTCCTGTGGAAAGCTCCTGTGGAAAGCGTTTGAGGCAAGATTTTGAATTGCGTTGGCGGCAGTCATCCTTTGATGATTGGCCGGCGCGGGTAGTTTATCCGGACAGCCATTGTGACTGACAGTAAATCGACAGATGAACGCCGGCTAATACTGCCGGACTGGCCTGCCCCGGCAACGGTTGGCGCCCTGACCACCACTCGCATCGGCGGCTGCAGCCGGCCGCCCTGGCAGGGTTTCAACCTGGCAATGCATGTGGGCGATGATCCCTCGGCGGTCAGTACCAACAGGCGGCAGTTGCTTGCGCTGGCGGGTCTGAGGCGGGACCCCCTGTGGCTCGATCAGGTTCATGGCACAGGTGTCGTCGACTGCGCTGAGGCTCATGACCGGGTGCCCGAGGCTGACGCCAGTGTCTGCCGGTTGCCGGGCCGGGCCTGTGTCATCATGACAGCGGACTGCCTGCCGGTACTGTTCTGTAACCTGCAGGGCACCGAAGTGGCCGCGGCCCATGCCGGCTGGCGGGGATTGGCCTCGGGGGTACTTCGCAATACGCTGGCGGCGATGACATCGGCGCCGGCGGACCTGCTGGTCTGGCTCGGTCCTGCCATCGGCCCCGATCGATTTGAGGTGGGTCCGGAAGTGCAGCAGATGTTTCTGGTTAATGCCGTCAACGAAAGGCACCGACAAAGGATCCCCGGCAATTTTCGCTCAGCGGGCACCGAAAGTGACCGGCAGCTGGCCGATCTTTACGGTCTGGCTCGGGCGGAACTGCTTTCGCTGGGGGTAAGTCACATCTACGGTGGTGGCGACTGCACCTGGAGCGACCCGTTGCGCTTTTTTTCCTATCGGCGGGACGGCGTCACCGGGCGTATGGCGTCCATGGTCTGGCTTTGGCAGTGAGTGATAGCCCGGCGAGGTTCGGGGTAGAAAGTGTCAGGGAACTGCGCCGGTACGCACAGGAAAGTCCCTTAGCCGCCGGTCCTCGATCTGCATCCGGTCCTCGAAATAGTGGCGCAGAACCCGGTCGATCACCGGAAATGCCAGCTGGTTCCAGGGAATATCCGCTTCCGAGAACAAGACGGTTTCCAGGGATTCCTGACCCGGGGAAAAATCGAGGTCTGCCAGCCTGGCGCGATAGAAGATATAAACCTGGTGAATTCGGGGAATATCAAACATGGCGTAAAGTCGGGGTTCACACAGGCGGGCATTGGCCTCTTCCAGACTTTCTCGAATGGCTCCCTGCTCCACGGTTTCACCATTTTCAAGAAAGCCGCCGGGCAGTGTCCAGAGACCCTGGCGGGGCTCAATAGCCCGGCTGCAGAGCAGGATTCGATCGTCGTGGACCGCTATGCACCCGGCTATGATACGCGGGTTCTGGTAGTGGATCCGTTCACATCGGCTGCACACGTGCCGGTTTCTGTCATCCCCGGGTGGTATACTCAAAACCACGGGATTGCCGCAGTGACTGCAATAATTCATAAAAGAATTTCTTTGGAAATCAGTTGTCATCAGTATAACGGCAAACGCCCTGTGCAACCCCTGGGAAACGATGTGCTTGATACTGTTCGAGAACGCCTTAAAGGCTTTCCACCGGAGACCCGGTCACCAAAAGCTGAAGACAACCTTCGCAATGCTGCTGTACTGATGGCACTGACCCGGGAGGAAGACCCGGCCATTGTCTTCATAAAACGCGCCCTGCATCTTAACAGCCACAGTGGTCAGGTAGCCCTGCCAGGTGGCATGTGGGAGCCGGAGGATCGCAACCTGCTGGAAACCGCATTGAGGGAGTCCTACGAGGAAATCGCCCTGCCGCCAGCTCAGGTGGATGTGCTGGCCATGTTGCCGCCCCGGCACACCCGTTTCGATATTTGCGTGACCCCCTACGTTGGCCTGATCCCTCCCGGACTGGAACTGGTGCCGGAACCGGGGGAACTGGAGGCGCTATTTCTGGCGCCCCTGTCCTACCTGTCCCAGGCGGCCAATCTGACCACCACCAGGTTCACCCTGTTCGATGTAGACTATGAGGTCAGCTGCTTTTTCTACCAGGGATTCTGTATCTGGGGCTTTACCCTGGGTATTCTGGCGGATTTTCTGTGGCAGGTAGCGGGCGTCCGGCTCGATCTGCAGTTCAAAAAGTTACTCGGTCCCACATGACGGCGATTGACAGGTTGCGGGCCCATGATTTCATGAGTCATTGACTTCCCGGCTCGTCCACGGCGGAATGACAGTGCCATTGGCATTGACCCGGGGTTCCGAAGGTGACTGAGCAATGTCCAGATTGACTGTATTCGCAGCCGTGACGATCCTCGCCGTTACCGGGGCAATCTGGCTCTACGGTGTCAGCCACCATCGCTTTGTGCCCGGTGAATTCTGGCTCTATGCCCTGATTTTTCTGTTGCCCGCGGGACTGGTTTACACCTCCCTGTGGATATTGCTGCACAGGGAGTTCTGGCGCATTACCGTCGGTATTCTCTGCATGATTCCGAGTCTGGTTCTCTGGCTGGGCTCACTGGTGCTGGTGGCCAACGGTTTCAAAATCCATTGAATGCCGATGTTGAAGCCGGCACTGGTGCCATAAACGACGATGTCATCCGCTACCAACAATATTCTGCTCACCGGCTACTGGCCACCGAGCAACCATATGCTGCGCCAGTTCAGCGACAGTCCTGTATTGAATCCCCGTGGCTGGCGCGGCCATAACTGGCGCGGACTCGGTTTTGATCTCTACGCCTATTTCCCGGAATTTGCGCCTTCGGAAATCCAGTCTTCAGCTGGGGACCCCGGGCAGACAGAACGCAGGGGAACTCCCGGGCCGGGCTCCGGTAATTTTCGGGTGGATTACCAGGACACCCTTAGGGACTTTCAGCGATTTACCCTGCGGCATCGTCCCTGCGCCATTGTCACTTTCAGTCGCGGTGCGCCGTCCCCCGGTTGGGAGATCGAAACCGGCGCCCGCAACCGGGATACCTGGGTTCCCGACTTTGAAGCACCTTATTTGCCGACACCCAATCCGCCGGATTCATCCCTGGCGCCAAATGCTTTTCGTCCATCGACCTTGCCCATGGAGGCAATCGAGGCGGCAGTCACAAATGCCGGGCTCGGCCTGCCGGTCTGGATCGATCATTCCGGTGAAGTCGGCGCTTTCCTGTCGGAGTACATTGCCTATCTCGGAATCTGGTACCAGGAACGCCACAGCCGGCCCGGAGACAAGTGGCGCTGTGTCGCTGCCGGCCACATCCATGTCGGCAGCCTTACTCACCCGGAAATGGCTGTTAAAGCGGTGGAGTTCACACTTGAAGAGGTGATCAGGACCGTCAGGCAGCGATTGTAAAATCCGGCGCCAGTGTGGATTTGCACTGGTCTGAATACGAATGTATACGGCTATCTGGCGCTAATCCCCTCGCGTATTATACTCTGTCGGTCTTGAACGCCCGTCCAGACCGCGATCTTAGCCGTGCGGGTTATGGACAAAAATAATGAAAAAGTTGCAGTTCACCAGAGCACGGTTGCCGGTCTGCCCAAACTGGCTGGCATAGCAAAAAAAGAGATAACAAGCCTTTCGGAACCATGACATGAATACGAGCGCGACTGAACAACTGGCAATGCTGAATGGCATTGCCTCCGAATACGAGGATTACAAAAAAGACCTGACCCTGATTCCCCGTGGAGCCCAGGAAAATGTGCTCACCGCCATGGGTTACGACATTTCCGATGAGCGGGTGGAGGATACGCTGGCTGATCTGGAACTGCAGCGCTGGCAACAGGTGCTGCCTCCGGTGTTGATCGTTCGACAGGGACAACCACTGACCATCAGGCTGAACCTGCCCGACGACCGGTCCGACGATACTTTCACCTGGAAAATACATGCTGAACAGGGGGATATTTTCCGGCAACGGGTGGAAGCCGATGAACTGGAGATTTGCGATCGCTTCCAGACCAGCAACAGCAGCTTTGTTTGCAAGGAACTGCAACTGAGCCTGCCCCTCTCTGACGGCACCTACCGCTTTGAACTGCTCGATGCCAGTGGCAAAAAGGCCATGGCCGACATGCCCCTGGTGATTGCTCCCAAGCACTGTTATGAGCCGGAAAAGATCATCGCCGGCGGCAAGCTTTTCGGCACCACCATGCAGCTTTATACCCTGCGTTCGGAGCGTAACTGGGGCATGGGTGACTTTACCGATCTGAAGCACTTTATCCTCGATGCCGCACACCATGGTGTCGACATCGTCGGCCTCAACCCCCTGCATGCGCTGTTTCCGGCCAATCCGCATCATTTCAGCCCTTATGCACCTTCGAATCGCGCCTTTATCAACGTCCTCTACATCGATGTCGAGGCGATACCGGAATTTTCGACGTCGGCGCGGGCCCGGGATTACGCCGGTGATCCGGAATTCCAGCAGCGCCTGTCCCTGCTGCGGTCCACCAAGCTGGTGGCTTATCCCGGTGTTTCGGCCTGCAAATTCGAGATTCTGGAGTTGGTCTTCGAGCAGTTTCGAAGCAACGAACTGGGCAAGGGTACCGACAGGGACCGGGCCTACCAGGAATTTCTGGTGGAGCAGGGGGGCTACCTGCGCACCCATGCCACTTACGAGGCACTCTACGAATATTTTTTCACCCGGGACATGAATATGTGGGGCTGGCCGGTATGGCCCGAATCCTATAAAGACCCCGGTTCCGCGGCGGTGACCGAATTTTCTGCGGCCAATGCCGACCGGATCGAGTTTTACCAGTACTTGCAGTGGTGTGCCTTTGAACAGCTCAAGGACGCCCATCAAGCAGCCCTGGATGCCGGCATGAAAGTCGGTGTCTACCTGGATCTAGCAGTCGGCGTTGACCAGGCTGGTTCCGAGGCCTGGGCCAACCAGAATTATTTCTGTCTGGAAGCCAGTGTCGGCGCTCCTCCGGATGAATTGGCGCTGAGCGGTCAGGACTGGGGCTTTCCGCCCTTCAGGCCCCAGGTGATGGAGCAGGATGCCTACCGGTTGTTTGCCCGAAACCTGCGGGCCAGCATGAGTTGCGCCGGTGCGGTTCGCTTTGACCATGCCGTGGCCCTGATGCGCCTGTGGTGGATCCCCCGGGGCCACGGTGCCGGGGAAGGGGCCTATGTCCACTATTGCCTGGAAGACATCCTCGCCATCCTGTCCCTGGAGAGTCAGCAGAGTCAGTGCATGGTGATCGGCGAGGACCTGGGCACGGTGCCAGCCATACTCAACGAGGTGATGAATGAAAACCACCTCTACTCCTACCGGGTACTTTATTTTGAAAAGGAAAAAGTCAGCGGCAAGGTGGTGCCCAAAGGCAGAATGGTGTTGCCGGAGGACTACCCCGCCCGCGCCGTGGCCTCAGTGACAACCCACGATCTGCCAACCCTGGCCAGTTGGTGGGACCAGTCGGACATTGATCTGCGTATCGAGGTCGGGCTGTTGAAAGCCATGCCAAAGATTCACGACGTGCGGGTGCAGCGGGAGAATGACAAGCAGTCGCTACTCAACGCGCTGTTCCACGAGGGCTTGTTGCCACAACCGCTGATCGCCGCCGATATTCCGCACCTGACCGATGAACTCAACCTGGCGGTACATCTGTACCTGGGTAAGTCCAGGGCGTCGATCATGATTTCCCAGATTGAGGACTGGCTGGGGATGGTGGAACCGGTCAATATCCCCGGCATCAGCCTGGAATATCCCAACTGGCAGCGCAAAATGGTGGCACCGGTAGAGGGTTATTTTGAAAGGCCCCTGGTGGTCGACATGTGTCGAAAACTGCGCGCCGCCAGACCCTGAGATCGCCTCACGAGGGCTGTAGCGCCTCCCGGCCCGAATTATAAAACCCGCGTCTCCGCGCGGGTTTTTGCTTTCACGGCATTTCCTGTTGCCAGCTGACACTTGCCGGTGCCGCTGCCAACACCGTCGCCGTTGAACCGCTTTGTCGGGGTGATTTGTCGTTGATTTGGGTCCGGCATCACCCTGCTCGTATACTGTGATTTTCCACAAGAGTAAACGCACCCATGAACGAAGATCTCCATCTCTCCATCAGCAATCTCGACATGCGGGATTACCGGCAAATCGAAAGTCTGATGGAACTGGTCTATGCCGATCTGGGCGGCGCCTGGCCGGAGCAAACCATCGCCCAGCTCGTGCGGGACTTTCCAGACGGCCAGATCGGTATCAAGGATGAAGACCGGCTGGTGGGTGTGGCCCTGTCCCTGCGGGTCGACTACCTGAAATTCAGTAATCCCCATACCTACGACGATCTGATCGTTCAGGGTAATACCGTCAGGGTGCAGCCCGATGGCGATGCCCTTTATGGACTGGATGTCTTTATTCACCCGGACTACAGGGGCTATCGTCTCGGCCGCCGTCTTTATGATGCCCGCAAGGAGTTGTGCCGGAGCCTCAATCTCAAGGCGGTCCTGGCCGGGGGACGAATACCCAATTATTTCAAATACCAGGATGAGTTGACCCCGGAAGCCTATATCCAGAAGGTGGATCGCAAGGAAATCTATGACCCGATCCTGACATTTCAGCTCGCCAATGACTTTCAGGTAAAGCGCTTGCTGCGCAGGTACCTGCCCGAGGACGAGAAGTCCGCGGGCTTTGCCACCCTGCTGGAATGGAGCAATATTCTCTACGAACCGCCGGCATCCATCCTGGCCAGTCCCAAGACGCGAATCCGCGTCGGCGCCGTGCAATGGCTGTTGCGAGAAGTGACGTCACCGGACGAAATCCTGTCCCAGGTCGAATATTTTGTTGATGCCATCTCCTATTACGAGGCGGATTTCGCCCTGTTTCCGGAATTTTTTCATGCGGCACTGATGCGCCTGAGTCAATTTGACCAGGACAACGACGCCATTCGTTTTCTGGCAGGCTATACCGATCGCTTTGTTTCCTCGATGTCGACACTGGCGGTTTCCTACAATATCAACATCATTTCAGGCTCCATGCCGCTCCTGGAAGACGGGCAAATCTACAATGTTTCCCACCTGTGCCGTCGCGATGGCACCGTGGAAATGCAGAAAAAGATCCACATCACGCCCCACGAAAAACGCGAGTGGGTGATGGAGGGCGGCGACCATTTGCAGGTGTTTGATACCGATGCCGGCCGCATCGGTATCCTGATCTGTTATGACGTCGAATTCCCTGAACTGGGGCGGTTGCTGGCCGAGCAGTCCATGGATGTGTTGTTTGTGCCGTTCTGGACCGATACCAAGAACGGTTACCTGCGGGTGCGCCACTGTGCCCAGGCCCGGGCCATCGAAAATGAGTGCTATGTGGTCATTGCCGGCTGCGTCGGCAACCTGCCCAGTGTCGATAATCTGGATATCCAGTATGCCCAGTCTGCGGTGTTTACCCCCTCCGACCTGTTCTTTCCCCACGACGCCATGCTGGCGGAGACCACGCCCAATACGGAAATGCTGCTGTTTTCGGATCTGGATCTGGACCAGCTGAAACTGTTACGCAATGAGGGCGCAGTCACCAACGGCAAGGACCGGCGGCGGGATCTCTATCAGATCCAGTGGCTGGGGACGGGGCCTGAAGGTGAACAGGTCGACAGGGGCGGGTCTTCGGGAAAACGTCCGGGACGGGTGGCTGCCAGCAAACCCTGATAACCGGCGTCGGCAGCTTCGTCTGCAATGTCGGTAAATCGGCAATCGATAAATGGGCGGGAAATAAGCCGGGTTCCGGCGGTGGCGCGGAAACGCCGGTACAACGCGGTTCAGGCTCTAAAGGCGGCGGTCAGGCGGAGACCCTGATGCCGGCTGTCAGGCGCTTTCCCGGGAAATGAGCAGGTTATGGAATTTCTCGGCCCGGGCCTTGTCGATCATCTTGTCGGTCAGAGACTGGGTTTCAAAGCGGTAACCGTCGACGACAAAGCAGACATTGCCATCGGGTATCTGCTCCAGATGCTCCAGCGCCAGGCCGTTCAGGGTTTTGGGCCCGTCGGTGGGCAGGTCCCAGCCGGTGACCTTGTTGATGTCCCTTATGGTGGCGGTACCGTCGATAGTGAAGGAGTGATCCGGGTTTTCCACCACGTCTTCTTCCGATTCCGCCAGGTTGGTGGTGAAGTCGCCGACGATCTCCTCGAGTATATCCTCCAGTGTTACCAGTCCCTCAATCTCGCCGTACTCGTTCACCACCAGGCCGATGCGCCGCTTGTTGCGTTGAAAATTCAGCAACTGGGTGTGCAGGGGTGTGCTTTCCGGAACAAAGTAGGGCTCCCGGGAAAATCGTTTCAGGGCTTCCTTGGTCAGGTGATTGGCTCCGGCCCGCAACAGGCGGTTGACCCGACGCATGTGCAGCACGCCGACGATATTATTGATATCGCCTTCGAATACCGGCAGCCGGGTGTACTCGGTGTTGACGATTTGATCCAGCAGTGTCTCCGAGGCCTCTTCCAGATTGAGGCCGATAATTTCGCTTCTGGGGACCATGATGTCGTTGACGGTAACCTTTTCCAGGTCGAGAATATTGATCAGCATACCCTGGTGATCCGAGGGGATTTCCTCACCGGACTCGTCCACCACTGTCCGTAACTCGTCCTTGCTGAGGCTGTCATTGCGGACATGATCGACGTCAAAACCCAGCATGCGTAGCATGCCGTTGGAAAAATGATTCACCACCCAGACTACCGGGTAGAACAGCTTGAGCAGGGGCTTGAGCAGGAAGCTGGAGGGAAAGGCGATTTTTTCCGGGTGCAGGGCGGCAATGGTTTTCGGTGTGACCTCGGCAAAGATCAGCATGACAATGGTCAGCAGTACGCCGGCAACAAATTCATAACCCTGACCGTAAAGTCTGACCGCAATAGCGGCGGCGACAATAGCGGCGAAGTTGTTGGCCAGATTGTTGCCGATCAGAATGACGCCGATCAGCCGATCAGGTCGCTCCAGTAGATGCAGGGTGCGCCTGGCACTGCGGTGTTTCTTGGCCAGATGTTTCAGCCGATAGCGGTTGATCGACATCATCCCGGTTTCGGAGCCCGAAAAGTACGCGGAGGCGGTCAGCAGGGAAGCGAGCAGGCTGAACATCAGCCATAAGGGAATGTCGTCCAATGAAGGAAATGTCTCTCTCTGACAAAAGGCAGGATATGGTGAAACAGTTTAAACCGGATGACAAGCGCTGAACGGTTTTGTCAGCGGCTCCGGCCGGTTCAGGGAATCCCCAGAATGACTTCCAGCACGAATTTGCTGCCCCAGTAGGCCAACGCAAGGGCGACAAATCCCCCCAGAGTCCAGCGGATGGCCGTATGTCCTCGCCAACCCATCCAGTGGCGCCCCGACAGCAGTACCGCGTAAATCAGCCAGGCGGCGGTGGAAAAGACTGTTTTGTGGATCAGGTGCTGGGCCATGAAATCCTCAACGAAAAGAAAGCCGCTGATCAGAGCCAGGGTTAATAACAGGAAACCGCTCCAGATTACCTCAAACAGCAGTTGCTCCATGGTCTGTAGGGCCGGCAGGTTCTTGAGAAAGCCGCCAGGCTGGTGGTGCTTCAGTTGCCGATCCTGGTAGGCCAGCAACAGGGCCTGGCCGGCGGCAATAGTAAACAGACTGTAGGCCAGCAGGGAAAACAGGATATGACTGCCCAGTGGCAGTGAGATTTTCGTGCTCGGGGAGGGGCCGGTACCCAGCAACAGCGAACCGCCGAGCACCAGTGCGGCCAGGGGAAACAGGATGACGAACAGGCTGTGCACCGGTCGGCGCAGGCTGCTCAGAAAGACAATCAGGTTGACCGCTGCGAAGATGCAGACAGTGACCGGCCACAGACGGAAATGAAAGCCGCCATCGACATATATCTGGTGCCAGGCGGAGGTACCGTGGGCGATCAGAGCCAATATTGCCGTCAACAGCAAAAGAAACCGGTGGGCTGGCCGCGACTGCCTCGATACCGCCACCAGATACAGCGTACCGCTGAGGTAGAGGGCGATGGCAATGATGCCTGAAAGGGAAGCGACCATAAGTGAAGCCGGGTTGTGCATGGGGCATTGGCGAAGGAAGAAAGTTTGTCACAGAAGACTGGCCGGGCAAAGGGTGGGCAGCCATTTATCCCGGGAGCGGTTGTTTAATAGGTGCCCGATTGTTGGGGTATACTGTGGCCCCTTTAAATACCGGTGATGGAATTACAGCAGTCATGGCAATGTTTGAAAATCTCAGTGATCGCCTGTCCCACAGCCTGAAAAAAATTACAGGCAAAGCGCAACTGAGCGAAGACAATATCAAGGACACCCTGCGGGAAGTGCGCATGGCCCTGCTGGAAGCTGATGTCGCCCTGCCGGTGGTCAAACAGTTCATCGACCAGGTCCGGGAGCAGGCCATTGGCCAGCAGGTCAACCGCAGCCTCAACCCCGGCCAGCAGTTCCTCAAGATTGTTCGAAGCGAACTCGAACAGGTCATGGGCCAGACCAATGAGGAACTTGACCTGGCGGCCACACCCCCGGCGGTGGTCCTGATGGCGGGGCTGCAGGGCGCCGGTAAGACCACCTCGGTGGCGAAACTCGCGCGTTTCCTCAAGGAGCGCCATAAAAAGAAAGTGATGGTGGTCAGCGTCGACGTCTACCGCCCGGCGGCTATCAAGCAGCTGGAAACACTGGCCGCGGAAGTCGGCGCCATTTTCTTTGCCAGTACAGCGGAGCAGAAGCCGGAAAAAATTGCCGGTGACGCCCTGGCTGCCGCCCGCAAGGCCTTTGCCGATGTGCTGATTGTCGACACCGCCGGTCGCCTGCACATCGATAATGACATGATGGCGGAGATTAAAAGCCTGCACCGACAACTGAATCCGGTGGAAACTCTGTTTGTGGTCGATGCCATGATTGGCCAGGATGCGGTCAATACAGCCCAGGCGTTTAACCAGGCACTGCCTCTGACCGGGGTTGTGCTGACCAAGGCGGACGGCGACGCCCGGGGCGGCGCGGCGCTGTCCGTGCGCCAGGTCACCGGCAAGCCCATCAAGTTTCTCGGTGTCGGCGAGAAAACCGATGCCCTTGAACCCTTTTATCCCGACCGTCTGGCATCGCGCATTCTCGGCATGGGCGATATGCTGTCCCTGATCGAGGACGTGGAGCGAAAGGTTGACCGCCAGAAAGCGGAAAAACTGGCCGCCAAGGTCAAGACCGGCAAAAAATTCGACCTTGAGGATCTGCGGGATCAATTGCAGCAAATGCAAAATCTTGGTGGACTCGGCGGTTTGCTGGATAAAATGCCGGGCATGGGTAACATCGCCCAGCTTGCGGAGCAGGCTAACATGGGCTCCCAGTTCAAACGCATGGAGGCCATTATCAACTCCATGACGCCCCAGGAGAGACGCAACCCGGATATCCTCAACGGTTCCAGGAAAAGGCGTATTACTCTGGGGGCCGGCGCCAGTATTCAGGACCTCAATCGGGTCATCAAGCAACACAAGCAGATGGCCAAGATGATGAAAAAAATGAAAGGCAAGGGCATGGCCAACATGATGCGTGGCCTGGGTGGTATGCTGCCGCCGGGGAAGATGCCCCCCGGCGGCTTCTGAGTTATCCCGGCCTCAAACCGGCCCGAAGGGCATATTGCAGCCGAGGACACCCGCAGCGCTCGTGCGAGAGCTCCTGTGATAGCTCCTGTGACAGCTCCTGCGACAGCCCCTGTCAGTTTCTCTGTTCCGATGGTTTTCATCACTCGGCTAATCACGTAGAATACCGCGCCTTTCGCCGACCCCGCTGCGCAGAATCGGGTTCGCGAGTGCCGATTCGGCAAGGAATCCTGACTAACTGCAGTGAATTTTAAGAAGAGAATTTTCATGGTAACAATTCGTTTGGCTCGTGGCGGTTCCAAGAAGCGCCCGTTTTACCACCTGACAGTCACCGACAGCCGAAAGGCCCGGGACGGCAGATTCCTGGAGCAGGTCGGCTTCTTCAACCCGGTGGCCCGGGGTCAACAGGAGCGACTGCGGGTTGACCTGGATCGGGTTGACTACTGGCTGTCTCATGGTGCCATTTCGTCAGAGCGGGTCGGTCAGCTGGTCAAGGAAGCCAGAGCGGCCGTCCAGCAGGTCTGAAAGCCGGCGGTAGATCTGCTGCCATCGCGGTGAGGCGTCTGGCTGAGAAAAGGCAGTGGCTGGCTTTCATTCCGGGGCAGAGGTGTCGGTTGTGGATCCCGACCGGTTGGTGACGGTTGGCAAAATAACCAGGGTGCACGGCGTCAAGGGCTGGCTCAGGCTTCATTCCTTTACCGATCCCGAGAATAATATCCTGGAGTATCGTCCCTGGTGGTTGGCCATGCCACAGGGCTATCAGTCCGTCGAGGTGGATCAGTGGCGGGCCCTGGACAGGGGCTTTCTGGTGCATATTCGCAACATCGACGACCGGGATGCTGCCAGCCGTTACTGTCAGCGGGAGATACGGGTTGATCCGGGGGTCTTTGCCAGACCGGACGCCGATGAACTCTACTGGTACCAGTTGCAGGGGCTGTCGGTATATTCCACTTATCAGGGACATCGCGTGCGGTTGGGTCGGGTAACGTCGCTGTTGAACACCGGTGCCAATGATGTGCTGGTGGTACGTGGCGACAAGGACAGTCTGGACCGCAGGGAACGGCTGCTGCCGTTTGTCGATGACTATGTCGAGCGCGTCGATCTTGAACAGGGAGAACTGGAAATCAACTGGGATCCGGAGTTTTGAGTCAGAGGCCGGTCGACTTCGGCTGCGGGCCCGGCGGAAATCCACCCGACCTCGGCTGTGAATTGCCCGGTGACAGTCGGGTAAGACCTGCAACCTGAGTACTGGCAGCATGGCGGTTACAAACAGGATTGCGGTGGTCAGCCTGTTTCCGGAAATGTTTACGGCAGTCACGGAGTACGGTATTACCGGCCGGGCTGTCAGTTCCGGGCTGATTGCGGTTCGAGCATTCAATCCGAGGGATTACACCTCGGACCGGCATCAGACAGTGGACGCCAGACCCTATGGTGGCGGTCCCGGAATGGTGATGATGATCGAGCCGTTGCGCCAGGCCATTGAAGCCGCCCGCCAGTGGCTGGGTCAGGGCGACGGCGAGGACGTTGAGCAGGGAAAGACAGGAGAGGCGGGTGGCGCCGGCGCCAAACCGGCCACCAGGGTGATTTACCTCTCTCCCCAGGGACGCGTGCTCGACCAGAGAGCGGTGGCATGCCTTGCCCGGCAGCCCCGACTGGTGCTGGTGGCGGGACGCTACGAGGGCATTGATGAACGCCTGATCGAGCTGGAAGTGGACGAGGAGTGGTCCATTGGTGATTACGTCCTCAGCGGTGGCGAATTACCGGCCATGGTGCTGATGGATGCCCTGATTCGACAGTTGCCCGGTGCCCTGGGTCACGGTGAATCGGCAGCCCAGGATTCTTTTTTCGATGGACTGCTGGATTGCCCCCATTACACCAGGCCGGAGAATTACCAGGGCATGTGCGTGCCGGAGGTACTGCTTTCCGGCAACCATGAAAGGATACGCCAGTGGCGCCGGCAGCAGTCTCTGGCCAGGACCCGGCAGCGCCGGCCGGATTTGCTGGAAGCCGTTGCGGCCACCGGGAAGGAACAGGCAGATTTTAACAACGATCCCCGACGGCCCATCGCCGGGGAAAACAACAACAAGCTGGCAGATGATGGCGGTTCGGAAAGTAGCCGGTGACCGGTCATCCTCTCTGTACAGTGCTACTCGACAAGGTGGCATGCCACCAACACCGAAACACATGAGGAGCGAACCATGAGCAACAAACATCCGCTGATCGAGGCGATTGAAAAGGAACAGATGACCAAGGAAATACCCGACTTTGCCCCGGGCGATACTGTGGTCGTCCAGGTCAAGGTGGTTGAGGGAAACCGCGAGCGACTTCAGGCCTTTGAGGGCGTCGTCATCGGCAAGCGCAACCGCGGTCTCAACTCCGCCTTCACCGTCCGCAAGGTTTCCAGCGGCGTTGGCGTTGAACGCAGCTTCCAGACCTACAGTCCTCTGGTTGAAAGCATCAAAGTCAAGCGTCGCGGCGATGTCCGTCAGGCCAAGCTGTACTACCTGAGAGAACTGTCCGGCAAGGCGGCGCGCATCAAGGAAAAGCTGAACTAGCCCTTCCTTCGCAACAAAAGGCGGCCCGATCAGGTCGCCTTTTTTGCGTGGCTCCGGAGAGTATTGTCCGGAATCGCCTGATTTGCTGACCTGTTGTGTGGACTTCCCGTGGGCCTTTTTCGGTCTTATCACCGGGCAAATTGGGATAAACTGCCGCCATGAATCCAGCAGCTGATGAACAGCAACTGATCGAGTTCTATCTGGACGCCCAGTGGATGGAAAAGGGGCTGAGTGAAAACAGTCTGTCCTCCTATCGCAGGGATCTGGCCAACTGGGGACAGTGGCTCGCCGGTGAGGGCGAATCCCTGCTCGGGGCGAGCGAGGTGCTGCTGCGACAGTACCTGGCCTTTCGTTTCAGCAATAAATTGAGCCCCAGGTCCACCAGTCGCAGCCTGTCCTGCCTCAGGGGTTTTTATCGATACCAGGTCAGGGAAAACAGGATCAGGACCGATCCGACCGCGAATATTACCAATCCCCGGCTGGGGCGACCCCTGCCGAAAACGCTGACGGAAAAGGATGTGGAACTGTTGCTGGCAACCCCGGATATTGGCAGCGCCATCGGCCTGCGGGACCGGACCATGCTGGAAATCCTTTACGCCACCGGCCTCAGGGTCTCGGAGCTGGTGGGCCTGACCATGAGCCAGGTCAACATTCGCCAGGGAGTGGTGCGAGTCATGGGCAAGGGCGGCAAGGAGCGCCTGGTGCCCCTGGGCGAGGAGGCCCTGCACTGGTTGCAGGTTTTTGTTCGTGAGGGACGCGGTAATTTTCTGGGAACTGTGCAGACCGATGTGTTGTTTCCCAGTGATCGCCGCCAGGCCATGACGCGCCAGACCTTCTGGCATCGGCTGAAACACTGGGCGCGAGTGGCCGGTATTGAAAAGCCCCTGTCACCCCATACCCTCCGCCACGCCTTTGCTACACACCTGCTCAACCATGGTGCCGACTTACGTGTCGTGCAGATGCTGCTGGGTCACAGTGACCTGTCGACCACGCAGATTTATACTCATATTGCCCAGAGCCGAATGAAAGAACTTCATGCCAGACATCATCCCAGAGGCTAGAGCCGCTTAACACTAATGCGTCGCCGGTGTGAAATAGAATGAACCCCGGGGCTGCCAGGCCATCCAAGGACTATCGGTATTCACCAATTAGAACTCCAAAACCGGAGTTCCCAAACAGGAAATGGTTTTAAATGAAATTAATTCTCAAGCAACTGACAGCTGCCGTGCTCATCAACCTGTGGCTGTTACCGGCGTTTGCTGAAGCTGACAGCAAGAGCGGGGTCGATCCCGCTGTCAGCAAGATCATACTGGAACGCCTGACGGCGGCCCGTCCCGAACTGACCTATACGACGGTCGAGGCGTCACCTGTGCCGGGCATTTTCCAGGTCAGGATAGAGCAGGGTCCGATTCTCTATGTGACAGAGGATGGCGGCTTCTTTTTTGTCGGTGACCTTTTCGAGGTTCAGGCCGACAAGTTTGTCAATCTTGCCGAACAGGCGATGAACGAATTGCGACGGGCCGAACTGGCCAAGCTGGATGTGAATACGATGATCGTCTTTCCGGCCATCGGTGAAACCAAGGCAGTGGTCAATGTGTTTACCGATGTCGATTGTGGCTACTGCCGTAAGTTGCACAAGGAAATGGCTGAATTCAACGAGGAGGGTATAGAAATTCGTTATCTGGCCTTTCCCCGGGCAGGACTCAACTCGCCATCCTTTCGCAAGATTGCCACCGCCTGGTGTGCGGCCACGCCAGAGGAGCGCCGGCAGGCCCTGACCCGCATGAAAAACGGTGAAGTCCTTCCCGAAAATGTCTGTGACGACAACCCCGTCGCCGCTCAGTACCAGCTCGGCAACCTGATGGGCGTCAACGGTACCCCGGCCCTGGTGCTCATGGACGGTACCCTGCTGCCCGGTTACCGAACCGCGCCGGTACTGGCCCGGATTCTAGGCATCAATTAGGGCCCGGGGCCTGTCAGCGCTGATCCGGGGATGCCTGGCGGCCCTCTCGAAACCTGGCCAGGTGCCCGCCGGTGCGAACCGGGTTTCAGTTCAATTGACAGGCTGAGAGCCCGCCATTAAGGTTGCCGTCTTTCTTTAATCCCCGGAAATATTCCCTTGAGAACTGTCAATATTGGAATCTGTGGCTTTGGCACTGTCGGTAGCGGCACATTCGCTGTTCTGAATCGCAACCGGGAACTGATCAGGGCTCGCTCCGGATGCGATATCCGGGTGGCGCAACTAGCTGCGAGGCGGCAAATTCTTTCCAGTAACCTGGATTCGGTGTCGGTAATAAGGGATATTTTCCAGGTCGTGGAAAATCCCGGGATCGACGTCGTCGTGGAATTGATTGGCGGTACCACCACGGCCCGGGAACTGGTAATGAAAGCCATCTCCCGGGGCAAGCACGTGGTGACCGCCAACAAGGCCCTGATCGCGGTTCACGGCAACGAGATTTTCGCGGCCGCGCGTGACCACCAGGTGATCGTCGCCTATGAGGCAGCGGTTGCCGGCGGTATTCCCATCATCAAGTCCCTGCGGGAGGGCCTCGGCGCCAACCGCATTGAATGGCTGGCTGGCATCATCAATGGCACCGGCAATTTCATTTTGACTGCCATGCAGGAAGAGGGCAGGAAATTTGACGAAGTACTTCGCCAGGCCCAGGCGCTGGGTTACGCCGAGGCCGATCCCGCCTTTGATGTCGAGGGTATCGACGCCGCCCATAAACTGGTGATTCTCGCCTCCCTGGCGTTCGGCATACCGTTGCAATTTGACCGGGTCTTCACCGAGGGCATCAGTGCCATAGAGCTGCAGGACATGGAGTTTGCCCGGGAGCTCGGCTATCGCATCAAGCATTTGGGCATCGCCCGTGAAACTGAATCCGGCGTCGAACTGCGGGTACACCCCACGCTGATTCCGGACACTTCGCTGATCGCCGAGGTTGACGGCGTCATGAATGCGGTCATGGTCAAGGGTGACGCCGCCGGACCGACCCTGTACTACGGCGCCGGCGCCGGCGCCGAGGCCACAGCTTCCGCTGTGGTGGCGGATATTATCGATGTGTCCCGGTCGCTTAACTGTTCCCCCGAGGCGCGGGTTCCATTCCTGGCTTTCAGCGATGCCTCCTTCAATGGCAAGCCGGTGCTGGCCATCGAGGACGTCGAGACCGCCTACTACCTGCGCATGCAGGTGCTGGACCGCCCGGGTGTACTGTCCCAGATCGCCAGTATCATGAGCGACCGGGGAATCAGCATCGAGGCCATTATTCAAAAGCAGCCAAGGCCGGGTGAAAACCACGTGGCCCTGATCATGATGACCAATCGGGCCAGGGAGGCGGAATTGATGGCGGCGGTTAAGCAGATTGAAAAGCTGGACTCCCAGGCCGGCAAGATTATCCAGCTCAGAGTGGAAACCCTGGATCGGTAAACAGTCCGGGTTGAACTGCCGACAATTTACCTGCAAGGGCGCAGGTCTCCGCAAGGACACAGGTCATGAAATTTATCAGCACACGGGGCGGTGTGGCTCCGCAGACATTTGAGCAGGTGGTTCTGACCGGCATGGCGCCGGACGGGGGGTTGTTCGTGCCGGAAAGTCTGCCCGGGTTCGGCGCCGATGAAATGGCTTCCTGGGCCGGTTTGCCCTACACCGAACTGGCGTTTCGGGTCATGTCTCCCTTTGTCGGCGACAGCGTGCCGGGACCGGAACTGAAGCGGATTATCGAGGCGTCCTACCGTGACTTTCGCCATCGCGCCATCGCGCCTCTGGTCCTGAGCGGTCACAACGAATGGATACTGGAACTTTTTCACGGACCGACCCTGGCATTCAAGGATTTTGCCCTGCAGTTTCTCGGCCATCTGCTTGATCACATCCTGGAAAAACGCGGACAGAAAGTCGTGGTTATGGGCGCCACTTCCGGTGACACCGGGTCGGCCGCCATCGAGGGCTGCCGGCGCTGCCAGAATATCGATATCTTTATCCTGCACCCCCACAACCGGGTTTCAGAAGTGCAGCGACGGCAGATGACGACAGTGGCGGCAGACAATATTCACAATATCGCCCTGGAGGGCAACTTCGACGACTGCCAGAACCTGGTCAAGGCCAGCTTTGCCGACCAGTCTTTTTTGCCGGAGGGCAGGCAACTGGTGGCGGTCAATTCCATCAACTGGGCGAGAATCATGGCCCAGATTGTCTATTATTTCTGGGCGGCACTGGCTGTTGGCGGCCCTCATCGGCCGGTATCTTTTTCTGTGCCCACCGGCAATTTTGGCGATATTTTTGCCGGTTACCTGGCCCACAGGATGGGCCTGCCGGTCAGACAGCTGATTATCGCCACCAACGCCAACGATATCCTGCACCGCTGTATCAGCACCAACGATCACAGTCGCCATCAGCTTATCCACAGCCTGTCGCCCTCCATGGATATCATGGTGTCCAGTAATTTCGAGCGGCTGCTGTTTGATCTTTATGGCCGAGACGGTGCTGCCATTGCCGCCCTGATGGATGATTTCAGGGCCACCGGCCAGTTAAAGCTTGAACCCGGAGCGCTGGCAGGCGCCAGGGCGCTGTTCGACAGTTACCGGGTCGACGATGCCGGCACGGTGGCCAGAATTCGGGATGAGTATCAGGCCAGTGAATACCTTTTGGACCCGCACACGGCCATCGGCGTCGAGGCCGGTCGCCGCTGTCGATCGGATTCGGCGACGCCGTTGGTTTGCCTGGCTACCGCCCATCCCGCCAAGTTTCCGGATGCGGTCAAAAAGGCCGGCTATCCCTCGGATCCGCCGCTGCCCCACCATATGGCAGACCTGTTTCAAAGACAGGAGCGGTTCTCCGTCCTGGCCGACGATATTGGAACCGTGCAAGGTTTTATCGCCGCCAACATCAGTTGATAGGCGCATTCAGGCGCAATTCACGCGTTAATTGCCGCAGCCCCGGCTTCTCCCGGTCTGCTTTGCCTCGACGGCATTTGTGGCCTCAATGATCGGTGGCCTCGAGCTCAGTGCAGCAACAGACACTGGAAATTGACATGATTTGGCATCCGGCCTGTGAACTGGTTGTCAATCCTGAAATTTAGCTGTTTCCTGCCGGGCTGGGGACTTTACCGGTTATCGACTTCAATTCCATACTCGGGCTGTCATCATCACTGGGTGCGCCTCATGGAAACTACCGTGCGAGTCAGGCAACGGGACGGTCAGGCTTACATTCCTGTTCCCGAACATTTTCTGTCTTCTCTGGCGATAAAATCCGGGGATAATGTCTCGCTGTACCTGGAGGCTGATGGCATCAGTCTATATCCCTATCTGGAACCCGCGGCTGAATTACAGCGAATTCTTGCCGGTTGCACCGAGCAGGTCGTTGAGCGGGACCGGGAAAACCGATACTGGCTTCAGATGAGCCTCAAAGGCCGGGAACACTGAGAGATGGCCGCCAGGATCCCTGTAAGAGGAGATATTGTCAGCTTTACTGCTGATGCCGGCATCAACGGCCGCAGTCAATGTGTGGCTCTGGTTCTGTCACCGGGAAATTTCAACAAGGTCATGCAACTGGCGCTGATTGCGCCTATTGTCGGCCAGGCCAGCGGCAATGGCTTTGAGGTCAGGCTGGAGAAAACCCGCACGGTGGGCGTCGCCCTCTGTCACCAGTTGCGCACCATCGACGTTGATCACCGCACCCTGAAATTTGTCGAAGTAGCGCCGGAAAGAATCGTCAACCTGGCGGTTCGCAAGGCGTCTCTGGTTCTTTCCTGATAGATCCGGCCCTGCTGATTTGCAACCGGTTGCCTCGATCCGGCGCCTGTGGCAAAGTCCCCTCCCGTTAGAGCAGGGAGATAGTGAAACGGGATAGTGCAGGGGGATATTGCAGGGGGATTCAGTGCGACCGATCAATTACCAATTTCCGATATTACTTTTGCCAACATTGCCGCCGCGGCTGATGTCTATACGCTCGTTGTCAGTCAGCCTGTGATCGTGCGCGAACGTCCGGTACCGGATGACCTGAATTTCGGTAGTGGAACACCGCCGATGCTGCAGCGGCTCTATGGCGCTCGAGGTGTTTTCTCCGAACAGCAACTGGGACGGCAACTTCGGGAGTTGCCGGCACCTGAACTGCTGGCCGGCATCGATGCGGCGGTGGCGTTGCTGGCAACAGCCCTGGAACAACAATGGGCCATAATGATTGTCGGTGATTTCGATGCCGATGGCGCCACCAGTACCGCACTGGCGGTGCTGGCCCTGGGAGCCATGGGTTTTACCCGGGTCGATTACCTGGTGCCCAATCGCTTCGACTACGGCTATGGCCTGACCCCGGAAATCGTGACACTGGCGGCAGCTTCCGATCCTGACCTGATTATTACTGTCGATAACGGTATTTCCAGTATCGCCGGCGTCAATACCGCCCGTGACCTGGGCATCCGGGTCCTCATCACCGACCACCACCTGCCGGGGCCATTCCTGCCGGCCGCGGATGCCATCGTCAATCCCAACCAGCCCGGCTGTCCCTTTCCTGCCAAAAACCTCGCCGGCGTCGGCGTTGTTTTCTACCTGATGAGTGCCTTGCGGGCCCGGCTGCGGGCAGAGGGCCGGTTTGGCGCGGGTGTTCAGGAGCCGAACATGGCCACCTGGCTGGACCTGGTGGCTCTGGGCACCGTGGCGGATGTGGTGCCCCTGGATCGAACCAATCGGGTGCTGGTACATCAGGGACTGTTGCGCATTCGCTCGAAGCGAACCCGGCCCGGCATTCTGGCGTTGCTGGATGTTGCCGGCAAGGAGGCATCGAGGCTGGTCTCGTCCGATCTGGGCTTTGCCCTCGGACCGCGACTGAATGCCGCCGGCAGGCTCGACGACATGCGGATAGGCATTCAATGCCTGCTCGCGGACGATGACTACCTGGCCCGGGAGCTGGCGGTCGAACTGGATCAGCTCAACCGGGATCGCAAAGCCATCGAATCGGGTATGCAGCAGGAGGCTCTGACCCTGGTTAAGCAGCTGGATCTGGGTTCGGAACAGGCGCTGCCCTGGGGTATCTGTCTTTTTGATCCGTCCTGGCACCAGGGCGTTGTGGGCCTGCTGGCATCGCGAATCAAGGACCGGGTGCACCGTCCGGTCATTGCCTTTGCCCGGGGGGACAACGGCGAACTCAAAGGCTCGGCACGGTCCATCAGGGCGCTGCATATTCGCGATGCTCTCGACGCGGTCGCCGCCAGGCATCCGGGCCTGGTCACCAAATTCGGCGGCCATGCCATGGCCGCCGGGCTCAGTCTTGGGGAGACTGACTTTCCGGTATTTTTGCGAGCCTTTGACGACGAGGTGCGCCGCCAGCTGAGCCCGCAGGACCTGGAGCAGGAAATCCTGGTGGATGTCGACATGGGGCCGGACATGTTGAATCTTGATAGCGCCAGGATCATACGGGACGCCGGTCCCTGGGGTCAGCACTTTCCGGAACCCCTGTTTCGAGGCCAATTTGCCATTCTCGATCAACGCCGGGTAGGGCAGCAGCATTTGAAGTTGTCGCTGGCTCCAACAACGGGTGGTGAAGCCCTCGATGCCATCGCTTTCAACGTCGAGGGCGACTGGCCCAACCCCTCGGCCCGGCATTTGCATTTGTTGTACCGCCTTGATGTCAACCACTGGCGTGGGCGGGAGGCCCCGCAGCTGTTAGTGGAGCGGATACTGGCCATCTCCTGACGGTCCCGCGCCGCCTTTGTTACCGGAACCTGGTTTACCGTTCAAGATTGTCGTAATGGTAAATCTGAATTACAATGATAATGATTTTCATTAAGATTTGTGAGTTGCCGGTAGATGGCTGATACCTTTTCCCAGACCCTAGAAAATATCCGATTCAGGGACCTTCGTGTCGGTGATCGCGCTCGGGTGTTGCGCTACGCCACCACCGGTGGTGCCTATCGCAATCGCCTGATGAGTCTGGGGTTGACACCGGGGGCCGAATTTACCGTCTGCCAGGTGGCCCCGCTGGGGGATCCCATGGAAATCCGGCTGCGGGGATTTCAGCTCAGCCTGCGCCGGCAGGAGGCCGGAGACATGGAGGTGGAGCGTCTGTGAGCGCCGCCCTGAACCACGCCATGCCCACAAAAAATCCGGTCCTGGCCCTGGTAGGCAATCCCAATTCCGGTAAGTCGACGCTTTTTAATGGGCTCACCGGCGCCCACCAGAAAGTGGGCAACTGGCCCGGGGTTACCGTAGAAAAGAAAACCGGGCATTTCTGTCACGGTGAAACCTGTTTCGACGTCGTCGACCTGCCTGGCACCTACTCCCTGCATGTGTCTCACGAAGACGATTCCATCGACCAGCAAATTGCACAGCAATTTATTCTTGAGGGCACCGCCGACCTGCTGGTCAACATCATTGACGCTACCAGCCTTGAGCGAGGGCTGTACCTGACCACCCAGTTGATGGACGCCGGGGTGCCGATGGTCATCGCTCTGAATATGATGGACGTGGCCGACAGTCGCGGCCTCCACATTGACCCCTATGCCCTTGGCCAGCAGTTGGGCATACCCGTGGTGCCGATCATCGCCAGTCGCTCCGAGGGCATAGGTACCCTGGTGGATGTGGTAATCAACAAGTTACACGGGGAACACGCCGTGCCCGCACCGGCAGAACTGGGTGAGTTCCTGGAGCAGGCTATCGCTCAGGTCCTGTCTGTCCTGGGACACCAGGCTGGCGCCGGTAATCGCCTGCAGGCGTCGGCCATTCTTGAACGGGACGCCTCGGTACTGCTGGCATTGCCTGACAGGATCCGGTCGCGAATGCTGGCCATTGTCGCCGAACTGGAAAACAATCTGGTGGCAAGCGCCTCGGACCAGATGATCTCGGCCCGCTACCAGTGGATTACCTCACGGATCGAGGGTTCGGTACATCAGGACGTTCGCCAGCGACGAACACTCACGGCCCGGCTTGACAGCCTGTTGTTGAACCGGGTTCTGGCGTTTCCCCTGTTTCTGGGTGTCATGTATCTGATGTTCATGTTCACCATCAATTTTGGCAGCGCATTTATTGATTTTTTTGACATCACTGCCGGTGCCGTCTTTGTCGAATTGCCCAGGCAACTGATGACCTTCCTGCATTGTCCCGGGTGGCTGATCGCTCTGGTTGCCGATGGCGCCGGTGGCGGTGTGCAACTGGTGGCGAGCTTCATTCCGGTGATCGGTACTCTGTTCCTGTTCCAGTCTTTCCTGGAAAGCTCCGGATACATGGCCAGGGCGGCATTTATTCTGGACCGGATCATGCGCAGCATAGGCCTGCCCGGGAAATCCTTCGTGCCTCTGGTGGTGGGCTTTGGCTGTAACGTACCCTCGGTAATGGCGGCCCGGACCCTGGATAGCCAGAAGGACAGACTGTTGACCACTCTGATGGCGCCCTTTATGTCCTGTGGTGCCAGGCTGACGGTGTATGTCCTGTTTGCCACCGCCTTCTTTCCCGGTTCCGGACAAAATGTCGTCTTCGGGCTCTATCTGATTGGTCTGGTGATGGCAGTCGGCACCGGGTTCCTGGTACGCAACCGTCTGCTCAACCGGGACATGACACCTTTCATCATGGAGTTACCCAACTACCATATTCCCACTCTCAGGAACCTGGTGATGAATACCTGGCACCGGCTCAGGGGTTTTATTCTGAGGGCGGGCAAGGCGATTGTACTGGTGGTCATCGTCCTGAACTTCGTTAATTCTTTTGGCACCGATGGCAGTTTTGGCAATGAAAACTCCCGCAGTTCCGTGCTCTCTGTCATTGGCATGAAAATAACTCCGGTCTTTGCCCCCATGGGCTTGAGGGAGGAAAACTGGCCGGCGACCGTGGGCATTTTCAGCGGCATCTTCGCCAAGGAAGTGGTGGTAGGAACTCTGGACGCCCTCTACACCAATCTCGCCGATGACGGGCAGGGAGCGGTCACGGGAGCCGCGCCGGGGTTCTGGAACATGCTGGCGGAGGCGGCGGCGACGGTACCGGCCAACCTGGCCGGACTGGCCAATACCCTGACCGATCCCTTGGGGCTCAATGTCGGCGACCTCACCGATCAGGCTGCGGCTGCCGATGAACAGGCCGTCAAGTTGACGACTATTGTCCTGATGGGTCAGTTGTTTGACGGTCGGATTGGAGCTTTTGCCTATATCCTGTTTGTGCTGCTCTATGTGCCCTGCGTGGCAACCCTGGGAGCCATCTACAAGGAGGCGGGCCGGTTCTGGGCGTTTTTTTCCGCCACTTGGAACTCTCTGGTCGCTTATGGTGCAGCAGTGCTCTGCTACCAGCTGGGCACAATACTCGCCCATCCGCTATCGTCTCTTGCATGGTCCGGGGCTGCCTGTGTCCTGGTGGCTGGCGGCTATCACTGGCTGATGAAATACGCCAGCAGGGAAGTCGGCAGAAATGACAACCTGATCCCGGTGGTAAACCTTTGATTTTACCTGACAGCTCAGTCAAAAATTGCGCCAATAGGCTATGTTTCCTGTTCCGGATTCTTCGGCCGGGCAATCGGGAACAGATTCCCGGACAAAGTCAAAAGCAAGGTCTGTGCTAAACTCTAGGGGTAATGCCGAGTAGCCGGTGCAACCGAGAAACCCGAATCTGGCCATGACAAATTCCCAACGCCTCCACGTCGCTGAAGACCCCCGGTTTCGGGCTCTGGTAGAACAGCATCTGGACAACATGCATGGAGAACCGCGCCTGTCTGCTGAACAGGAGGCGGATTATATCGATCGTCTCAGGAAACTGCTGGTGCAGCGGGATGCGGTTATTGTCGCCCACTACTATACCGGGGCCATTATTCAGCGCCTGGCAGAGGAAACCGGTGGTTTCGTCTCCGATTCCCTGGAAATGGCCCGATTCGGCAAGAACCACAGGGCTTCAACCCTGTTGGTTGCCGGGGTGAAGTTCATGGGGGAAACAGCCAAGATTCTGACCCCTGAAAAAAAGGTGCTCATGCCCACTCTGGAGGCCACCTGTTCACTGGATATCGGCTGTCCGGCGCCGGAATTTTCCGCTTTTTGCGATCAGAACCCGGACCGGACGGTGGTGGTCTATGCCAACACGTCCGCCGCCGTCAAGGCCCGGGCCGACTGGGTGGTCACCTCCAGTATCGCCCTTGACGTGGTGGATTATCTGGACAGCCGCGGAGAAAAAATTCTCTGGGCGCCGGACAAGCACCTGGGCAATTATGTGCAGAAAAAAACCGGTGCCGACATGCTGCTCTGGGATGGCAGTTGTATTGTCCATGAGGAGTTCAAATTGCGCGGTCTGCTCGACCTGAAGCAGGTTTACCCCGACGCCGCCATTCTGGTTCACCCGGAATCGCCGGAAAATGTGGTAAACATCGCCGATGCCGTGGGTTCCACCAGTCAACTGATCAATGCCGCCAGGACCCTGCCGAACCGGCGTTTTATCGTCGCCACCGATCAGGGCATCTTTTTCAAGATGCAACAGGCGGCGCCGGACAAGGAATTGATCATCGCACCCACCGCCGGTCACGGCGCCACCTGTCGCAGCTGTGCCCACTGCCCCTGGATGGCCATGAACCAGTTGAAAAACACGGTGGAATCGCTGGAAACCGGCAGCAATGAAATACAGGTTGACCCGGACCTGGGGCGTCGAGCCATGGTGCCACTGCAACGGATGCTGGATTTTCGTGAGCGGCAACTGGCAGCCCAGGCTGGATGAGCCGGGTGCCCCGGGACACGGCGGCGTCAGAGTTTGCGGGTTTTATCCTCTATTTCAGCCAGGTCCCGCAGGCGCTGGTCGATAATACTGCTTTGCTGGAAGTCATTTTGTAGCAGCCGCCGGGCATAGCCCAGATGTTCCCGGGCCTTGTCAAATACCCCGTTCAAAATGAAATATTCTGCCCGGGCCTTGTGGACGCCGGAAATGTCTCCCGCCAGACCGCTGACTTCCGCCAGCTGAAACCAGACCTCAGGATCTCCGGGTCTTTGCCTCGACAGGTCCTGCAGCAGTTTCTCGGACTCGCCGTAGCGGCTGGCCTGCATCAGGGTTTCGGCGTGGGCCATCGCCAGGGCGTAACTGTCTGCATGGTAAACACCTATTGACTTGATCCGCTTCAGAGCCGCGTCGACGTTGCCCTGCTTGCGCTCGATGTTGGCCATACCCAGTTGCAAGGTCAGGTTATAGGGTTCGTCCGCAAGTAGCGGTTCCAGTATCGTCCTGGCGGTGTCAAAATCGCCGGCCGCCATCGTCGCCTGACTGAGGCCGTAAATCGCTGCCCTTTTGGACAGGCTGTGACCTTCCAGTTCTTTTTGAAAGCGCTGCATGGATCTGCCCGGATTTTTGTCGATGGCTATCAGCGCCCGGGCTCGCATCAGGCCGAATTCCTCCGGATTGGGGTATTGCCTGGAAGGGTACTTTCTGATTCTGCCCCTGCTGTCGGCAACCCGCTTTTCTGTCAGCGGGTGTGTCAGCAGGAATTCCGGCGGTTTTTGGCCGGTATAGCGGGTGGCCGCCAACATTCGTTCAAACATGTCGGGCATGGCCGCGGGATCGTGCCCTGAACGGAACAGGGTTTCGATGCCCAGTCGGTCCGCTTCCTGTTCGTTCTGGCGGCTGAAGCGGAGCTGACTGTCCAGGGCGGCCGCCTGGGACATGGTCATTGCCGCCATGCCGGCGTCCGAGCCGACAGTGGCTGCGAGAATCACGCCGGCAAGCAACCCGGCCAGAGTGCTGACGCTGGTCGTCTTCTGGTGTCCCAGTTGCCGGGCAAAGTGCCTCTGGCTGAGGTGGGCCAGTTCGTGGGCCAGGACCGAGGCCAGTTGGTGTTCATTCTCGGCATAGAGAAACAGACCAGTATGGACGCCGACGACGCCCCCGGGAACCGCAAAGGCATTCATGGTGGGATTATTGATGATCACCAGATCCAGCCGGGGATCCTGAAGTTCGCTGTGTACGGCGAGATCAAATAGCAAGGCTTCAAGATACTGTTGCAGTTCCGGGTCATTGTAGGTTCTGACCCGGCTGCGAAACATTTTCAGCCAGGCCTGACCCAGTTCCACTTCCTGTTGCTGGGAAATGATGCCTGAACTTGTGTCGCCGAGCATGGGCAGGTCGAGATCCTTCGCCTCGGGCAATCCCGGCCGAAGTCCGGCCGACAGTAACACCAGTGCCGCCAGAATCCCGGGCAGGCTAGATCGCAGTCGTCGAAAAGGTTGTTTAATGTCAAACATTTAGTCCTGCATGCGTCTCGAAGGTGAACCGATGGTACCGTAAAGCCGACGTTAGCCGCCATGGAATCATCCCGGTACCTTTAATTCCCTTAACGCTCAGACCCCGACGCAGACACCAGGTTCAGATCGAGGGTATGATATCGGCCCCGCGGGGGCTATCCCGTCCTCACAGTTGAAATTTATCGGTAATATTATGTGGAAAGTGCTGGAAAGCTGGGTTGACCGTTATTTTGCTGATGAAGAAGCGGTATTGCTGTCACTGTTTCTGATTGGTGCCATAGTTGCAATAGCCACTATGGGGGAGATACTGGCACCGTTGCTGGCTGCCCTGATCATAGCTTTCCTGTTGCAAGGTGCTGTCAACCGGCTCGATCAGTTGAAGGTTCCCCACCTGTTTTCCGTCTCTCTGGTTTTTGTCCTGTTCGTCAGCCTGTTACTGGCGGGACTGGTGTTTCTGGTGCCGCTGTTAATTAAGCAGTCCTCCAACCTGCTGGCCGAAGTGCCCAGGATGATCAAGCAGTGGCAGCAGACCTTGCATCTGTTGCCGGACAAGTACCCACACCTGATCTCGGAAAAGGAACTGGCCGATCTGCTCAATTACACCTCTCGGGAAATCGCCAAGTTTGGCGAGGCGGTGGTGACCTTTTCCTTCAGCAATTTTCCCATGCTGATCGCCATTCTGGTTTACGTGGTGCTGGTTCCAATCCTGGTTTTTTTCCTGATGAAGGACAAGCAATTACTTATGGACAGCCTGGCAAGTCTGCTGCCGCGCAAACGACCGGTTATGCGCCAGATCTGGCGCGAGATGAATGATCAGATGGCAAACTACGTCAGGGGCAAGGTGATTGAAATACTGGTTGTCGGACTCACGGCCTATATCTGTTTCCTTTTCCTCGGGGTTAACTATGCCCTGTTGCTGGCTCTCCTGGTGGGGTTGTCGGTGGTGATTCCCTATATCGGCGCCGCGGTCGTCACGATACCGGTGATGATGGTGGGGTATTTCCAGTGGGGCTTGAGCGGGGATTTTTTCTGGCTATTTATAGTCTACGGTGTCATCCAGTTTCTGGATGGCAATGTTCTGGTGCCCCTGTTATTTTCGGAAGCAGTCAATCTGCACCCGATCGTCATCATTCTTGCCGTTCTGATCTTTGGCGGCCTATGGGGGTTTTGGGGTGTGTTTTTCGCTATTCCCCTGGCGACCCTGATCAAGGCCATGTACAACGCCTGGCCCCGAAAAAAATCGACGCTAACTGAAACAACCTCGTAACCCTGCCGAGTGAAGCAAATGATGTCTGTTTTAAGAATTGCCCTCACCGGAATCCTGTTTTTTGTATTGGGTTCCTGTACCGTCAACCATTCCCCGCTCAATGATGTCAGCAAGCCGTTGAAAAGCAGTGTCGACCAGGGGGCGGTTCAGGAGGGGACTGTTGAGCAGACCGGTGAGGTTATCGTTCAGCAAAGCCTCAACGATCGGCGGCACTACCGCTTTCTGCAACTTGAAAATAATCTGAAAGTCCTGCTGATTTCTGATCCGGATACCGACAAGTCTGCCGCTTCCCTGAGTGTCGGCGTCGGCAGTTTTCAAAATCCCCAGGACAGGCCGGGGCTGGCCCATTTTCTGGAACATATGCTATTCCTGGGTACGGAAAAGTACCCGGAACCGGGGGAATACCAGGCCTATATCAGTGAACATGGCGGCAGCCACAATGCCTACACCAGCATGGAGGAAACCAATTATTTTTTTGATGTCGATGCCAATTACTTGCTGCCGGTACTGGATCGTTTTTCCCAGTTTTTCGTTGCTCCCCGGCTAAATCAGGACTATGTCGATCGGGAACAGAATGCCGTTGAATCCGAGTACCGCCTGCGCATCAAGGAGGATAACCTCCGGGAGTGGGATGTGCTGCGGGAACTGGTCAACAGTGATCATCCGCTGTCCAAGTTCAGTGTGGGTAATCTCGATACCCTGGCCGACCGGCAGGGAGATCCGGTACGTGAAGACCTGCTCGCCTTCTATCAACACTATTATTCTGCCAACCTGATGAATCTGGTGGTACTCGGCAGGGAAAATCTGGACAGTCTGCAGCGAGCCGTAGAGTCCCGGTTCGCGGCAGTGCCAAATCGCAATGTCATTATCGAAGAGAAGCCGGTACCCCTGTTTAAACAGCAGTTGCCCCTGTCGGTAATGATCAAACCGGTTCAGGAAAAAAGGGAACTCTTTTTGTTGTTTCCCACTCCCCCGATCAGGGCTTACTGGCGCACCAAGCCGCTGGATTATCTGGGGCATCTGCTGGGCAATGAGGAGCAGGGAACCTTGTTGATGTCGTTGAAATCCCGGGGTTTGGCCGAATCCCTGTCGGCAGGCACGGTCTATGATTCCCGGGTTGGCGCCGCCTTTGGTATCTCCATCTCGCTGACAGCCGAGGGAGCCCAAAAAACGGATCAGATTGAGCAGCAGGTTTTCGCCTGGCTGGAGTTGGTAAAGAGCCGGGGCATTGCTTCCTGGCGCTATCGAGAGCTGACCAATCTCGGAGAAATTGCTTTCAGTTTTGCAGAAAAAAAAGATCCCGTTACCTATGTGCGCCAGCTGAGTTCGTCGCTGCACGAGCTGCCGCCGGCGGAGGTATTGCGATCACCCTCCAGCTTTTATGATTTTGACGCGGCGGTGATCGAAGCTTTCGCCGATTATCTGACCGCGGATAATGCCCTGATCACGCTGGTATCACCTGATGTCGAGGCAGACACCGAGACCCGTCTGTACAACGCGCCCTACAGGGTAGAGGCAGTATCGGCAAACCAGCTTGATGCCTGGCAGTATCCGTCGACAACGGATCTGCGATTGCCAGAGCCCAATCCCTACATTCCCGACCAACTGGTGCTCAATACCGGGGAATCCAGTCCCTTGCCTGTGAAAATCGAAAGCGAGAAAGGGAGCAGTCTCTGGTTTTACCAGGACAAACTTTTTGGTACGCCAAAAGCCGTATTTGATGTACGCATAGGGACGCCATTGTCGAATTCCGTTAAAGGTCAGGCAATGACCGATTTGTACCTGGCATTGGTCAGGGATCAACTGGTGCCGGAAGTCTATCCGGCGCATCTGGCCGGACTGGGTTTTAACCTGTCCCGATGGGAAAATGGCGTGGCTTTCTCTCTGGAGGGCTACAGCCAGAAACAGCCGGTTCTGTTGGGCACTGTGCTGGCAGCGATGAAAAATCCTGACTGGAAACCACAGCGGTTCGAGCGGGTAAAGGCGGCCCTGTTGCGGGAATGGCGCAACAGTACCACTGATGGACCCATGAATCAGGTATTCAGCCAGTTCAGCCCCCTTTTGCGGCATATGAGTCATCCCTTGCAACGGGCTGCAGCCCTGGAGGATGTCAGCCTGGATGAACTCAGATCCTTTGCAAACCGTTTGTTCCGACGAGGGCACAGCCGGTTTTATGCCGGCGGCAATCTGGCCTCCAGGGTAGCCGGGACCATGATGGAAAAGACCCTGTCGGTACTCGGTATTGGCGTCGATGGAGATGCCCGTCTTGAATATCGTGTAAGAAAACTGATGCCGACCGATCTGGAATATCTTGTTGCGGTGGATCACAATGATTCTGCCCTGATCCTCTATATTCAGGGCGACGAGGATAGCTTGCGGGAGAGGGCCCGATTGGCTCTGTTACAAATGGTAACAAGCGCCCCTTTTTACACATCATTGCGAACGGAAAAGCAACTGGGTTATCAGGTCGGAAATACCATCGCCCATCTAAACCGGGTTCCCGGATTGATCTTTTATATTCAGTCCCCGGTCGCTACATCAGACCGCTTGCAGCAAGAGGTCAACCGGTTTTTAGTGGACTTCTCCGAAACCGTTGCCGCGATGACAGATGAAGATCTGAACCGCATCAGGTCCTCGGTTCTGGCGAATATAGAGGAAGCGCCCAAGAACCTGGGAGAACTCGCTAACAGGCATCTGGAATCACTCGATCTGGATTATGAGGGATTCGATTTCAGGTCTCGTCTGGCCAGGGAAGTAAGAGAGGTAGGGCTTGAAGAACTGAAACAGGCCTACATGACCCTGCTGCCGGAGCAACGGCGGGCATTATGGGTGCTTTCTCTGCCCGTGACACCAGGGCAGGAAGGAGACGGCATTGCCCGTAGAAGAATTGATCGTGGCGACGGTAGCAGTGAGGGTGAGGGTGAGGTTCTGGCCCGGTCCGAGACAGTTGATGTGCTCGAAAATAGTGGAAATAGCCCCATGTTTCGTTATGCCCAGTAATTTCCACTGATCCTTAAGGCCCGGATGTTGAACCCGGGTGCGGAAAAGGCGGGGTTTTTTACTTGAGCGAAATGCGTTATGGTCTATCCTCGTATACACTAGTCTGCAACAATAACAATTAGCTAAAACAATAACTCTAACCAGGCATTCCTGAAACTTGATCATGAACACTTTCTGTTCAGTGAAAGATCCACAAGAAAACCAGAGGGTAATCATTGGTCCATGGCCAATAGCAATCTTTGACCTGGTCGATACAATTTGGTTAGATTACGCTTCTGTTCTCACCAACGAGGCGGCAACTCAGCAGCCTCTTAATATTAACCAATAACTATAGTGGGATTCGGCACGCTTATGCATCAGGATAATGACCCATCAGAAACCCAGGAGTGGCTTGACTCGCTGTCCTCCGTTATTAAAAACCAGGGCGAAGAAAGAGCTGGCTTCCTAATCAAACAACTCTTGAACAAGGCAACAGACTCCGGAATTCCCATGCCGGATGCGGTGACTACACCCTTTCGCAACACCATTCCACCCAGCCGCGAAAAACGTCTTCCCGGCGACCTTTTTATGGAGCGTCGCATTCGTTCCCTGGTGCGCTGGAATGCGCTGGCAATGGTGATGAGGGCCAACAAAAATGACGAGGGCCTGGGTGGGCACATCGCCAGTTTTTCCTCGTCCGCGACCCTCTATGACGTGGGTTTCAACCATTTTTTCCGCGCCCGCAGCGAAAATCACCTGGGTGACCTGGTGTTTTATCAGGGCCATGTGGCGCCGGGGATTTATGCCCGGTCCTTCCTCGAAGGTCGTCTTACCGAAGACCACATGGAAAATTTCCGTCGCGAGGTGGATAAAAAGGGACTGTCTTCCTACCCCCACCCCTGGCTGATGCCCGACTACTGGCAGTTCCCCACAGTATCCATGGGCCTCGGTCCGCTTTCTGCCATTTATCAGGCCCATGTCATGCGCTACCTGTCCGCCCGTGGCCTGGTGCCGAGAGGCGATCGCAAGGTCTGGGCTTACCTGGGTGACGGCGAGTGTGATGAACCGGAAACCCTGGGCGCCATCTCATTGGCTGGCCGTGAGGAACTGGAAAACCTGATCTTTGTGATCAACTGTAACCTGCAGCGCCTGGACGGCCCGGTACGAGGCAACGGCAAGATTATCCAGGAACTCGAAGGCGTGTTCCGCGGTGCCGGCTGGAATGTAATCAAGGTGATCTGGGGCCGGTTGTGGGACCCGCTCCTGGAAAAAGACAAGACCGGCCTGTTGCAGAAACGTATGGATGAAATTGTCGACGGTGAACTGCAAAACTGCAAAAACATGGGCGGAGCCTATACTCGCGAGCACTTTTTTGGTGTCTATCCTGAATTGCTGGAACTGGCCAAGGATCTCTCGGACGACGATATCAAGTACCTGAACCGCGGCGGGCACGACCCCTACAAGGTCTATGCGGCTTATGCCGAGGCCGTAGAGAGCAAGGGTAAGCCCACCTGTATCCTGGCCATGACCGTCAAAGGCTACGGTCTGGGTTCGGCCGGTGAAGCCGCCATGGACACACACTCAGTGAAGAAGCTGGACATGGAGAGCCTGAAGAATTTCAGGGATCGTTTTGGCATTCCGGTGCCCGACGATCAACTCGCCAGTGTTCCCTACTATCGCCCGGCTGAGGACAGTCCGGAAATGGTCTACATGCGCAAGCAGCGCGGGGCGCTCGGCGGACCAATCCCCAGCCGACAGGCTGATTTCCAGGCTCTGGAAACGCCTGCCCTGGATGTTTTCCGCAAACAGCTTGAGAGCACTGGCGAACGGGAAATTTCCTCCACCATGGCCTTTGTTCGAATTCTGACCAACCTGGTCAAGGACAAGAAAATCGGCGCTCGTGTTGTGCCCATCGTCCCCGACGAGGCCAGGACCTTTGGTATGGAGGGTATGTTCAGGCAACTGGGTATTTACTCATCTGCGGGCCAGAAGTATGTGCCCCACGATTTCGGCCAGATCATGTACTACAAGGAGGATAAGAAGGGACAGATTCTCGAGGAAGGCATTAACGAAGCAGGTGCCATGTCGGCGTGGATTGCACTGGCCACGGCCTACAGTACCTACGACTGTCCCATGGTTCCATTCTACGTGTATTACTCCATGTTTGGTTTCCAGCGTATTGGCGATCTGGCCTGGATGGCTGGCGATATGCAGGCTCGGGGTTTCCTGATTGGCGCCACCGCCGGTCGCACCACATTGAACGGTGAAGGCCTCCAGCACCAGGATGGCCACAGCCATATCCTTGCCAACACCATCCCCAATTGCCGTACCTATGACGCCACCTACAGCTACGAGCTGGCGGTGATAATTCAGGACGGTCTGAAGCGAATGTACCAGGACAAGGAAAATTGCTTCTATTACATCACCACCATGAATGAAAACTACCAGCACCCGGAAATGCCCAAAGGTGCGGAAGAGGGTATTATCAAGGGAATGTACAAGTTCGAGAATGGTGGCAAAGGCAAACTGAAGGTACAGTTAATGGGTGCTGGCACCATTTTCACCGAAGTACGTGAAGCGGCCAAGATACTCAAGGAGAAGTATAAGGTGGATTCCGACATCTGGGGTGTCACCAGTGTCAATGCCCTGACCAGAGAAGCTCTGGCGGCCACCCGTTGGAACATGCTGCACCCCACCGAAACGCCCAGGGTTCCCTACGTCAGCCAGCAATTACAGGGGCAGGACGGGCCAGTGGTCATTGCCACGGATTACATGAAATCCTTCTCTGAACAATTAAGAGCGTATATCCCCGGGGATTACCATGTTCTGGGCACTGACGGCTTTGGTCGCAGCGACACGCGGTCCAAATTGCGCGCCTTCTTTGAAGTCGATCGTAACTACGTCACGGTGTGTGCGCTCAGTGCCCTTGCTCAACAGGGCAAGATCGATAAGACCGTCGTACAGAAAGCAATCGTTGACCTCGGTCTCGATCCTGAAAAACCCAATCCTCTTTACTCATAACTCATAAGGTGAATAGTTGTGGCGAACGAAATAATTAAACTACCAGATCTCGGCACAGACGACGAAGTTGATCTTATCGAGTTGGCTGTTGCCGCGGGTGATACCGTCGAGGAAGGCGATACCCTGATGACCCTCGAGGGTGACAAGGCGACCATGGATGTGCCCAGCCCCTTTTCCGGAACTATTGTTTCCCTGTCGGTGGCAGAAGGGGCCAAGGTCAAGACCGGTACGGTGGTCGGCGAGATTGCGGTTGGCGGTGCAGCTGCTGCGCCCGCGGCTGCTGCTCCTGCCCCTGCACCGGCTGCAGCAGCTCCGGCAGCGGCGCCAGCGCCGGCTGCAGCGCCGGCGGGCGCGCAGGTGGTCAATCTGCCGGACCTTGGTACAGACGACGAGGTCGATGTCATTGAAATTGCCGTCAAGCCGGGTGATACCGTCGAGGAAGGCGATACGCTGTTAACCCTGGAGGGCGACAAGGCGACCATGGATGTGCCCAGCCCGTTTTCCGGCACTGTCGTAAAACTCCTGGTCAGCGAAGGGTCCAAGGTGAAGACTGGAACTGCCGTGGCTGAAGTGTCTTCCGGCGGAGCGGCGCCTGCAGCAGCCCCGGCACCGGCGGCTGCAGCCCCGGCCCCGGCTGCAGCACCTGCTCCGGCCGCGGCGGCAGCGCCGGCGGGCGCGCAAGTGGTCAATCTGCCCGATCTCGGTACTGATGACGAGGTCGATGTCATTGAAATTGCCGTTAAGGCCGGCGACGACGTCGAAGAGGGAGATACCCTGCTGACCCTCGAGGGCGACAAGGCAACCATGGATGTGCCCAGCCCATTCAGCGGCAAAATCCAGAAATTGCTGGTGTCTGAAGGTTCCAAGGTCAAGACGGGCACTGCAGTGGCGGAAATCGCCGCCGCTGGTGCGGCCCCTGCAGCAGCCCCGGCACCCGCCGCGGCGGCCGCAGCTCCGGCTCCTGCAGCGGCGCCAGCACCTACTGCAGCACCAGCAGCACCCGCTGCGAGCGGTAAAGCTGGTGCGTTGGCCCAGCCTGAGGCGCCGGCATCTGAGATCTATGCCGGTCCGGCAGTCAGGCAGATGGCTCGCGAGCTTGGTGTCGACCTGCGTAACGTCAAGGGCACAGGTGCCCGTGGGCGGATCCAGAAGGAAGATGTCAACGCCTACGTAAAACAGGCCCTGGCTGGTGCCGGAACAGGTGCACCCGCAGCAGCTGCTGCCGGAGCGGCGTCCGGTTCCGGTATTCCTCCGGTACCGGATACCGATTTCAGCAAGTTCGGCGAGATCGAGGAAGTGCCTCTGGCCAAGATCTCGCGGCTTACCGCTGCCAATATGTCGCGGAACTGGCTTAACGTACCGGCGGTAACCCAGTTTGATGACGCCGACATTACAGATCTGGAAGAATTCCGCAAGGGCCTCAAGGCGGAAGCGGAAAAACGCGGCACCAAGCTGACACCCATGCCCTTCCTGGTGCTGGCTTGTGCCAGGGCCCTGGCGGCGAATCCGATGTTTAACCGCTCCTGGCACAGTTCCAACGAGAAGGTGATACAGAAAAAATTCGTCAACATCGGTATGGCGGTGGACTCACCCCGAGGATTGGTGGTTCCCGTCATCAAGGACGCCGATAAGAAAGGTCTTTGGGAACTGGCCAACGAAATCAACGATCTGGCCGGCAAGGCGCGAGCGGGCAAGTTGACAGCCAACGAAATGCAGGGTGGTTGTTTCAGTATTTCCAGCCTGGGCGCCATGGGTGGCAAAGGTTTTACGCCCATCGTCAATGCCCCTGAGGCAGCGATTCTGGGTGTCTCCAAGGCGTCGGTACAACCGGTCTGGAATGGCAAGGAGTTCGTGCCCCGACAAATGCTGCCACTGTGCCTCTCCTACGATCATCGCCTGATCAATGGCGGAGACGCCGGCCGCTTTTTCACTTATCTGGTGGCTATTATCGGTGACCTGCGCAGGATGCTGCTCTAGGATTTTAATACACTAAAAACCTGCCTCCATTAAAAAAGGGCTGATTAATTTCGGCCCTTTTTTTATTGTGAAATCGTCATCCGAATCGGCTTCAGCGTAAAACGCCAATAGCGTAAAGATGAAAGCCTATTCCTATTACAACGCTGCCAGTCAGGCAATCTCCCTTTTCATCTTATAGCCGCCGGTAATCTGGAAGCCATTTGACTTGTAGAATGTGACAGTGCGATCAAATTCCGGCGTGGGTGGCGTACACAACTCCAGTCTCTTCCAGGACCTGAGCCTGGCAAAGTTAACTATTTCCTCGATAAGCATTTTACCGACTTCCCGGGAGCGGTACTCTGGTCGAACATAGAACTCCTGTACTATGCCAAAAGTACCTTCCGCATAGAGCGAACGACTTTCGCAGAGAGCACCGAAGCCAACAATGATATTGCTCTCACGGGCGGCCAGTACACTGTACTGGCCGCTTTCAACATAGCGCTTGCAGAGGTCGATGGCCAGTGCCTGGTCAACATTGAAATGCCTGACCCCGGTGCGTTCGATAATCTCGTTGGTAAGGCATACAGCCAGTTTCGCGATCTCTTCAGCTTCGCTACCATCGATCAACGAAATCCTCATTTTAACTCCTTAATCTGATTCGCAAATCTTTTGAATCAATTGAGTCGGGTTTATTATTTACCCAGACAGGGTAACCGTTTCCATTTAAGGGTTTGGTAATTATTAATTCTGAAAAAATGGTGGGTGAATAAAATCGGCTTGTATCAAAAACCGGGCCAAATTCGATTTTTCCACACGACCCCGGGTTTCCGCCACTCACAAACTTTCAGATATTACCTGTTATTCTATTTACATTGCCTGGCTTCCCCCGCGTTCAGATTACCGGTACACAGGCTGGTGATCGCTATTTATCAAACGGATATTCGAACGGGAAGAATTCAGGTCTTCGGGTCCAGCGAATCCAGATCGTAAAGCTCGCCAATGGCGACGGGCGGATAGCCGTTTCGTTGTAAGCCATGGACTAATTTCAGTGTGCGGAAGCCATCGAACCAGATATGCATTTGCCTGACAAAGCCGTCAACAGATTTGCTGTGTTTCAGAGCGTGATCCCGTGCAACCTGGATACCCATCGAATTCAGCAAGTTAACGACTGAATTCGATAGGGGCAAGTCCTCCAGCAGGATGTGTCTGAGAGCCGGTAATGCTGATAGCCAATGGCCAAGTTCCGTAAAAATTACAGGGTTGTAACACCGGAAATCCAGGGCAGGGTTTGTCATTGCCAGGATTTGATTGACAGCGGGTCCGGTGCCAAAGGGTACACGGCCGGAAAGACGGGCCTCTATGCTGATCAGGGGTTGGTCCAGTTGTCGTATTGGTGCGGTTTTTGCCAGCTTGTTGAGAAGATAAAAATCCTCACCTCCCGCCCTTTTGGGAAAACCCCTGACCTGGCAGTAATGGCGAGAGTGAACGCCAAATATACTGCCGACGGTGTGAAACGCGTAGGGTGAGCCCGCTCCGCGAAGGCCTTCGACATAGTGATTCAGTGACAGTTCATAGAGTCGGGTCGCGTACCCCAGGCGATCACCTGGGCAGACATGGTGGAACGGAAAAACGACAGCAGCTGCGGTTCCCGCGTTTTTTGCGCCGGAAAAATAGTTGCTAGGCAAGTGGCAATCGGCGTCAGTGCAAAAAATCCAGGGGGATTCGATTCGCCCTGAATAAATCAGCCAGGTGGCAATATCGGCACCGATTTTTCTTGCCAGGCCGACGCCCTGTCCGGCCGGGATCTGCAGGTGGCGATCAATTCGCCGCACCGTAAGCAGGGCGCTGTGAGTATCTTGTATTTGCCCTAGACTTAAATGGCCTGCCTGTCCCAGGCCTGTCGTTCTCTGCTGCAGGTGGCGAACGAGATTATGGTTGGCTTCGGTGGCCGACGACAGGGTATCCGGTTGGTTGACCACAAGTATCAATAAAACTGCCTGCTGTGCCAGAAGCGTCACAGCCAATCGATCAAAAAATTCCGGCTTTTCATCATAGGCGGGAATTACCAGAACATATTGCCATTCATGGTTGGTATCGGAAAGTGGGTGTCGGTATCGATGATGTTCGGGCGGCCCATTCAGCAGTGGTTTCAGTAATTGACACTCGGGTTCCGCGTAGTGCGCAAGGTATTTTTCGATGGCCATCAATGCAGACGGGCTCGATGAGGCAGACTGGCAACCAGTTCCGCCTCAAACTCCAGAAGTTGCTGAAGACGATCCTGAATAACCCCGCGACGGAAATAAATGGCGGCCAGGTCAGTAAAAAGAGTCAGGTGTTTCTGTTCCGAACGGCTGATCAGTTCATAAAAATCCTTCAGTTCCCCCGGGGGCAGGGCATCCGCCACCAGACCGAAGCGCTCGGCACCCCTCGCTTCGATAACGGCTCCGATGAGAAGTCGATCCAGAAAATAGGCGTCCCTGCCTTGACGAACCTGCTGACGCAGGGCGTTTACATAGGGATCTTTCTCGTCCTTTTTCAGGTCGAGTCCTCTGCCATGCATTATTTTCACCACCTCGCGAAAATGGGCCAGTTCCTCGATGGCCAGATCGATCATGGCTCTGACGATGTCGGCCTTGTCGCTGTAGTGAAGGGCCATGGACATGGCCATTCCCGAAGCCTTGTTTTCAGCATTGGCGTGATCGGCGAGAAAATCGTCAAAGTCGGCGAGCACCGGGACTGTCCAGGTGGTGGGAGTACGGAAGTGCAATAATAACATCGTGGAGTCAGCAGGCCCTTCAGGGTATTATGTCGCGATATTATGGCAAAAGACTGCTGTTGCCGGCAGTGTCCCGCAAACAACTATATTTATAACAGTGCATCTGGAGCGACCATGATTATCAAACCCAAAGTTCGCGGCTTTATGTGTATTACTACTCACCCCGTGGGGTGTGAAGCCAACGTCAAACAGCAGATTGACTTTATCAAGGAAAAAGGCCCCCTGGGCGAAGGTCCGAAAAAGGTCCTGGTCATTGGTGCCTCCACCGGCTATGGCCTGGCTGCAAGAATAACGGCGGCCTTTGGCTATGGCGCGGCAACCCTTGGAATATTCTTTGAAAAGGAAGGTTCCGAAAAAAAGCCCGGTTCTGCCGGTTGGTATAATTCGGCGGCCTTTCACAAGTTTGCCGAACAGGACGGCCTTTATGCCGTGAGTATAAATGGCGATGCTTTTTCCGACGAGATCAAGCAGAAGACAATCGAGCAGATAAGGAAAGACCTTGGTCAGGTCGACCTGGTGGTCTACAGCCTGGCGGCACCCCGTCGGCAGCACCCTAAAACCGGAGAAGTTTTCACTTCGACCCTGAAGCCCATTGGCAAGGCAGTTACCCAGAGGGGCATCAATACCGACAAGGAAGAAATTCAGGACGTTACGCTGGATCCGGCGACGCCTGAAGATATCAGCAATACCGTTGCTGTCATGGGTGGCGAGGACTGGCAAATGTGGATCGATGCCCTCGATGAAGCCGGTGTTCTTGCCCCGGGAGCCAAGACCACAGCCTTCACCTATATTGGTGAAAAAATTACCTGGGATATCTACTGGGATGGCACCATCGGCCAGGCCAAGAGGGACCTTGACAAGCGCGTGGTGGAAATCAGAGCCAGGCTGGAAGCCGACGACGGCGATGCGCGAGTGGCTGTGCTCAAGGCTGTTGTCACTCAGGCCAGTTCGGCAATACCGATCATGCCCCTTTACCTTTCCCTGTTATTTAAGGTAATGAAAGCCGATGGCAGCCACGAAGGCTGTATCGAGCAACTCTATCGTCTGTATACCGAATGTCTCTACACCAAAACGCCCCGGGTCGATGAGGCGGGGCGGTTGCGAGTCGATGAACTGGAACTGCGTCCGGAAATACAGGATGCGGTGTCTTCTGCCTGGGCTAAGGTTACTACTGACAGCCTCTATGACCTTACCGACTTCAAGGGTTACAAACATGAGTTCCTGAAATTGTTCGGCTTTGAGGTGGATGGTGTCGACTACGAGGCCGATGTCAATCCGGATGTGCCGATCAAAAACATGGTCTGATCGGCGGCGGCGAGCAGACTGCTTTCAGGTATGAGCCCCCTTCAACCGCAACAGCTTTCGCCGCTTGTGTACAGGGTCACTGCGACCAATGCCGGAGCCATGACCGGTCCCGGCACCAATACCTATCTAGTCGGTCGAGAGCAACTGGCAGTGATAGATCCCGGTCCGGACATCGCTGCCCACATCGACAAAATCCTGGCCCAGGGTGCCGGGCGGATCCGCTGGGTAATCGTCACCCACACCCATCCCGATCACTCCCCCGGTGCCCGGCAGTTAATAGAACAAACCGGCGCCGAAGCCATCGGTTCTGTCATGGATAAAGACGACGGCCATCAGGACAGGACATTTAGCGTGTCCAGGAATATTGGTCACGGCGACCTGCTGCGAACGGGGGAATTCACTCTTGAAGCCATTCATACCCCGGGGCATGTCAGCAATCACTTCTGTTACCTGCTCAGAGATGAAAACCTGCTGTTTGCCGGTGACCACATGATGCAGGGCACCTCGGTGCTGGTTTTGCCTCCAAGTGGCGACCTGGGTGAATATCTGGAGTCACTTACCCGACTAAAAAGGTACCAGATTGACGCCATCGCGCCAGGTCACGGTGAGCTGATTCGGGACCCGCTGCGGGAAATCGACTTGCGTATCCGACACCGGTTCTACAGGGAAGGTAAGGTGATTGCGGCGCTGGAAAAACTGGGCGAATCCAGTCTGGAACGACTGGTGCCGGATGTTTATGATGATGTGCATCCGACCCTGCACAAGGCGGCTCAATATTCCCTATGGGCCCATTTGCTGAAGCTGGAAAAAGAAAAAATAGCCATTAAAACCATCGAGAAACACTGGCTTTTTGGTGAAGAGCACTGGCGGCTCACCGATGACTATTCGAAATCGGTTAGCCGCTGATCCCCAAAATACCTATAACTGCAGAGAAGACAACAATGCCAATGGATACCTCACCGCACACCCTTCATTCACTCTTTGATCAGTTGGGCCTGCCCTCATGGGAAGAAGCCATTGCCCGATTTGTCGATGACAATGGACCCCTTGATGCCGATATTGAACTGGCCGATGCCGGCTTCTGGAATGATAGCCAGCGCGCCTTTCTGAAAGAAGCCATTCTTGAAGACTCGGACTGGGCCGAAGTGGTGGACCACCTCGACGCGCTGATGCGCTCCTGAGCACTGACATGCGTACGCGTTTGCCTTGCCTTTCGATCCATGCCTGATGGAAAAACCGGCATTTAACCGGTCACTGTTGCACCCGCGCTACTGGGTCACCTGGTTTTCCATGGGGCTGTGGTGGCTGGTGGCGACCCTGCCGTATCCGCTCCTGCTGGAATTGGGTCGCCGGTTGGGCCGGCTGATGTATCGAATCGGCGGCAGCCGACTGGATATTGCCAGGCGCAATCTGGAATTGTGCTTTCCGGAACTCGACCAGGCAGCCAGGGAGCAATTGCTAAAGCGAAATTTTGAAAGCTATGGCATTGCCCTGTTTGAGGTGGCCATATCCTGGTGGTGGCCGAAAAACCGATTTGAAAAACTGGTGCAGGTGGATGGTCTCGAACACATTGAAAGACTGCAGGGGCGGGGGGCGTTGCTCATGGCGCTTCACTACACAACACTGGAGATTGGCGCCCAGGCCCTGAGCCTCCGGGCTACCATCGACGCCATGTACCGTCCCCACAACAACCCGGTCTATGACTACATGCAGCGCCGCGGCCGGTTGTCTCGAAGCCCGCATTCAGATGTGTATCCACGAAAGGATGTGCGGGGCATGATGAAAGCGCTCAGGTCGGGACGGGTGATCTGGTACGCACCGGACCAGGATTACGGGCCGAAACAGAGCGTCTTTGTACCTTTTTTCGGCATTCCCGCAGCGACTGTCACCGCAACCGCCAAATTTGCCGAAATGGGCAAGGCGGCAGTTCTTCCCTTTACCCAGGTGCGGTCAGAGGACGGCTCCGGTTATCGGGTCACCGTTCACCCGCCACTGGAAGGTTTTCCCAGTGGTGACGAGTTGGCCGACGCCAGCCGAATCAACCAGATTGTCGAGGGTTTTATTCGGGAACATCCCGACCAGTATCTCTGGGCTCACCGTCGATTTAAAACCCGGCCGCCGGGCGAACAAAGCCTCTACCACAAGCGCAAGGCCAAAACCGCCGGGTAGGGCCAGTCTTCGCTTGTGCCAGTCAGATCACAACAGTACCATTACGCTTTTTTCGCGGAGAGCCCATGATAACCGGCAGTATCGTAGCGATGGTCACCCCCATGGTGTCAGAGTCAATGGCTGTGGACTGGGGAGGATTGAAAAACCTGGTTGAATGGCACATTGAACAGGGTACTGACGCGATTGGCGCTGTTGGCACGACGGGTGAATCCGCCACCCTCGATGTCGAAGAACATCTCGAAGTGATACGGGTTTGTGTCGAACAGGCCCGGGGCAGGGTGCCGGTACTTGCCGGTACCGGCGCCAACTCCACCCAGGAAGCCATTTCCCTGACCCGAGGGGCAACAGAAGCCGGCGCCGATGCCTGCCTTCTGGTGACCCCTTACTACAACAAGCCTACCCAGGAAGGCCTGTACCGTCACTTCAAGGCCATTGCCGAGGCCGTGCCTATTCCGCAGGTGCTCTACAATGTGCCTGGACGTACCGCCTGCGACCTGCAGACGGAGACCACTGTCAGGCTTTCGCAAATACCCAATATTGTCGGCATCAAGGATGCCACGGGCAATATGCAGCGGGGTGCTGAACTGATCCGTCAATGTTCCCCTGATTTTGCCGTCTACTCCGGAGATGACGCTACTGCCCTGGAACTGATGCTCATGGGTGGCCGGGGCAATATCTCGGTTACGGCAAATATTGCGCCCCGGGCGATGCATGATCTCTGCGAAGCGGCCCTTGGCGGTAATGCCGACCTGGCCAGGTCGATTAACGATCGACTGGCGGAACTCAATCGCATGCTGTTTATCGAATCCAATCCCATCCCGGTGAAGTGGGCGGTGGCTGAATTGGGGCTTGCCCAGCCGGACGCTATTCGCCTGCCTTTGACGCCATTGTCGCTGTCTCTGCGCGAGGAATTGCGAGCTGCCATGGTGCGGGCGGGTCTTTTGTGATTTTGGCTGAAGCAATCGGAGTCAGGGTGTTAATGAATATACGTCATCTCGGGGTTCTGGCCCTGGCTTCACTGCTATTGACCGGCTGCGGTCTGTTCAAGGATCGAACCAGTGATTACCTCAAGGCTGAGGAGTTGCCGCCGACAGTGGTCCCAGAAGGTCTTGACAGCTCTGCCCTGGGCCAGATCTACCCGATCCCCGCGGTCGGTGATGTCCAGGCCCCCGCTTCCAATACCGAGACACCGAGACCACTGCCGGTCTCGGTCAACGTCTTTGAAGAACTGGTCAAGATCCAGACTCTCGGTGGTGAGCGCTGGATTTTGACCAACCGCCCGCCCAGTGAAACCTGGCCCCGGGTTCGCAATATCCTGAACACCAGCGGTATCCCCGTGGCCAAGGCTGATGCCGCAGCAGGCGTCATTGAAACCGTTTGGTTGCAATTCAAGGATGACGACGTCAACAATCACCGCTTTCGTTTCACCATCGAGCCCGGTATCCAACTCAACAGCACTGAAATCCGAGTACTCCATGCCCAGGCTGATGCCGCCGGAGACATGCCGGAGGAGTGGCCGACGGTCTCGGATAGCGATGAGCGGGAAAAATCCATGGTGGAGAGTTTTGCCTCGCTGCTGGCCGGTGATCTCTCCAGCAGTACCGTCTCCCTGCTGGCCCAGACTATTGGTGGCAAACCCAAGGTGGATATCCTCACGCCCCGGCTCGCCGACCCCTACATGGTGATCAAGACTGATTACGCCCGATCCTGGGCATCGGTGGCCTATTCACTGGAACGGGGGGGCTTTACTACCATAGACAAGGACCAGACTGAAGGGGTCTTCTATGTCAACTACCGGTCCGAGGACGAGGACAAGCCAGGGTTCTTCAAGCGGCTATTCAGCGGTAAAGAGGACGAGGTGCTCAAGGTCAATTACCTGGTGCTTGTTGCCAAAGGGGAGGACGCCGTGGAAGTGCGCGTTGTCAACGCTGACCGGTCTTCGCTGGATCCGGATCTGGCGCTGCAACTGCTTAAAAACGTGCGCAACAATCTTTCCTGAGCCACTGGCAGACCTGAATTCCGGAGCCGGTCGTTGCAGTTCGCATCTCTGGGCAGCGGCAGTAAGGGCAATGGCACCCTGATTGAACACCAGGACACCTGTGTCCTGGTGGACTGCGGTTTTCCGGTCAGGGAGACCATCCGGCGACTGCAAAAGCTCGAGCGGCAACCGGAAGACATATCGACGATACTGGTTACACACGAGCACGGTGACCACCTTCGCGGTGTCATGCCACTGGCGAGACGATATAAAATTCCGGTAATGATGACAGCCGGCACCGCCCGTTATGCCGCTATCCGGCCCGGAGATCCGGTCAAGGTGATTGAGCCCGACCGTGATTTTTCCCTTGGCGGTGTCGCCGTGACGCCTGTGTCTGTTCCCCATGATGCCCGGGAGCCGGTACAGTTCCTGTTTGACAGCGGCATCCAGAGGCTGGGTATTCTGACAGACCTGGGCAGGGTGACACCTCATGTGGTGGATAATTACAGGGATTGTGATGGACTCCTGCTGGAAGCTAATCACGATCCTGATATGTTGGCGTTCGGAGCCTATCCGGCGTCCCTGAAACGCCGGGTAGGCGGTGACTGGGGGCACCTCAGCAACTACCAGAGTGCGGAACTGCTGGAAAGGATTAACCGCACGCGGTTGCAGTGTCTGGTCCTGGGACATATCAGTCAGCAGAACAATGCCCCGGACCGGGTGTCTGCGGCCGTCTCACATCTTGTCGACGGCCTGTCCAGGGTGATCTATGCCTGTCAGAATGAGGGTTTTTCCTGGCAGGAACTCATTTAACCAAACGCGATTGAGGATAACTCGATGGAAAAACGCGAAGAACTTTATTCGGGAAAGGCAAAATCCGTGTACGCGACAGACGATCCGGATTTACTGATACTGTTGTTCAGAAACGATACCTCTGCCTTCGACGGTCGGAAGATTGAACAGCTTGACCGCAAGGGTATGGTCAACAACAAATTCAATGCCTTTATCATGCAGAAACTGGAGGCGGCAGGGATTCCAACGCATTTCCAGGCATTACTTAGTGACCAGGAGTCTTCTGTCAAGCGCCTCGAGATGATTCCTGTGGAATGTGTCGTCCGCAACATAGCCGCCGGCAGCATCTGCCGTCGCCTTGGTGTAAAAGAAGGCATGGACCTCGATCCGCCGACATTTGAATTTTTTTTGAAAGATGATGCACTGCACGACCCGATGATCAACGAATACCACATTAACTCCTTTGGCTGGGCCACACCTGATCAGGTGGATAAAATGAAGAAGTTGACGTTTCAGGTCAACGACGTCCTGAAGCGGCTGTTTATGGACGGTGGTATGCTGCTGGTGGATTACAAGCTCGAGTTTGGTGTTTTTCGAGGTCAGGTGATACTTGGTGATGAATTCACGCCGGACGGCTGTCGCCTGTGGGACAAGGACACCCGGGAGAAACTGGACAAGGACCGGTTTCGTCAAAACCTGGGCAACGTGGTGCAATCCTATGAAGTGGTTGGCCGAAGACTCGGACTTACCTTTGATTGAGGCGTGTAATTTTGGCTCATAGGCAGAAGGGGCTGACAAGCCCCTTTTCTATATTTATCGACAATTTTTTTCAGCTCTCGTGACTGTGATAGTAAAACTTGTCCACCGCACCACTTCGGCCGTTCCGGTTAGGCTGCCAACCTTAATAAAATTTTTAATAACCTCTGTAAGTCATTGATGTTCGCTGCACCAATTTTTAACTTATTGATTTATAAGGCAATAATCAATTGGTCAAAAAACAGCCAGTTTGTTGAGGCGCCAAGCCGGGCGGGCGCTTCACGCGGTTTTGCCAAAGTAATCAACAAAGTTATCCACAGATTTTGTGGGTAACTTAATGCCCGAAAAGAGTGCAAAAAACTCTGTAAAAAATCTTCAAAATTAAACCGTTCCCATGGTTACACCTGCTGTTTCTTTCGGTAACATTTATTTCGAGTCGACGATGGTCAACCAATCCCGGCAGTAAACGTTCAGGCAGCAATAAAGGGATGTATCGGGTACTTGCCGGACAATCGGGATTGAGACGGCTTTTGTGAACCTGAAGTTTTTACGGGTCAACGAGGCCCCGTGCTGTGAGGGAACTCCCTTTTTACTGAAATCCCGGTGGTAGCCTCCAGGACATCTGGCTATTATCCGGAGCGCATGTTGCTGGCCGGCGGTTAGTTGGAGTCAGCACCACACAAATTTATATTTTTACTTGAGGACATTGTATGAAGACGCTTTTTTTGACAGGGATAATTCTGTTGCTGGCAGGGTGTATGTCCACTGATCCCTACACGGGCCAGCAGCAGACCAGCAACACAGCCAAGGGTGCAGGTATCGGTGCGGTAGCCGGCGCGGTGATTGGCGCGGCAACGGCCAGTGATAAAGACCGGAAAAAAGGCGCTCTCACCGGTGCTGTAGCCGGCGGTGCCATTGGCGGTGGTGTCGGCTATTACATGGACCGTCAGGAGGCCGCATTGCGGGCCAAACTGGAGGGTACCGGCGTCAGGGTCGTGCGGGAAGGGGAAAATATCCGCCTGGTCATGCCGAGCAATATTACCTTTGCGGTTGATCAGGCCGACGTCCGTTCGGAATTTTACGGCACCCTCGAATCAGTCGCTCTGGTGCTCAAGGAGTTCAACAAGACCAATATTCGTATTGCCGGGCACACTGACTCAACGGGCAGCGACTCCTATAACCAGACCCTCTCCGAGCGACGTGCCGCCAGCGTTGGGCAGTTGTTAATAAACTATGGCGTATTGCCTGGTCGCGTCTGGACTACAGGCTATGGTGAACGCTATCCCGTGGCCAGCAATGACAGCGAGGCCGGCCGCCAGGCGAACCGCCGGGTAGAACTGGAACTGGTGCCGGTTGAGGGCTGATCGGCCAGTACCTGCCATTAGCGGGCAAACTGCCTTGAGGGCAAAAAAAGGAGCACGGCCATGGCCGTGCTCCTTCGTCTCCACCGTATGAGACCGATAGTCAATACACTGGCCGTTGTGTCCAGCCACGAAATGTCCGGCGTTGCCGAATCCCTGGCTACCCGTTTGGGGCTAGATTATCTGAAAACGCCCGAACTGGAAGGCGCGGGCCGGTATCAGTATTTTCTTCGGCTGGATGACCAGGGCCTGGCTCTACATGCCACCGGCGCCAATGCGCCCGGCCCCATTCGCTGTGACTTCGTGGGTGGTGCTGCAAGACACAGACGGTTGTACGGTGGTGGCAGGTCCCAGGCCATAGCCAGGGCAACGGGCCTCAGGGTCAGGAACGCTCTCAGTATTGCCGACCTGACGGCCGGCATGGGCGAAGACGCTTTTACTCTGGCCAGTCTCGGCGCCCGGGTCACCCTGGTGGAGCGCCATTCGCTGGTCCATCTGTTACTCCAGGACGGCTTGCGCCGCGCCGCCGATGCCGGCCGGATTGATGCCGAAATGGCGGCGATCGTTGCCAGACTGCAGTTATTCAATGCCGACGGTCGGCAGTGGCTGGAGCAGGTCCCGACCGACCAGCTCCCGGATGTGATTTATCTCGATCCGATGTTTCCGGAGCGCCGCAAAAGCGCCAGGGTGAAAAAGTCCATGGCCACTTTTCAGCAACTGGTGGGCACAGACAGTGACGCCGGTGAACTGCTGCTGTTGTCTCTTGAAAAGGCTCGATTTCGGGTGGTGGTGAAAAGACCGGCCAAGGCGCCTTTTCTGGCCGATCGGCCCCCCGGATACTCCCAGGAAGGCAAAACAGTCCGCTTTGATATCTATCCGCTCAGGGCTATTGCTGGCGGAACTTGAGGCGCTGGCGGCACTTGAAAGCCTCTGAGGACCTTCAGCTCAGCAACTTTTCCAGAATGCGCTGGTAAATCCGGCTCAGCAGGTTCAGGTCCTCCGCACGTACCCGCTCGTTGACCTTGTGAATCGTGGCATTGACCGGACCCAGCTCGACAACCTGGGTCCCCAGGGGTGCGATAAAACGACCATCTGACGTGCCGCCTGTGGTCGACAGCACCGGATCAAGGGAGGTGATGTCCATAATGCTCCCCCGGGTCGCTTCGACAAGAGGGCCGGCCGGTGTCAGAAACGGTTCGCCATTCAGCTGCCAGCGGATTTCATAGTTGAGTCCGTGGCGATCCAGGACAGTCAGGGTTCGGGCTTGCAACTGGGCCGCGGTGACTTCCGTAGAAAAGCGGAAATTGAAACTGACCTGCAGCGATCCTGGAATCACATTGGTGGCCCCGGTGCCTGCACCTATATTGGAGATCTGAAAACTGGTGGCGGGGAAGAACCGGTTGCCGTTATCCCAGACGATTTCCGTCAATTCCGCCAGGGCCGGGGCTGCCCGATGGATCGGGTTGTCGGCCAGTTGCGGATAGGCCACGTGACCCTGGGTGCCGAGCACGGTCAGCTCCGCTCCCAGGGAGCCGCGGCGCCCGTTCTTGATGACATCGCCGCAGCTGACGCTGCTGGATGGCTCGCCCACCAGACACCAGTCAGGGATAATGTTCCTTGTCTTGAGCCATTGCACCACCTTGACCGTGCCGTTGTCGGCAACGCCTTCCTCGTCGCTGGTGATCAGGAAAGCAATGCGTCCCGGGTGATCGGGGTTGTCGCAAATAAAATTCTCGGTAGCGGTGACCATGGCGGCCAGCGAGCCCTTCATATCGGCTGCCCCGCGACCGCAGAGCATGCCGTCTTCGTCCAGTACCGGCTCAAAGGGGTGGTGTTGCCACTGATCCTCGGGGCCGCTGGGCACCACATCCGTGTGGCCGGCAAAACAGAGAATGGGACCGCCCTGGCCATGAACCGCCCAGAAATTCTCGACATCCGCAAAAGGTAACCGTTCAACCCTGAAATTCAGGGCCGCCAGGCGGTCAATCATGAGTTGCTGGCAACCGGCATCCTCGGGAGTCACCGAGTGTCGGCGGATCAGGGCCACGGCCAGATCGAGGGTGGGTGACAGTGGGCTATTGGAGTTCAGTGTACTTTTCCTTTTATTAATCCTTTCATTATTCCTTACATCACCGAGAGTTTCAGATGCCACTGTTGTCTGCCGTGAGCGAATCCATGCCACTGATCACGAAAAGCCGCCCCTGGAAAAAAACCGGATAACGTACCAATTTTAGAAATCCGGATATTGGCAGCGCCTTCGCGGATCAGAGCAGGCTTCGCAACATCCAGGCGCTTTTTTCATGAAGGCGCATCCGATCTGACAACAGTGCCGAACTGGATTCATCACCAGCCTCCTGGGTCAGCGGCAGGGTTTCCCGGCAGGCCCGAACCACGGCCTCGTTGCCCTCCGCCAGGATTTTGACCATTTCAAAAGCCTCGGGAATGCCGTCGACCTCCCTGATTCTGGTCAGACTCAAAAAAGCCTTGTAGGTGCCCGGAGCAGGAAAACCCAGGGTACGAATTCGTTCGGCGATTTCGTCGACTGCCGTGGACAGTTCGGTGTATTGCTCCTCGAACAGGAGATGCAGGTCCCGAAAGTGAGGACCGGTTACATTCCAGTGAAAATTGTGGGTCTGGAGATAAAGTGTATAACTGTCGGCCAGAACTTTACCGAGACCGGAAGCGATGGCTTCCCGGCGGGTTTCGTCGATGCCGATGTGTACGGGATAGGTGGGTTGCATGGTGAACCTCCTTACTGGTTTTTCATCACCCCTGAATCATAGGCCAGCTTTGGTGAATAGTATAATTTATTATACGTAATTAATTTATAGCTTGAATCTATTTAAAAACCGGTTCCGCTGCCTGAATCCACGCCTGTACGAGGCTGCCCGGAAACTGGCAGAGACGACCTGTCCGGCACCCGGATGGCGTGGATCCTGTCAGTTGTTAATATGAAGGGCCTCGTTGAGAGCGATGGCAGACTTGTTTGTCAGGCATTCCACAGCGCCGGTGGTGGAGTTCCTCCTGAACAGCAGGTCCGGCTTTCCGGCGAGATCTCTCGCCTTGGTTTCACCGACTATCTGGCGTCTGTCATCCAGTAACTGCACCTTGGTGCCGGCAGTAATATAGAGCCCGGACTCGACGATACACCGGTCACCCAGGGGAATGCCGATGCCGGCGTTGGCGCCGATCAGGCTGTTTTCCCCCACGGAAATGACAATATTGCCACCCCCGGACAGGGTGCCCATGGTCGAGCAACCGCCGCCCAGGTCGGAACCGGCGCCGACAAAGACACCGGCGGAAATGCGCCCCTCGATCATGTTGGGGCCCTCGCAGCCGGCGTTAAAATTGACAAAGCCCTCGTGCATGACGGTGGTTCCCTCGCCGATATAGGCCCCGAGACGAATCCTGGCGGTATCGGCGATGCGCACTCCCGGCGGCACCACGTAATCGGTCATTTTTGGAAATTTGTCGATGCAATCCACCGACAGTGTTTTGCCGTTCAGCCTGGCCTGACATTGGCGGGAGGACAGTTCGCTGATATCGACGGCACCGTCGCTGGTCCAGGCGACATTGGGCAGGACCGGGAACAGTCCGCTCAGATTTGTCTGATGAGGTTTTACCAGGCGGTGGGACAGCAGGTGCAGTTTCAGGTAGGCCTCCGGCACTGAAGCCGGTGGTGCGTCGGTAGCCAGGATCACCGCCACCGCCGGGCGCTGGCTGTCAATCAGTGTCCGGGTCAGCGAAGCCAGGGCAACTTCACCGGCGCTGTCGAAGGCGGCACTCAGCCGTTCGAGCTGTGTGCTGTCTTCCAGGGGCAATACCCGGTTGCCATCGGTGTAATCCAGAACTGCGGATAATGCGCCGGCAACCGCATTCGACGGCTTTAGTGACGGTTGCGGAAAAAAGACCTCCAGCCACTGGCCCTTGCTGTTTTGTGTGCCAATACCGAGCCCGACGCTATAGAGTTCAGCCATTGATATGCTCCTTACAGTGTGTATGTGCCAGTGTCTGGGAATTGCAGTGCCATTTTTCAGCTTTCAAAAATGACTGCATAGGCTAATTCGTTGAAACCCAGATGAAGTTTGCCGCCTTTTTCCAGTACCGGTCGTTTGATCAGGGTCGGATATTTGAGCAACAGTTCGACGACCTTGCCCTGGTCAGCTTCGGCCTGTTCCCGACTGTCCAGATTTTTCCAGGTAGTGCTGCGCCGGTTGAGCAGGGTTTTACCCCCGCACCGGTCAACCCATGAACGCACCTTTTCCGGGGGCAGGACGTCGTCGCGAAGATCCCGGTAATCATAGGCAATATGATGGCTGGCCAGCCATTTGCGTGCCTTTCTTACGGTTTCGCAGGTCCCGATGCCGTACAGTGTTGTCATTCTTATGTGATCCCCTGGGTTGCCCGTTGGCGAGGGCGGAGTAGCATAGCAAAATAATCGTCTGCATTCACAGGTGTTGCCCATGAAGATCCTGATTCTGATCAGGCATGCCAAATCATCCTGGAAGGATCCGCAATTGACAGACCGCGACCGGCCACTGAATAAACGGGGCCGGCGCAATGCGGTAGAGATGGCAAATCGCCATAGCTGCCAGGATCTGGATCCCGATCTGGTGGTCAGCAGTCCGGCGCGACGGGCAATCGATACTGCAACCATCATGCAGCAGGCGAACGCTCTGGCTAAAAAGCCGGTGGCAATCAGCCAGGAACTCTACACTTTTGATTTCAAGAGACTGTTGCCGTGGCTCAGGCATCTGGACAATGGTCTTAAAACGGTGGCCATTTTCGGCCACAACCCGGCAATTACCGACCTGGTGAACTATCTCGCCGCTACGGTAGTCGGCAAAGTGCCTACCTGTGGCATTGCTGTGCTGGAACTGGGCGTGGACCACTGGGCCGATCTGGAGGCCGGTTGCGCCCGGCTGAGGCACTTCGATTACCCGAAGCGGCCGAAATAAATATTTCCCGGCGCATGGTCACGACTATTCAGCAAATGCCGTTTTCATTATAGTGCGCGCTCTTTTTTCCTCAGTGCTGTGCACCCCACAGCCTTCCCCCTGAGAACGGCCGCGGCTCGGCTGGACTCAATAGTGTCTCCAGTGCGCCGCACCTGTTCGGGCGCGAAAGCACCTTGTCAATGCCGACTTATCCATGTTTACTGATCAACCAACAGGGTCTCCCATGAATTCTTCCACCGAAAAAAAAGTAGTACTCGGCAGCCAGGAGTGGTGCCGTCTGGCTGGGCTGGGTTTGCCGGCCATCAAGGCCCGGGTCGATTCGGGAGCCAAGACGTCGGCCCTGCACGCCTGCAACATCAATGTCTTTACCCGTGATGAGACCCAGTGGGTGGCATTTGAAGTCCATCCCCTGCAGAAAAATCGCAAGGTGGCTGTTCGATGCGAAGCACCGGTTATCGATCGGCGATCCGTGCGCAGTTCCACCGGCGAAAGTGAAAAGAGGTACGTGATAAGGACTGCCCTGACGCTCAATAACCAGTCCTGGGATATTGAGTTGACCCTTAGCAACCGGGATTCCATGGGATACCGAATGTTGCTTGGCCGCGAAGCCATGAGCGGCAGGTTGCTGGTGGATCCCGACGCCAGCTTTTGCCTGGGGAATATATCGATCCAGGAACTCGGTGAATACTATCAGAAGGCGGAACTGCTCAATGAGGGTTTGAGAATCGCGGTTCTGGCCAGCAATCCCGAACTTTACAGCAACCGCCGCATCATGGAAGCGGGCAGGGAACGCGGCCATGAGATGATGTTTCTCAATATCCGCCAGTGCTACATGAAGCTGGATGCCGAAAATCCCCAGGTGCATTACCGCGGTGGTAATGTGCTGTCCGACCTGGACGCGGTTATTCCCCGAATCCGTCCCAGCATGACCCGTTACGGGTCCTCGCTGTTGCGGCAATTCGACACCATGAACGTGCTCTGCCTCAACAGTGGCAGTTCCATTATCAAGTCCAGGGACAAGCTGTATTCACTTCAGGCCCTGCTCGATGCCGGGCTCAATATTCCAATTACCGGCTTCGCCCATTCCCCCCAGGACACCCACGACCTGATCAGTATGGTCGGTGGCGCGCCCCTGATCATCAAGCTGCTGGAGAGCACCCAGGGTACCGGCGTGGTTCTGGCCGAGACCAACAAGGCGGCGGAAAGCGTGATCAACGCCTTCAAAAGCCTCGATGCCAATATTTTGGTTCAGGAGTTCATCAAGGAGGCAGGTGGTCGCGATATTCGTTGTTTTGTTATCGACGGCAAGGTCGTGGCCGCCATCGAACGGGTGGCCGCCCCGGGGGAATTTCGCGCCAACCTGCACCAGGGTGGCAGCGCCACAGTGATCAGGCTCACCTCCGCCGAGCGACGCATGGCCACCCGGGCGGCGAAGGCGATGAACCTGGATGTCGCCGGTGTCGACCTGATTCGATCGGCCAAGGGGCCATTGCTGCTGGAGGTCAATTCGTCCCCCGGCCTCGAGGGAATCGAATCGGCGACCGGCATGGATATCGCGGCACTGATGATTTCCGCCATTGAGAAAAAGCGGGCTTGGCAGCGCAGTCTGACCGATGGTCAGGTGGACCGGACCCCGACGCAGACCTGAGCGGCGTTCTCGGTTCCGAATCAACAACATCCCGAAAGAGCAAAAAGTGCCGGTCCCGGCAGCGGGCAATGGTTCTGGCGGCGATGACAGCAGGTGATCAGTCCCGGACCGGGTCTGAAATGGCCGAAGCGCCACAGGGTCCAGCCAGCTTATCGATTGCGCACCAGGTCGGTGGTCACCGCATTGTCACAGCAGCCACGAATTTCAAGGTCGGTGAGGTTGGCCAGGGTCGTGGTGGCGATATTTTCCAGGGCGCTGTCCGTGAAAAAGCCCTGGTGACCGGTGATCAGGACATTAGTGAACGTCGTCAGCCTGGCAAAGACATCGTCCTGTATGACCGTATTCGACAGGTCTTCAAAGAAAAGGTCCGCTTCCTCCTCGTAGACGTCCAGGCCGACGTAACCGACTTTCCCGGATTTGAGGCCGCGGATCAGTGCCGGGGCATCGATCAGTCCGCCCCGGCTGGTATTAATCAGCATGCATCCCTGTCGCATGCTGGCGATGGCCCGGTCATCGATCAGGTGCCTTGAAGCGGGGGTAAGGGGACAGTGCAGGCTGACGATATCGGCTTCGGACAGCAACTGCTCCATGGCTACATAGTCGACACCGATGGCCAGGCAGTCGGGATTGACCAGTGGATCGAAGGCCAGCACTCTGCAGCCAAAACCGGTCATGATACGGCTGAAGATGGCGCCGATCTTGCCGGTGCCAATAACACCGACCACTTTGCCGTGCAGGTCGAAACCCAGCAGTCCCTCAAGCGAGAAATTGCCCTCGTGAACCCGGTTGTGGGCCCGGTGGGTCTTGCGGTTGAGGGTCAGGATCAGGGCAACCGTGTGTTCGGCGACGGCATAGGGGGAATAGGCAGGTACTCTCACCACTTGCAGTCCGAGGTCCTCGGCCGCAGCCAGGTCGACATTGTTGAAGCCGGCACAGCGCAACGCCACGGCTGAAATCCCGATCCGGGCCAGTGCCTCCAGGGTTGCCCGGTCCAGGACATCGTTGACAAAGACGCAGACGGCATCGGCGCCACTGGCCAGCGCCGCGGTATTGCGGTTGAGGCGGGGTTCGTGGAACAGCAACTGGTGCCGCTGGTCGCGATTGGCGTCTTGCAGAAAACGCCGGTCGTAGGCCTTGGTATTAAAGACAGCAACTATCATCTGGTTACCGGTGTTCGCAGGTTTGCCTGAACAGGACGGAAATGATAGCACCGTGCCGTATGTGGGTTCCTTTACCGGGCCGCAAACGTCATGACACCTATTATCCCGGATAAATACCCGCGCCCGGTCCCAGGGGGATGTCCAGCAACACCCACAGGGCCAGTAATCCCGACCAGCTCAAAAGGAAAAACAGGCTGTAGGGCAGCATGGTGGCCACCAGGGTGCCAATGCCGATATCGGCGTCGTACTTGCGGGCAAAGGCCACCACGACACCGAAGTAGGGCATCAGTGGCGTGATGATATTGGTACTGCTGTCGCCGATGCGATAGGCCACCTGGGTGGCCTCCGGGCTGATGCCGGATAGCAGCAGCATGGGCACGAACACCGGCGCCAGCAGGGCCCATTTGGCCGAGGCGCTGCCGATAAAGAGATTGATGAGCGCTGACAGCAGGACAAAGCTGATCAACAACAGGGCGCTGCCGGGATTTACCGCCCGCAGCAATTCCGATCCCTTGATGGCGGCGATGATGCCCAACTGGCTCCAGTTGAAATAGCTGACAAACTGGGCGGCAAAGAACATCAGTACCAGGTAACCGGCCATGGTGGTCATGCTGGCTTCCATGCCCTGAATCGCATCGCCGGCACCCACGAACCGACCGCTGACCGCACCAAAGAGCCAGCCGGCGACGCCGGCGTAAAGGGCAATGATGGTGACAATGCCGTTGATGAAGGGTGAGCGCAGGATGCTGCCAGAGACCGGGTCCCGCAACACCCCGGAGGCCGGCAGCAATCCCCAGATCAGCAAGCCCAGAGTCAACAGGGTCAACAGGCCTACTGCTGCCAGGCCCCGGCGTTCCCCGGCACCGATCAAAGCGCTTTCAACGGCCTTCGAGGGTGCGCTGCCGAGGCGGGGCGAGATGATACTTTCAGTGACCCAGGTGCCGACGCCGGCGATCAGGAAGGTGGAGCAGAATATAAAGTAATAATTGCCGGCAGCGCTGACCCGGTACTCCGGGTCCACCAGTCCGGCTGCCGCTGTCGACAGCCCCGCCAGTATGGCATCGAGGGGGCCAATCATCAGGTTGGCGCTGTAACCCCCGGAAACACCGGCAAAGGCGGCGGCAATACCGGCCATGGGATGGCGGCCGGCGGACTGAAACACCAGGGCCGCCAGGGGGATCAGCACCACATAGCCGGTGTCGGCGGCAAGACTTGACAGGACGCCAGCCAGCACTACCAGAAAGGTCAGCATGCGCGCCGGCGCCCTGAGCACAGTGGCCCGCAGAACCGTGCTGATCAGCCCGCTGTGTTCGGCAATGCCAATGCCGAGGATGGCCACCAGCACCGTGCCCACCGGTGCGAAGCCGGTGAAATTGGTTACCGTCTGCTCCAGGATCAGATGCAATCCCGCGGTGCTGATCAGGTTGATGGCGGCGATGTGCCGGCCGTCCACCGGATGCGTTGCCCCGGCACCGACAAAGGCAAAAAAGGCGGAGAGCAGCAGGATAAGCCCGCACAGATAGAGGAACATCAGCGTCGGGTGGGGCAGGCGATTGCCGGCCCGCTCTATGCCATTGAGGATGCGATTGAGGCTAATACTGGGGTTGGCCATGGTTGGCTCCGGCGGCTTCAGGCCTTGCGGGTTAACACCGGTCGCTTGCGCGCCGGAAAACAGGTTTGACAAATCTCACAGCTGCGGCCATCGCAGTTCCTGGCTGAGCAATGTTCCCGGCCGTAATAGATGATCTGCAGATGCAGGGCATTCCAGCGGGACCTGGGAAACAGGCGTTTCAGGTCCCTTTCCGTCTGGACGACACTTTTGCCGCTGGTCAGGCCCCAACGCTGGGCCAGGCGGTGAATGTGGGTGTCCACGGGAAACGCCGGCACGCCAAAAGCCTGGGCCATAACCACGCTGGCGGTCTTGTGGCCGACGCCGGGCAGCTTTTCCAGGGCTGCCATATCCGCAGGCACCTGGCCGCTGTATCGCTCCACCAGGATGCGGGACAGGCCGGCGATGGCCCTGGCCTTCTGCGGTGCCAGGCCGCAGGGCCTGACAATGGCCTCGATGGTTGCCACCGGCAACTCCGCCATGGCCGCCGGCGTGTCGGCACGGGCAAACAGCAACGGCGTAATTCGATTCACTCTTTCATCGGTGCACTGGGCGGACAAGAGCACGGCAATCAGCAGGGAAAAGGCGTCCCGGTGCTGCAGCGGTATCGGTGGATCGGGGTACAGACTGGCAAGTTTTTCCTGGATATAGGCCACTCGCTCAGCTTTCAGCATTCAGGGGGTTCTCTCACAGGGTTTCGACAAATCGACGAATTCTGTGAGCCCCGTCCAGACACTGTCGGGCTTCAGCCACCAGCGCCATACGAATGCGGTTGGCGCCGGGATTGCCGTCCGGGGTGTTCCTGCCCAGAAAGCTGCCGGGCACCACAGCCACGTTTTGCAGGGCCATCAGTTGCCGGGTAAAGATGTCGTCGGCGATGGGAGTCAGGGGCCAGAGATAAAATCCGGCATCGGGCAACTGCACCGGCAGCACCGGCGTCAGGATCTCGAGCACACGCTGAAATTTATCGCGGTATGTTTGGCGATTGTCGCGGACATGGTGCTCGTCGCGCCAGGCGGCGATGCTGGCCAGCTGATGTTGCACCGGCATGGCACAGCCGTGATAGGTCCGGTAAAGCAGAAATTTTTCGATAATGCCGGCATCGCCGGCAACGAATCCTGAACGCAATCCCGGCAGGTTGGAGCGCTTGGACAGGGAGTGAAAGACAACGCAACGTTTGAAGTCGGAGCGGCCGCTGTCGGCGCAGGCCTGAAGCAGCCCCGGCGGCGGTTGCTCCTCGTCAAAATAGATTTCCGAATAGCATTCGTCACTGGCGATGACGAAGTCGTATTCATCGGCCAGTTCAATCAGCTGTTTCAGGCATTGCAGGTCCAGCACTGCCCCCGTCGGATTGCCGGGTGTGCAGATGTAAAGCAGTTGGCAACGCTGCCAGACCCCGGCGGGCACCGCCGCAAAATCCGGCAGGAACCGGTTGTCCTCGGTGCAGTTGATCAGGTAAGGGCTGGCCCCGGCCAGATAGGTGGCGCCTTCGTAGATCTGGTAAAACGGATTGGGGGTGGCAACCAGCGGCGTCTCGCCACCCTGGTCGGCACTGCCGTTGACAACCGCCTGGGCAAAGGCAAACAGGGCCTCCCGGGTGCCGTTGACCGGCAGCACATGGCGTTCGGCATCCAGCCAGCCCGAGCCGATGCCGAAGCGTCGGTTTAGCCAGTCGACGATGGCCTGGCGCAATGCCGGCAGTCCCCGGGTACTGGGGTAGACAGACAGCTGGTCAAGGTGAGCCCTGATGGCTTCCAGAACAAAGGTCGGTGCCGGATGCCGGGGTTCGCCGATGGCAAAGCTGATCGGTGTCAGGTTGTCCGGAGGACTGACACCGTTGAGCAGAATCCTGATGCGCTCAAACGGGTAGGGCTGAAGTTTGTCGAGATCGGGATTCATTGGCTCAGGTCCAGAGCTTGGACTGGCGCAGGGGTTCGCTGGCGGAATCCTCCTGGTTGCGGGCATCGAGCTCGCGGCAGATACAGTCCTGCAACTGGTGGCAGAAAGCGGGATCGCTGAGTGGCTGATAGTCGTGGTCGGTGACATTGAACACGTCCTCGACCCGCTCTCCCAGGGTTGCGATCCTGGCGCTGTGCAACTTCAGGCCAAAGCGCATGAAAATCCGGCCGAGATGGGCCAGCAGGCCGGGTCGGTCCGGCGATATGACTTCGAGAGAGGTTAGGTTCCGGACCATGTCATTGCTCAGAATGACGCTGGTGAGAAGATTGAAGTGCTTCAATGCCCGGGAGGTTCGCCGCTGGACATTGAGGGTCGAACTGGACGGAAATTGCAGGGCCCGGGCCAGAACCTGAGTGATGTGTTCAAAGCTCTGTTCCTGGCCGTCCAGAGGCTTGCCCTCTTCGTTGAGTACGTAAAAAATGTCGAAGGTATGTCCGCTACTGGTGGTGTGCAGGCGGGCGTCCTGGATGTTGAGCCGCAACTGGTCCAGGGTCGCTGCAGTGATGGGGAAAACGTTGTTGTAGCCCCGGGTGTAGATGAAAATCCGGGTGGCGACGACCTTGTCCAGACCGGCATCATCGATCAGTATGACCGGCGCTCCGCTGTCGCCGAATTCGCGAATGGCACGGGTACAGCGGGCGATCACCGTGGCCCTCTCCCTGAGGAAAAACTCCTCGTCGATATCGCCCCATATGGCCTCCGCCTGTTCCCTGGAAATATTCTGGCCTGCCAGCAGGTTAATGGCTTCCTGGCGCACGGCCTGCAACCATTCACTGCGGTCCACAGGATTTTCCAGGCCCCGTTGCAGTGCCCGTTTGGTGTCGGCATAAAGCCTGCCCAACAGCGAGCCCTTCCAGCTGTTCCACAGGGTCGGATTGGTGGCATTGATATCCGAGACTGTCAACAGCAGCAGATAATCCAGGTGGGTCTGGTCTCCGACGATGGAGGCGAAGCTCTGGATCACTTCCGGATCGGCGATATCTTCCCTCTGGGAGACGAATGACATGAGCAGATGTTTCTCCACCAGCCACTTGAGCAGACGGGTTTCCTGGGGTTGCAGCCCGTGTTTTTGAGCGAAATTGACCACATCGATTGCCCCCAGGGTCGAGTGGTCGCCGCCCCGGCCTTTGCCGATGTCGTGGTACATGCCGGCGATGAATAACAATTCCGGTTTGGGCAGGGTCTTGTACACATGCGTCGCGATCGGGAAATTGATCGCTTCTTCCTGCTGGCCCAGGCGGCGCATATTGCGAATGACTTGGATGGTATGTACATCTACCGGGTAGATGTGGAACAGGTCGTGTTGCATCTGGCCGACGATACGGCCGAATTCGGGCAGGTATCGGCCCAGGATGCCGTAGCGGGTCATACGTTGAAGTTGCAGATCCAGCTTGCTCGGGCAGCTCAGCAGCCGGAGGAATAACGCCTTGTTTTCCCGGCTGTTGCGAAACTGTTCGTCGATCAGGTGGCGGTGAATCTGCATCTGGCGAATGGTCGCTGCGCGAATCCCCCTGATGCTCGGGTCTTCGCCCAGGAGCACGAAAATTTCCAGCAGCGCCGAGGGCTGCATGGCAAAGACAGATTCATTTGTGGTTTCGATATAATTGTCGCGAACGCGAAAGCGGTTATTGATTTGCCTGATGGACCGGCTCTTGTCCTTGCGCAGGATCACCTCGTCCAGATACTGCAACAGGACATCGCTCAGCTCTCGCATCGCCAACACCACCCGGTAATAGCGCTGCATAAACTGCTCTACCGCCAGCCGTTCCTCGTTGTCCCGGTAACCGAATTGCTCCGCGAGTTTCCGTTGCAGATCAAACTGCAGCCGCTCTTCGGCCCGACCCGCCAGCACGTGAATGCCATAGCGAACCCGCCAGAGGAAATCCTCGCCGGACATCAGCAGGTTGTACTCTTCCCGATTGATGAAATCCTTGCCAATCATGGCTTCCAGGTTGTTGACCTGAAAATGCCGTTTGGCCACCCAGTTGATCATCTGGATATCCCTGAGTCCTCCCGGCGCTTCCTTGACGTTGGGTTCCAGATTGTATTCGGTGTGGCCGTGGCGCTGGTGACGCTGCCACTGCTCCTCCCGCTTGGCGCGAAAGAATTCCGGGGAGGACCATATCTTGCCGGGACGGGTCTTTTTTTCCATGACCTCCCGCAGTTTGGCATCACCGGCAATGGTGCGGCACTCCATGAGATTGGTGGCAACGGTCAGGTCCGCCTTGGCCTCCTGCACGCACTGTCCGATGGATCGGACACTCTGGCCTATGGTCAGCTGGATATCCCAGAGAAAAGTGAGAAAGGACTCGATATTCTGTTTGTAGTTTTGGGCCCTGTTGCGCTTGATCAGGATCAGCAGATCGATATCCGAATGGGGGTGCAATTCACCACGGCCGTAACCGCCGACGGCCAGCAGGCTGACATCGGTTTGCCATTCAAAGCGATTCCAGGCGTGGAGCAGAATGCGGTCCATGAACAAGGCCCTTTCGTAGACCAGGGTCCGGACCTGTTCCCCCTCGAGAAATCGGCTGTTGAGATGGCCATTGGCGGCGGCGAGGGCGTCCTTGAAAACCTCGATGGCCGGACGGCCCTGCAGACCACGAAGGAAGCCTTCCTCATCAAAAAACAGCAGGGGTTTTTTTTCTTCTGCCAGCAATGGATTCTGCATGAGACTCAAAATGACTCTTCTCGACGGGCGGTGAGAACCTCAACGCCATCGGCTGTCACGGCGAGAGTATGTTCCCATTGGGCCGACAGCCTGCCGTCGCGGGTTTCAACGGTCCATCCATCCTTTTTGAGCCTGGTGTGATATTTGCCGGCATTGAGCATGGGTTCAATGGTAAAGGTCATGCCCTCCTGAAGAACCATGCCGGTTCCCGGTTTGCCGAAGTGCAGCACCTGGGGTTCCTGATGGAATTCGGTGCCGATGCCGTGGCCGCAATAATCCCGCACCACCGAATAGTAGTTGGCCTCAGCGTGCTGCTGGATAACGTGGCCGATATCACCGAGGGTGGTGCCGGGCCTGACAATGTCGATGGCCCGGTACAGACACTCCTGGGTCACAGTCACCAGGCGACGGCCGTGTTCTGCCACCTCGTCGACCAGATACATCTTGCTGGTATCGCCGAAATAGCCATCCTTGATCACGGTGACATCGATATTGATGATGTCACCCTTCTTCAGGATTTTCTTATCCGAAGGGATGCCATGGCACACCACCTGGTTGACCGAGGTGCAAATGGACTTGGGAAAGCCGCGATAATTGAGAGGGGCAGGAATAGCTTTCTGGACGTCGACTATGTAGTCATGGCAGATCCGGTTGAGTTCTTCAGTACTGACGCCGGAGACGACATGATCACCGATCATCTCGAGAACTTCGGCCGCCAACCGGCCGGCTATGCGCATTTTGTCAAGTTCCTGAGGAGATTTGATATGGACTGTCATGGCAATGGGGATCGTGGAAAAGTGCTGCATTGTAACCAATACTAAGGCTCGGGGGCAGTCTGACTGCCGGGTCGCAACGGCGGTCCCGTCCCGGGGCCAGGTAGCCCTGGGGTAATCGGGCGGAATTCCCCGGCAGAGCCTTGAGTCAGGCCCAGCTTCGCACTGATTGTCCGAGCCTCGAACAATGCCTGTGAGTTGGCCGGGCATCGGTTCCGGGCTTCATTCCGGGGCTCGATTATGGTATAAAGCGCGGCCCCGAAAGATTGAGTTTCGGGTAGACACTAACGACACACACAGTCCGTCACACCGGGAAGGGTGCCCCCAAGGGGTTTTTCGGTGGGGTCTGTGGAGGTTTAACCCTACGGAGTCAGATACCGCCAGTGGCGGCGGGCTCCATTTCAAGGAAAAAATGTTATGACCACTGTTACCATGCGCGAAATGTTGCAGGCAGGCGTGCATTTCGGACACCAGACCCGCTTCTGGAATCCGAAAATGAGTCCCTATATCTTTGGAGCCCGCAACAAGATCCACATTATCAATCTCGAACAAACGGTACCCGCCTTTAACAACGCCCTGGAACAGGTGCGCAAGCTGGCCTCCAATGGCAACAAGGTGCTTTTCGTAGGCACCAAGCGAGCCGCCCAGAAGGTCTCCCGGGAGCAGGCCGAACGGGCCGGTATGCCCTATGTCAGCAATCGTTGGCTGGGTGGCATGCTCACCAATTACAAGACCATTCGCGCCTCCATTCGTCGCTACCAGGAGCTGGAAACCCAGAGCAAGGACGGCACTTTTGAAAAGCTGACCAAGAAAGAGGCGCTGATGCGCTCCCGGATGATGGAAAAGCTGGAGCGTTCCATTGGCGGCATCAAGAATATGGGCGGCCTGCCCGATGCCCTGTTCGTGATCGATGTGGATCATGAGCGTATCGCCGTGCAGGAAGCCAACAAACTGGGTATTCCGGTATTCGGGATTGTCGATACCAACAGTGATCCCGAGGGCGTTGATTTTGTCATTCCCGGCAATGACGACGCCATCCGCGCCATCAAACTCTATGCCACAGCCATGGCTGACGCCGTCCTGGAAGGCAAGGGTCAGGGCAAGGGTATGTCCAGCAAGAACGAGTTCGTCGAGGTTTCCGATAACGAGGATTCCGGCGAAGAAAGTCAGGCCGCAGGAGAGTAATCCCCGGGATTGCTGATCGGTACAGGTCGCAGGCGGTAGCAGGCGGGAATATTGTCCGTTTGCAAACATTAAAAGGGGGCATTGACCCCCTTTTTTCAAAGCAGGATTCAAGCGTAATAGAGGAACCAGTAATGGCAGCAATCAGTGCTTCCCAGGTCAAGGAACTCCGCGAGCGTACCGGACTCGGTATGATGGAGTGCAAGAAAGCCCTCGTCGAGGCAGAGGGTGATATAGAAAAAGCCATCGAGGACTTGCGCAAGTCCAGTGGTATGAAAGCGGCCAAAAAGGCCGGCCGCACCGCCGCCGACGGTGCTGTAGCCGCGCGGGTCGCCGACGACAACAGTTTTGGTGTGGTTGTCGAGGTCAATTCGGAAACCGACTTCGTTGCCCGCGATGACAATTTCAAGGCGTTTGTTCAAAAGGTCGTCGACAGCGCCTTTGACGGCCGCCAGGACAATGTCGAGACCCTGATGGCGGGTGAGCTGGAAGTCAGCCGGCAGGCTCTGGTGCAAAAGATCGGTGAAAATATCAGCGTACGCAGAATAGCGCTGCTATCGGCGCCGGTTGTCGCCAGCTATGTTCACAGTAATAGCCGGATTGCCGTGCTCACCGGCTTGTCTGCGGGTTCTGAGGAACTGGCAAGGGATATTGCCATGCATGTGGCCGCCGCCAATCCCCAGGTGACCAGACCACAGGATATGCCAGAGGAACTGGTGGCCAAGGAAAAGGAAATCTACGCTGCACAGGCCCGGGAAAGTGGCAAACCCGAAGAGATAATCGAGAAAATGATTGTCGGTCGACTGCAGAAATTCATGGCCGAGAACAGCCTGATCGAGCAACCCTTTGTCAAGGACCCGGATATCAAGGTCGGCAAGCTGGCGAAAAATGCTGGCGCCGAAATTCAGGGCTTTGTACGCTTTGAAGTCGGCGAAGGCATAGAGGTTGAGAAAGGGGACTTTGCCGCCGAGGTCGCCGCCCAGGTCAATGCCAGCAAGTAAGACTGCCGGTAAGTCAGCCAGAGACTTCAGTCAGGCTGTTTTCAGTTGTCACCACCCCGGTGCCTGACGCCGGGTGCTCTCGGAAATCGGAGTCGTAATGCCCGGTAGCAAAGCCTCCAGGGAAAAGAAATTCAAGCGCATCCTGCTTAAATTGAGCGGGGAAGAACTGATGGGTTCCGAGAATTTCGGCATCGATCCCAAGGTGCTTGACAGAATGGCGCTGGAAATAGGTCAACTGGTGGGTATCGGGGTCCAGGTGGGGCTGGTCATTGGCGGCGGCAACCTGTTTCGTGGAGCGGCACTGAATGCCGCAGGTATGGAACGGGTAACCGGCGACCACATGGGTATGCTCGCCACGGTGATGAACGGTCTTGCCATGCGCGACGCCCTGGATCGATCCAATATTTCCGCCCGTGTCATGTCGGCCATTCCCATGAGCGGCGTGGTCGAACACTACGACAGGCGCCGGGCACTGCGCTATCTCAATGACGGCGAGGTTGTCATTTTTTCAGCGGGCACGGGCAATCCGTTTTTTACCACTGATTCCGCCGCCTGCCTTCGGGGGATCGAGATAGAAGCCGAACTGGTACTGAAGGCTACCAAGGTAGACGGCGTCTATTCCGAGGACCCCCTGAAAAATCCCGAGGCTACTCTCTACAGCCGTTTGACCTACGATGAAGTGCTGGACAAAAAACTGGGCGTGATGGACCTGACCGCAATATGCCTCTGCCGGGAACACCACATGCCGGTGCGGGTTTTCCGCATGTCCAAGCCCGGAGCTCTCCTGAATATCGTGGTGGGCGGGGATGAAGGTACAACCATTGAGGAGGATTGATCATGATTGATGAACTGAAGAAGGACGCCGAGGCCCGAATGGGCAAATCTATCGAGGCCCTGGTTCATGCGCTCAATAAAATACGTACCGGCAGGGCCCACCCGAACCTTATCGATGGCCTCACCGTTTCCTATTACGGTGTCGATACGCCCCTGGGCCAGGTGGCAAATATCAGTATTCAGGACTCCCGGACCCTGGCAGTGACACCCTGGGAAAAAAACCTGATTCCTGAAATTGAAAAGGCCATCATGAAATCGGATCTGGGTCTCAATCCCTCCACTGCAGGCAGTGTCATTCGAATACCGTTGCCGGCCCTGACCGAGGAGACCCGCAAGGGATTTATTCGTCAGGCCCGGGCCGAAGCGGAAAATGGCCGGATATCTGTTCGCAATATTCGCCGCGAACTGTTGTCAGACATCAAGGACCTGCTCAAGGAAAAGGAGATTACTGAAGATGAGGATCATAAGGCCCAGGAAGATTTTCAAAAAATCACCGACAAGTACATAGCTAAAATAGAGGCCTTGCTGGCCGACAAAGAGAAAGACCTGCTGGAAATCTAGCGCAAAACAAGGTTCATCCGACTGGATAACGCCAATCCAAAAGTGAGCCTGGAAGGGTGAGAATTGATGGCAAAAACAGCTGTAAACAGGGCCGAAGCCCACCCCCTGCGCCATGTCGCAATTATCATGGACGGCAATAATCGCTGGGCCAAGCAACGGGGGCTCGGTGGTCTCGCCGGACATAAGCTCGGCGTCGAACGCGTCCGTGATGCCCTGGATTCCTGCCAACGTCACGATATCGAAATCCTCACCCTTTTTGCCTTCAGCAGTGAAAACTGGCGGCGACCGGTGGCTGAAGTGCGCGGCTTGATGTCCCTGTTTGCTTCCTACCTGAAAAAGGAGGCCCGGGAGCTCAAGACCAGAAACATAACCTTGCGGGTTGTTGGCGAACGCAAGCGATTCAGTGCCCGTTTGCGAGACCTGATCAGCGATGCCGAGGCCAGGACCGCTGGCGGGGAACAAACCCTGGTGCTGGCGGTGGACTACGGTGGTCGCTGGGACATCACCGAGGCAGCGCGCACGCTGGCCAGACGGGTAGAGGCTGGAGAGTTGAAGCCGGAGGCTATCACTGAGGAATTGCTTGGCAGCCAGTTGTGCCTGGCGGATTTGCCGATGCCTGATCTGTGTATACGCACTGCCGGGGAACAGCGGATTAGTAATTTCCTGCTCTGGCAGATGGCCTATTCCGAATTCTATTTCCCCGGTTGCTACTGGCCCGACTTTGATGCGGCGGCGTTTGACCAGGCAGTTGCCGACTATCGGCGCCGCCAGCGGAGATTTGGCCACACCAGTGACCAGTTAAGCCGAAAGGAGATTGCCAGTGCTTAAATTGAGGGTGGTGACCGCACTGGTGCTTGCCGTTGTTTTCGTCGGGGCACTTTTTGGCCTTTCACCTCAAAATTTTTCACTGTTCGCCGCTGTGGTCACCCTCTATGCCAGTTGGGAATGGTCAGACCTGTCCGGTCTGAAGTCCGTGCTGGCTCGATTGGCTTACGTCTTCCTGAATCTGGTATTGCTGGTGTTGATCTGCGGCTACCTGGATTTCTGGTCCGGAGACATCAATATCCCGGGTGTCAGGCAAGTAATGATCGTTGCCGGCGTCTGGTGGGCCATCGCCCTGTTGTGGGTCCAGGGCTATCCCAGCAGCGCCATTCTCTGGGGCAGCCAGTGGCTGAGAATGCTTATGGGCCTGGCGGTGCTGTTACCCACCTGGGTGGCCATGAGCATGCTGATACATACCGAGGCGGGACCCTGGCTTGTCCTGTTTGTGGCGCTGATTGTCGCCTGTGCCGACACCGGCGCCTATTTCACTGGCAGAAAATTTGGTCGACGCAAGCTGGCCCCGGCGGTCAGTCCAGGTAAAACCATCGAAGGCTTGATTGGCGGCCTGGTCACCAACCTGTGCATGGTCCTGATAGTCGGGTTATCCCTGGGGATCGACGCGAGCCATTGGTGGCGCTGGGCTATTGTGGTGGGCCTGACAGCTCTGGTATCGGTCCTCGGCGACCTGCTGGAGAGCATGGTAAAACGGCACCGGGGGGTCAAGGACAGCGGTACCCTGTTGCCCGGTCACGGCGGAATACTTGATCGTATAGACAGCCTCACTGCCGCCCTGCCGGTTTTTACCCTGCTCTACAGCCTGCTGCTGGTTCCCTGATCCGTGCCGAAACGGATAACCATTCTCGGGTCAACCGGCTCGATCGGTCAGAGCACACTGGATGTGGTCGCAAGGCACCCGGATATGTACCGGATTTATGCCCTGACCGGCAATACCCGCGTGGCAGAACTGGCCAGCCAGTGTCGACGCTTTCAGCCCGAATTGGCCGTGGTCGGCAGCAGGCCGGACGCTGAAAAGCTCGCCGGTCTGGTGTCCCCGGGGACCCGCGTCCTGTGGGGCCAACAGGCTCTGGCGGACGTTGCTTCATCCCCGGATGCCGATATCGTCATGGCCGCCATCGTCGGCGCCGCTGGCCTGCTGCCTACCCTGGCGGCCGCCAGGGCGGGCAAGAAATTGCTGCTGGCCAACAAGGAAGCTCTGGTCATGGCCGGCGCTATTTTCATGAAGGCGGTGGCAGCTGGTGGTGCAACCCTGTTGCCGGTGGACAGCGAGCACAATGCCATCTTTCAGTGCCTTCCGGTGAACTATGGCAAAGGCGCCGAGAGGGGGGTCACCCGGGTTTTGCTCTCCGCTTCCGGCGGGCCGTTGCGAACACTTGACCTCGAAGCTCTGCCGGCGGTAACACCTGACCAGGCCTGCGCCCATCCGAACTGGTCCATGGGCCGGAAAATTTCGGTGGATTCCGCCACCATGATGAACAAGGGCCTGGAGTTGATTGAAGCCTGCTGGTTGTTCAACCTGGGTCCCGATGACGTGGAGGTGGTAATCCACCCCCAGAGCATCATCCATTCCCTGGTTGAATACGTCGATGGCTCGGTGCTGGCCCAACTCGGCAATCCTGATATGAGGACGCCTATTGCCCATGCCCTGGCCTGGCCTGAAAGAATCGCCTCGGGTGTGGCGCCCCTGGACCTGATAAAAACGGCGAGGCTTGACTTCGAGAAGCCCGATTTGAATCGTTTTCCGTGCCTGCGTCTGGCTCAGGCAGCGGCCCGCCAGGGGCGGGACACGCCGACCGCCCTCAATGCTGCCAACGAAGTGGCGGTGGATGCATTTCTCAAGGGTCGTATAAGTTTTGTCCAGATAGCCGAATTGGTGGCCGCCGTGCTCGAACAATGGCAAGCTGCTGAACCTGAAGACCTGTCCGCAGTCCAAGCCTCCGATCAACTGGCCCGTCGCCTGGCCCACCAACATCTTGAAACAGAACGAATACGATGCAGCTGATTCAAACGATATTTTTTACTCTGGTCGCCCTGGGGGTGCTGGTCACCTTTCATGAATTCGGACACTTTTGGGTGGCCCGGCGTTGTGGCGTCAAGGTGCTGCGGTTTTCCATTGGCTTTGGCACACCACTGGTGCGCTGGCATGACCGCTTGGGAACGGAATTTGTGATTGCTGTTTTACCTCTCGGCGGCTATGTCAAGATGGTCGACGAGCGGGAGGGGGCCGTAGCAGCAGCGGATCAGGATCTGTCCTTTAACCGGAAAACCGTCTGGCAGCGGATGGCCATAGTGGTGGCTGGTCCCCTGGCCAATTTTGTCCTGGCCATCTTCGCCTACTGGATTGTTTTTCTCTACGGTGTTCAGGGTATCGCCCCGATAATCGATGCCGTCAAGCCAGCCTCCGTGGCCGAAGCTGCCGGTCTCGAGCCGGGACAGGAGATTGTTGCTGTCGACGGCGAGCCGACCCCGACCTGGCAATCCCTGGGGGAGCAACTGGTAAGACGTATCGGTGAAGAGGGCCTGATCCATTTCACCGTCAAATACGCCAATTCCGAGTTGCGCTACGAGTCCTCGGCAGAACTGGGGGGCTGGGATCTGGACACCGAAAATCCGGATCCGGTCGGCAGTATCGGCATCGTGCTGTACCGGCCCCAGATTCTGCCCGTTGCCGAGGACGTGATTGCAGGAGATCCCGCTGAACAGGCGGGGCTGAAATCCGGGGATTTGATCGTTGAAGCGGATGGCAATCCGGTCGCCGATTGGAGCGCCTGGGTCGACTATGTTCGCGCCCGTCCCGGAGAGCCTATCCGTGTCAGGTTTGAGCGGGATGGCGAGTCAATGACGACTGTCATGGTGCCGAAAACTGTCGAACAGGAAGATGGTTCCCGCATCGGCCAGGTGGGCATGAGCGTGGTCATCCCCGAGTGGCCCGATAACCTGATGCGGGAAGTGCATTATGGCCCTGTGGCGGCCCTGGTGGCGGCGGGAAGGCAGACCTGGAAAACCTCGGTGCTGGTGCTCGACTCCATCAGAAAAATGCTGGCGGGGCTTATTTCAGCCAAACACTTGAGTGGCCCCATTACCATTGCTAAAGTTGCGGGCGCTTCGGCCCAGTATGGCGTGGCCGCCTATCTGGGGTTCCTGGCTTTACTGAGTGTCAGCCTGGGGGTCCTCAACCTGCTGCCCATTCCGGTACTTGATGGTGGTCATTTAATGTATTACCTGATTGAGGCGGTCAAGGGCACCCCGGTACCTGAAAAGATACAAATGGTGGGCTATCGCGTTGGGCTGTTTCTGGTGATGGCCCTGATGATATTCGCGCTTTACAACGATTTGACCAGGCTTTAGGGGCAGGCGCATTTTTCTGCCCTCTCATCCGGTTCCCGGGCTCGCCACGAAAAACAATAGAATTACCGGTTTTCTATGAAGCACATCCTCAGGTTGTTAGTTTGTATCCTTTTGCCGTTGCAGGCGCTGGCGGACGTCTTTGAGGTGGAAGATATTCGCATTGAGGGCTTGCAGCGGGTGTCCGCCGGCACTGTATTTTCAGCCATGCCGGTAAATGTCGGCGACCTGCTGGACGACAATGCGGTCAGAGACATCACCAGATCCCTGTTTCGCACCGGCTATTTCGACGATATCAAGATCGCCAGGGACGGTGGCGTCCTGATTGTTATTCTGACCGAACGTCCGGCGGTCACCGAAATAAACCTCAAGGGCAATAAAGCCATCGAGACCGATGCCCTGCTGGAATCGCTAAAGGATAACGGGCTGGCCGAGGGCCAGATATTTCGCAAGACCGTACTCGAGGGCATGGGGCAGGAACTGCAGCGCCAGTATGTGGCTCAGGGGCGATACGGTGCGGTGGTCAAAACCGAAGTGGTGCCACTGCCTCGCAATCGCGTGGCGATCAACATCAATATCAAGGAAGGTGACGTCGCCAAGATCAAACATATCAACATTGTCGGCAACACGGTTGCCAGCGACGAGGACCTGCTCGATAGTTTTGAGCTGAAGACGAGCAACTGGCTGTCCTGGATTACGTCCAATGACAAATATTCCCGGGAGAAACTCTCCGGCGATATCGAAAAACTCGAATCCTGGTACCTGGACAGGGGCTATCTCAGGTTCGCGATCACTTCAACCCAGGTGGCCATCAGCCCCGACAAGGAAGCCGTGTATATCACCATCAATATCACTGAAGGCGATGTCTACAAAGTTGGCAAGATTGACCTCGCTGGTGAGCTGGTCTTGCCGGAGACGACGGTTCGCCAGTTGATTGGCCTGAGGGAAGGCAAAACCTTTTCGCAGATTCTGATGACGGATACTTCCGAGAGAATCACCAAGATTCTGGGCAACAGGGGCTACACCTTTGCCAAGGTAGATGGCTATCCCGAAATCGACGATGAGGAAAAAACCGCCACTGTCACTTTCTTCATCAAGCCCGGCAAGCGAGCCTATGTCCGGCGCATCGACTTCAGGGGCAATACCAAGACGGCGGACGAAGTTCTGCGCCGCGAGATGCGCCAGATGGAAGGTGGTTCCGCTTCCACGGCACTGATTGATCACTCCAAGGTCAGGCTTGAGCGATTGGGTTTCTTCAAGGAAGTGGAAGTGGAAACCCGCGAGGTGGCAGGCACAGACGATCAGGTGGATGTCATCTACACCGTCGAGGAACAGCCTTCCGGCAGTTTGAGTGGCAGTCTCGGTTATGCCCAGGGTACTGGCCTTATTCTCGGGGGCAATCTTCAGGAATCCAATTTTCTGGGATCGGGAGACCGGGTAGGTATCGGTATCAACCGAAGCCGTTTCCAGACCAGTCTGCAGTTTTCCTATTCCGATCCCTATTTCACCAATGACGGTGTCAGTGCCGGTTTCAACGTTTTTTCCCGAAGCAGTGATTACAATGTTATCAACATTTCCAGCTATACATCGGACAGCTATGGCTTGAATGTCAACTTCGGTTACCCGCTTTCCGAAATCGAACGTCTGGGATTCAGCTTCGGCTATGAAAATCTCTCCCTGGATGTGGGCTCATTTGCCTCGAAGGAAATTGGCGAATTTATTACAGACAACGGCGATCAGTTCAATATATTTACCTTCAGTACCAGCTGGTCGCAATCGACCCTGAACCGTGGAATATTTGCCACCCGTGGTACCGCTCAGAGCCTCAGCTTTGATCTGTCTGTACCCGGCAGTGATATGGAATACTATCGACTGAATTATGTCGGTCAACTTTATGTGCCATTGACTCGGGCTTTTACCCTCAAACTTCGTACCGAGCTGGGTTATGCCGATGCTTACGGCCAGACATCGCGGTTACCTTTTTTCAAGAACTATTATTCCGGCGGGCTGGGTTCCATTCGAGGTTTCAAACGCAATACTCTCGGGCCTCAGGATACTCCACCGGCAGTTTGTTCCAATCCCTTGCTGTCACCGGGAGACGCCGGCTGCCAACTGGTATTTCTGGATGATCCCGATCCCTTCGGCGGCAATGTACTGGTGGAAAACAGCGCCGAGATCCTTTTCCCGCTGCCCTTTATCAAGGACCAGCGTTCTTTCCAGACCGCCTTCTTTTTCGATGCCGGTAATGTCTTTGATACCCGGTGCAGCGATAGCCAGATCAACTGTTTTAAACCGGATCTGGCCGAGCTCAGGATGTCGGCCGGGATCGCCGGAACCTGGCTTAGCGGATTTGGGCCCATCACTCTCAGCCTCGGCAAAGCCCTTGATTCCAGTGAATTTGACGATACCGAATTTTTCCAGTTTTCACTGGGACAAACGTTCTAGTCCTCTGAGCTGATTTTTTTCTTAATCTGGAGACACATTGTGCGAAATATTAAAATTGTTGTTGTATTTCTGGGGCTGCTGTTGACCGGCAGCGCACTGGCGGAAACCAAAATTGCCGTGGTCGATATTGGCAAAGCAATATTCGCGGCCGAAGTTGCCAAAGCTCGCAGTGATCAATTGAAGGCCAATTCCGAGTACGCCGCTTTGCAGGCCAAATACGACAGCACGACCGCCGATATGCAGGCACTGTCGAAGGATGCCGAGGCCAAGAGCATGACCTGGTCCAGGGAACAGTTGGCCGAATACCAGAAAAAAATCGAATACCTGCGCGCCGATCTGGAATTGACTGCGAAAAAGTTGGAATCAGAAATCAAGACGTTGCAAAATGGCATCATTCAGGAGTTGCAGCCAAAAGCCCTGGAGGCTCTGAAGGAGCTGGTCGAAGAGGAAAAGATCTCTCTGTTACTGCGTGCCGATGCTGTACTGGTTGCTGAACCCGGCCTCAATCTGACTGCCAAGCTCACGGAAAGGCTCAATAAAAAAACAAAATAATGCCAGAGGCAAAAAATGGGGCAAGAGTACAGACTTAAACAGCTTGCCGACCACCTGGGCGCGGAATTGCAGGGCAATGCCGACTGTATTATTCGCGGCCTGAATACCCTTCAACAGGCTGGCGAGGGCGAGCTCGCCTTCCTTGCCAGCAAGGCGTATCAGCAGTATCTGGCAACCACCGGCGCCAGTGCAGTCATTCTGCACCCGGCGCAGGCGGCTGACTATGCCGGCAATCAGCTGATCATGACAAATCCCTATCTTGGCTATGCCCGGGTATCCGAACTGTTCAACCCGGTAGCTCCCTTGCCCGAAGGTATTCATCCAACAGCAGTTATCGACGACAGTGCCAGAATAGACAAAACCGCCGCCATCGGCCCTCATGTTACCGTCGGCGCAGGTGCCCAAATCGGGTCTGGAACCTCCATTGGTCCCGGATGTTGCATCGGTGCCGATGTCCTTATCGGAGAAAATTGTCGTCTGGCTGCCAATGTCACCCTTTATCAGGGCGTCAGTATCGGCAACCTGGTCAGCATTCACAGCGGGGCAGTGATCGGTGGCGACGGCTTTGGTTTTGCCAACGATAGAGGTCATTGGGTAAAAATTCACCAGCTGGGCAGCGTCGAAATCGGCGATCGTGTTGAGATCGGTGCCTGCACCACCGTCGACAGGGGAGCCCTGGGCAATACCATCATTAAAAGTGGTGTTATTATTGACAATCTGGTTCAGATTGCCCATAACGTCGAGGTCGGAGAAAATACAGCGATTGCAGGCTGTTGTGGCATAGCCGGCAGCACAATAATAGGAAAAAATTGCATTCTTGCAGGTGGGGTTGGAATTGTGGGCCATATCAGGCTCTGTGATAGTGTCACTGTTACCGGTATGTCGATGGTCACCAAATCCATCACGGAACCGGGTTCCTATTCCTCCGGAACACCCTTGAGTGAGACCACCGAATGGCGACGATCAGCTGTTCGGTTTGGTCAGCTGGACAAATGGGCTCAGCGCCTAACAAAAATTGAAAAAAATCAGGTTCGGTAGTTTTCGAACGCAATGCTATCCGGGGAGAAATTATGCAAATCAATGAAATCAAGAAGTATCTGCCACACCGCTATCCTTTTCTCCTGATAGACCGGGTACTGGAAATGGAGCCCGGTAGCCATATCGTTGCCTACAAGAACATTACCGTCAACGAGGCGGTTTTTAACGGCCACTTTCCCAATGCCCCTATTTTTCCCGGAGTGATGATCATAGAGGCCATGGCCCAGGCGGCCGGCATTCTCGGTTTTGCCACCGTCAAAAAATTTCCCGATGAAAAAACCCTCTATCTTTTTGCCGGGGTTGACGGCGTTCGCTTCAAACGGCAGGTGGTTCCCGGTGATCGCTTGACCCTTGAGGCCAGTCTCGACTCTGTAAAACGTAATATCTGGCGTTTTGTCTGTCGCGCCACAGTTGATAGTAACCTGGCCTGTGAGGCCCGTTTACTCTGTGCCCTCCAGGAACTGGAATAGGGGGGCGGCCCTTGATAGACCCTCGCGCAATTATCGATCCTGGCGCCAAGATCGGTGACAACGTTCAAATAGGCCCCTGGACGCTGGTTGGCCCGAATGTGGAAATTGGTGACGGCTGCAATATCCATTCTCACGTCGTCCTCAAGGGTCCGACCGTGATCGGAAAAAACAACAGAATTTTCCAGTTTTCCACGGTCGGCGAAGATACTCCGGACCTGAAATACAAGGGTGAGCCAACTCGACTCATCATCGGTGACAACAATACTTTTCGGGAGGGTGTGACCCTTCATCGCGGCACCATTCAGGACAAGGGCGAAACGGTCATCGGCAACAACAACCTGTTGATGGCCTATGTTCATGTGGGCCACGACTGCAAACTGGGTGACAACATCATTCTTGTCAACAACGCTTCCCTTGCCGGACACGTGGATGTTGGTGATTGGGCAATTCTGTCCGGATACACCCTGATTCACCAGTATGTGTCCATTGGCGCCCACACCTTTGTCGGTGCCGGTTCCTTCCTGCCCATGGACCTGCCGACTTATGTGACCTGCCTGGGCAGCCCCGCGACTGTGCGCACCATCAATGCCGAAGGACTCAGGCGGAGGGGTTTCAGCAAGGAACAGATTGCCGACATCAACCGGGCATTCAAGACCGTTTACCGGCGTGGTCTGAAACTGGAAGAGGCCATCGCCGAACTGGAAAAGATGGAACGTTCCCGCGACGTCATCGAACCCTTGATTCAATCTCTGCGCAATTCCAAGCGCGGCATTACCCGATAGTTCGCCCGCGAGAATGCCACTGACGGCTGCGCCTGTCCGCATTGGCATGGTGGTCGGTGAGGCCTCCGGTGACCAGCTGGGAGCGCCACTGATACCGGCGCTGCGCCGCTATTTTCCCGATGCTATTTTCGAAGGTATCGGTGGTCCCAGGATGCAGGCCGAGGGCTTTAACAGCCTTTATGCCATGGAACGCCTGTCGGTGATGGGCTTCGTCGAACCGCTGAAGCGATTGCCGGAACTGCTGCGTATTCGCCGAGGCCTCTACAGGCATTTTGTCGAGTCCGGCACCACCCTGGTGATCGGCATCGACGCCCCGGATTTCAATCTGGGTCTCGAGGAGAAGCTGCGCAGGGAGGGTATTCTCACGGCCCACTATGTCAGCCCCTCCGTGTGGGCCTGGCGGCAGGGCAGGATCAAAAAGATAGCCAGGGCCGTGGATCTGATGTTGACACTGTTCCCTTTTGAGGCGGATTTTTACCGGCAGCACCGGGTAGCTGTTGCTTTCGTCGGCCATCCTCTCGCCGATCAATTTCCCATGCAGCCCAGTCCTGCCACCGCCCGGCAGCGCCTTGGCCTGTCGGAAGACGGGCCGTTGCTGGCCATCATGCCCGGCAGCCGGGGGTCGGAAGTGGCCATGCTGGCACCCCTGTTTCTCGATGTTGCCGAATGGTGTCAGAGGCGGATCCCCGACTTGCGTTTTGTCCTCCCGGCGGCCAATGCCGGGAGGCGGCGTCAGCTTGAAGAAATGCTCGAGGACAGGGACCTGCCCCTTACTCTCCTGGACGGAAATTCCCACAGCGCCATGGAGGCCGCCGATGCGGTTTTGCTGGCGTCCGGTACAACCGCACTGGAGGCCATGTTGCTGAAAAAGCCCATGGTGGTCAGCTACCGACTGGGCAAAATGACCTACAGGCTGGTATCCCGGCTGGTTAAAACCGAATTTGTCTCGCTGCCAAACCTGCTGGCCGGAAAGCGATTGGTGCCGGAACTACTGCAGGATCAGGCCACTGTGGAAGGGATAGGGCAGGAACTGCTGAGTATCTTTTCCAATCCCGAGGCCAGTGCCCGGCTGGTCGAAACCTTTGCCGATTTGCACCGGCAACTCAAGGCCGATGCCAGCGCTGTTGCCGCCAGCCATTTATCGAAACTGGTTGCCGGAAAGACCGGCCTGTCCCCAGGTGATCATTGATATTCCCTACCGGGGTGGATTGCTCGCTGGTGTCGACGAAGTGGGCAGGGGCCCTCTGGCCGGTGATGTGGTCACAGCGGCGGTGATCCTGGATCCGGCAGTGCCCTTGGCTGGACTGGCAGACTCCAAGAAACTGACGGAAAAAAAGCGGGAATTACTGTCGGAACTCATTTGCCGGCAATCGTTGTGCTGGAGCGTTGGCCGGGCCAGTGTCGACGAAATTGACCGTTACAATATTCTGCAGGCTACCCTGACGGCCATGCGCCGGGCGGTTGAAGGACTGAAGATTCAGCCGGAATTCGTGGTCGTCGACGGCAACCGTTTGCCCGCCTGGAATTACCCGGCAATGGCTATCGTCAAGGGCGATGGCCGGATACCGGTAATCAGTGCCGCGTCGATACTGGCCAAAGTGGTCCGCGACCGGGAAATGATCGAGCTGGACGACGAATTTCCCGAATACGGTTTTGCCGAACACAAGGGCTATGGCACGGCCCGACATCTGCAGGCTCTCGCCACTCATGGACCCTGTCGAATACACCGGCGCAGTTTCAAACCGGTCAGGAATGATGCCGAACCGGTTCAGTTATCGCTCACATAGTTTTTCCATCGGCCACACCGCCATCATGACCACAGTGACCTGATGCGGGTCAAAGCTGATGGCGATAAAAGCAATTATTGGCGATACAATAGCCCGCTTGAATTCCGCCCGAGTAATGACCTGTTTCATGACAAGCCCTGCATTTGTCCACCTGCGCGTTCACAGCGAATATTCCCTGCTCGATGGCATTGTTCGAGTCAAGCCCCTGATCAAGAGGGTTGCTGAACTCGGTATGCCGGCAATAGCACTGACCGATGCCAGTAATTTCTTTGCCCTGGTGAAGTTTTACAAGGCGGCCCGGGCCGAAGGATTGAAACCGGTCTGCGGCTGCGACCTGCAACTGCTGGATACCAGCACCGATAGTCAGCCGACCACGGTAACGCTGCTGGTGCAGAACAATATCGGCTATCGGAATCTGACCAAGCTGATTTCCACGGCCTTTCTCGAAGGGCAGGTCCAGGGCAGGCCCACGGTCAGACGCGACTGGTTGCGCCGGCACGCCGACGGTCTGATAGTTCTTTCCGGCGGCAGATTCGGCGATGTCGGCCAGGCCCTGCTGGCGGGTAAGGGGGACCTGGCCGAGGCCTTGCTCAAGGACTGGATGGCGGATTTTCCGGATCGTTACTATCTGGAACTGACACGAACAGGGCGGGCCGGGGAGGAGGATTACCTTCACGAAGCGGTGGACCTGGCCACCTCAATGGCCTGTCCGGTGGTGGCCACCAATGATGTCCGGTTTCTCGACCGCGATCATTTCGAAGCCCACGAGGTCCGGGTTTGTATCCACGACAGTCGTACCCTCAGTGACCCGCGCAGGGAGCATCGTTACAGCGATCAGCAATACCTGAGATCTGCTGCCGAAATGGCGGAATTGTTCAGCGATATCCCGGAGGCCCTGGCCAATACCCTGGAAATTGCCCGTCGTTGTAATCTTGATTTGCAGTTGGGCAAGGCCTGCCTTCCCGAATACCCGATACCCGCCGGCATGACTACGGAAAGCTATTTTGAAAAACTGGCCGTCGAGGGACTGGAGGCGCGCCTGGAAAAGATCCTGTCTGCGTCGGTGCGCTCGGTTGACAGTCGCAACGAGCTGCGCAAGGAATATCAGGATCGACTGCAATTTGAGCTGCAAATAATCAATCAGATGGGATTCCCCGGTTATTTCCTCATTGTCATGGACTTCATTCGCTGGGCCAAGCAGAACGATATACCGGTGGGGCCGGGCCGTGGCTCCGGGGCCGGTTCCCTGGTGGCCTACGCCCTGGAGATTACCGATCTGGACCCCATCGAATACGATCTGCTGTTTGAACGGTTTCTCAATCCGGAGCGGGTCTCCATGCCGGATTTTGACATCGATTTCTGTATGGACAATCGCGATCGGGTCATCAGCTACGTGGCCGATCGCTACGGCCGCGATGCCGTCTCCCAGATCATCACCTTCGGCACCATGGCGGCCAAGGCGGTGGTGCGCGACGTGGCCCGGGTACAGGGAAAATCCTACGGACTCGCAGACAAGCTGTCCAAGATGATCCCCATGGAAATTGGTATGACCCTGTCGAAAGCCCGGGAACAGGAGGAACAGCTCAACGAATTCCTGGAGCAGGACGAGGAGGCTCAGGAGATCTGGGAGATGGCGCTGCAACTAGAAGGTATAACCCGCAATGTCGGCAAGCACGCCGGCGGCGTGGTCATCGCGCCCACCACACTCACAGATTTTGCACCCCTGTACTGCGATGAAGCGGGGGGCGGTCTGGTGACCCAATTCGACAAGGACGATGTCGAACAGGCCGGTCTGGTCAAGTTCGACTTTCTCGGTCTCAGGACTCTTACCATTATCGACTGCGCGGTGGCCATGGTGAACCAGCGGCGCGCCAGGTCCGGTGAGGATCCCGTCGCCATAACCGACATTCCCCTGGACGACTCCGAAGCCTATGCGCTGATGCAACGCGCTGAAACCACGGCGGTATTCCAGTTGGAATCCCGGGGGATGAAGGACTTGATCATACGTCTCAAACCCGACTGCTTCGAGGACATTGTCGCTCTGGTAGCCCTGTTTCGACCGGGGCCGCTGCAATCCGGTATGGTGGATGACTTTATCAATCGCAAGCACGGCCGTGCCGAGCTGGCCTACCCCCATCCCCAGTACCAGCACCCGGATCTGAAACCAGTGCTCGGCCCGACCTATGGCATCATCCTCTACCAGGAGCAGGTGATGCAGATTGCCCAGGTGCTGGGCGGATATACACTGGGCGGCGCCGACCTCTTGCGCCGGGCCATGGGCAAGAAGAAGCCCGAGGAAATGGCCAAGCAGCGTACGATTTTCATGGCCGGCGCCAGCCAAAACGGCATCGATGAGCATCTGGCGGCCAACATTTTTGACCTCATGGAAAAATTTGCCGGGTACGGTTTTAACAAGTCACATTCGGCGGCCTATGCCCTTCTGGCTTACCAGACGGCCTGGCTCAAGGCCCACTACCCGGCGGAGTTCATGGCAGCCGTAATGTCGGCGGACATGCAGAATACCGACAAGGTGGTGACCTTGGTGGATGAGTGTCGGGCTTTATCACTGCGCATCACACCACCGGATGTCAATATTGGCAAATTCCAGTTTACCGTCTCCGCCGAGGGTGCCGTGGTCTATGGCCTCGGGGCCATCAAGGGCCTGGGTGAAGGGCCGGTAGACAGTATTATTGCTGCCCGAGAGGAAGGAGGTCCCTTTATAGACCTGTTTGACTTTTGTTCACGGGTGGACAGCCGTAAGGTCAACAAGCGCGCCCTGGAGGCGCTGATTCGCTCGGGTGCCCTCGACAGCATCGCACCTCGGGACGATGACCCTGGTTTCGGCCGGGCGGTTATGCTGGCGGCCATGGAGGAGGCGACCAAACTGGCTGAACAGCACCATCGCAATACCAGCAGCGGCATGGGCGATCTGTTTGGCGAGACCCTTGCGGACAGCGCCCCCGAGATTGGCTATCAGAGTTTCTCCCGTGTACGTCGTCTCAGCCTCAAGGAGAGACTTCAGGGGGAAAACGATACCCTTGGCCTTTACCTCACCGGCCATCCTCTGGATGAGTACGCCGCCGAACTCCGCCACCTGGTCAAGGACAGGATCAGTGAGCTCAAACCGTCCCGGGAGAGCCAGCGCATTGCCGGGCTGGTGGTCAGCCAGCGGGTAATGAAAAACAAGCGCGGGGACACTATGGGCTTTCTGGTTCTGGACGATCGAAGCGGCCGCATCGAGGCGGCAGTCTTTGCCGACCGCTTTCGAGAATACCGCGACAAGCTTGTCAAGGGCGCAGTGTTGGTCGTAGCCGGGGCGGTCAGCGAGGATGACTATACCGGTGGCCTGAAAATGCGGGTGGACGAGGTGAGTTCCCTGGTCGAGGCCCGTCAATCCCATCTGAGGGGAATTGATCTGGTTCTGGCCAGTGACAGCCTTGAGGGCAGGGGAGTGAAGGACCTGTCTATGATACTGGGGTTGTACCGGCAGGGCTGTTGTCCGGTTCATGTACGTTATTGCAGTCCGACGGCTATCGGCGATATTCAGCTATCTTCCGCCTGGTCTGTCAGGCCGGAAGATGAGCTGTTGCAGAAATTGCGGGATACCTTTGGCCCTGACAGCATTCTGTTACGGTATTGATTTACCTGGCCATCGAGCCAGGTGAAAGGCTGGTTTATTATACTAAGCGGTAGTACATTACGCGATAAATGAAGAAAGCGGGAATAATAAAATAATGAATCTGAATTATCTGGATTTCGAACAACCCATTGCCGAACTTGAAGCCAAGATAGAAGAGCTACAACTTGTGGGTAATGACAATGCCCTGAATATCACTGAAGAGGTGAACAAGCTGAAGGAGAAATCCCGCAAGCTGACGGAGACCATTTACTCGAATTTAAGCCCCTGGCAGGTGGTGCAGGTGGCAAGGCACCCTCAGCGCCCCTACGCCATGGATTATATCGAGCGTATCTTTGACGAGTTTGATGAATTGCATGGCGACCGCCGCTTTGGCGACGACAAGGCCATTGTTGGCGGTATTGGCCGCCTCGACGGCAGACCGGTCATGGTCATCGGCGAGGAGAAAGGTCGGGGCGTTAACGAGAAAATCTATCGCAACTTCGGAATGCCAAAGCCCGAGGGCTACCGCAAGGCCCTGCGGTTGATGGAGATGGCCGAGCGCTTCAAGATGCCGATACTTACCCTGATCGATACCCCCGGGGCCTATCCGGGCATCGATTCCGAGGAGCGGGGCATCAGTGAAGCCATCGCCACTAACATGGCGGTGATGTCCCGGCTGCGTACACCCATTATCTGCACGGTAATTGGCGAAGGCAGTTCCGGCGGCGCCATCGCCATTGGGGTCGGCGACAAATTGAATATGCTGCAGTATTCGACCTATTTTGTAATTTCACCGGAAGGCTGTGCCAATATTATCTGGAAGACCAGTGAAAAGGCGCCACTGGCAGCTGAGGCCATGGGCGTTACCTCGTCCATTCTTCAGGAACTGGGTATTGTCGACTCGACCATTGCCGAGCCCATGGGGGGTGCCCACAGGGACATCGACCAGATGGCCAAAAACCTGAAAAAGGAACTGGTCCAACAACTGGATAATTTACAGTCCATTGATCTGGATACCCTGGTACAGAATCGCTTTGACCGGTTGATGTCCTACGGAAATTCTTGACTTCTAAAGCTCAGTGACCTCGCCTCGAGGTCAAGCTGTGGGCCGTTTCACTCCGGATTACCTGGCGCCATGGGTTCCCCGTCTTCTCTCGGCGGGGAAGGTTTACCTCGGTTTCAGTGGTGGTCTGGATTCAACGGTTTTGCTGCATGCCCTTTGCCGGCAGATTCCTGCCCAAAAACTGACGGCGGTTTATATTCACCATGCTCTCCAGGCCGAGGCGACCGCCTGGCAACAGGGATGCGAAAGGTTCTGCAGGAACCTGGGTGCCGGATTCCTTGCTCTGCCCGTGAGCGTATCGACCGATAGCGGCAGCCTGGAAACGGCGGCCAGGGATGCCCGCTACAAAGCCTTCGCCGGGTTGCTCAAAGAGACGGATCTTTTGCTGCTGGCGCACCATCGAGACGACCAGATCGAGACCGTCCTGTACCGGTTGTTGCGGGGGTCTGGTCCTCGCGGGCTGGCGGGTATGCCCGGGGTGAGAGCTATGGGTTCCGGTACCCTGCTGCGGCCTCTGCTTGGGATCGGTCGGTGCAGCCTGGAGCAGTACGCCCTGGAACAGCATCTGACCTGGGTCGAGGATCCGTCAAACCTCAGTCTCGAACACGATCGAAATTTTATCAGGCACCGTCTAGTGCCACTGTTACAGGGGCGCTGGCCGGAGACCGATAAACGTCTTCTGCGTTCCGCTGCACTGTGCCGTGAGGCAGACGCTCTGGCGAGCGATCTTGCTGCCGAGGACATAGAAACCCTTGGCGAGCAAAGGCAAAGACGCGGCTGGAGTCTTCCCCTGTCAGCCATGTTGGCGTTATCGGGGCCGCGGCTGGCGAACCTGCTCAGATTCTGGATACTGTATCGGCGAATTCCCGTGCCCGGCCATGGGGCTCTGGCGTCGGCCATGGCAGAGCTTGCAACAGCACGGCAGGATGCCGTGCCCCTGATTAGCTGGCGTGGCGGTGAATTGCGCCGCTACGGCAGCCGGATCTACCTGTCGGATAATCTTCCGGCAATTGATCCTGCGCAGTCGGGCACTGTCTGGCGCGGCGACTCTGAGCTGTATCTGCCCGGCGGAAGCAGGCTGGCTGCCGCTCGTGCTGAACAGGGAGGGTTGCTGGTGCCGGCAAACGGAGACCTTGAAATCAGGTTCCGGTCCGGTGGTGAGCGTTGCCGACCGGTGGGACGCAGTGGTTCCAATTCCCTGAAAAAGCTATTCCAGGAATACAGGCTAGAGCCTTGGCTCAGGGACAGGATGCCCCTGATTTATATCGACGGGATGCTGGCAGCGGTGGGGGATTTGTTTGTTTGCGAGGGTTTTCAGGCCCGACAACCCCGGTCCGGACTGCGGTTTCTCTGGTATTACCCCGAGGCTCAGGGAGGGGGTGGATAACTGCCGGCGGGAGGCTGGTCACCGGCCGCCGGGGAGCGCGTGGCGGCAGAAGGTAAACCTCGATTTACAGGGGCATCGCATTGAGAAGCAGGGTGCTTTCTGGTACGCTGATGTCCCATCTTTCGGAAGTTGGCAGACCTGATTTTCACCCCCCGGTTGGCTGTCTTTCTCACACGATTACCCAACGATCAGCATTTCAATAAAAGGGTCTGAATGACGCGTTTTATATTCGTAACCGGTGGTGTTGTCTCCTCGCTTGGTAAGGGTATCGCCTGTGCATCCCTGGGAGCCGTGCTGGAAGCGCGTGGCCTGAATGTCACTGTTCTCAAACTGGACCCCTATCTGAATGTTGATCCGGGCACCATGAGCCCCTTTCAGCACGGTGAGGTTTTCGTTACTGAAGACGGCGCCGAAACCGATCTGGACCTCGGCCATTACGAGCGTTTTTTGCGTTCCAAAATGACTCGCAACAATAATTTCACCAGCGGTCAGGTTTACGAGACCATTCTGCGCCGTGAGCGTCGGGGCGATTACCTGGGAGGCACGGTTCAGGTTATTCCCCATGTTACCGATGAGATCAAGCGACGCATTCTCAAAGGGGGTGAGGGCTTTGATATCGCCATGGTGGAAATCGGCGGTACGGTGGGCGACATTGAATCCCAGCCATTTCTTGAAGCTATCCGTCAACTGAAAGTACAACTGGGGTCCAATCGGGCACTCCTGATTCATCTGACTCTTGTGCCCTATATTGCAACCGCCGGTGAAACCAAAACCAAGCCGACCCAACACTCGGTAAAGGAATTGCGTTCCATCGGTCTGCAACCGGATGTCCTGCTCTGCCGCTCAGAAGTGGAAGTCGACAGCAGCCAGCGACGCAAGATAGCCCTGTTTACTAACGTTGAGGAGCGTGCCGTGGTGCCGCTCATGGATGCGGATACCATATATCGCATTCCCAGGCATTTAAACAAATGGGGCCTTGATCGATTCGTGGTTGAGCGTTTCAACCTCCACTGCCAGGAGGCAGACCTCAGTGAATGGGATCGAGTCGTTCATAACCATTTGAACCCCGAGCACGAAGTGATCGTGGCCATGGTGGGCAAGTACATGGACCTGCTCGACGCCTACAAGTCCCTCAATGAGGCACTTGAGCACGCCGGCATTCAGCACCTGGCCAGAGTCAAAATTCGTCATCTCGACTCCGAGGATCTGGAAAATGACAAAACCCTGATTTCGGGTTGTCACGCTATTCTGGTGCCAGGGGGTTTCGGCATGCGGGGAATCGAGGGCAAGATCCGGGCGATTAAATTTGCCAGGGAGAACAATATCCCCTACCTTGGAATCTGTCTCGGCATGCAACTGGCCGTAATTGAATTCGCCCGCAATGTCGCCGCCATGTCAGGGGCCAACAGCACCGAGTTCGACAAGGCAACACCTTATCCGGTAGTAGCTTTGATCACCGAGTGGGTTCGGGATGACGGCAAGGTGGAAATTCGCTCGGAAAATTCTGACTACGGCGGTACTATGAGGCTCGGCGCCCAGTCGGCTCGACTGGTCGAGGGCTCAAGGGCGAGACAAATCTATGGTAGCGAGTATATTATGGAGCGCCATAGGCACAGGTATGAAGTGAATAATAATTATCTGGAACAACTTCAAACGGCAGGGCTCAGAGTGGGCGGCTGGTCCGTGGAAAACCAGTTGGTGGAAACGGTTGAATTGCCGGATCATCCCTGGTTTTTCGCCTGTCAGTTCCACCCGGAATTTACCTCGACCCCCCGTGAGGGCCATCCGTTGTTTACCGGCTTCATCCAGGCGGCCCTGGATTTTGCCCAATTGCAGCCTCTAGGAGCAGCTTGAGTGGTTACGGTCAATATCGGAAAAATCCCTGTCGCCAATGACAGGCCATTCGTGTTGTTCGGTGGCATGAATGTCCTAGAATCCCGAGACTTGGCGCTCACGATTGCCGAACATTTTGTCAGAGTGACAGAGAAGCTGAATATTCCCTATGTCTTCAAAGCTTCCTACGACAAGGCCAATCGTTCCTCCATACATTCCTACCGCGGACCCGGAATGGAGGCAGGTCTGAGAATCTTTGAAGAAATCAAGGATACTTACAAGATACCCGTGATTACCGATGTTCACGAAACCTGGCAGGCGGCACCGGTGGCTGAAGTTTGCGATGTGATTCAGTTGCCGGCCTTTCTGGCCCGACAGACCGATCTGGTGGCGGCCATGGCCAAAACCGGTGCGGTGATAAACATCAAAAAGCCACAGTTCATGAGCCCGTCCCAGGTGGGCAATTTGATCTCCAAATTTCGGGAATGCGGCAATGAACAACTGATCCTCTGTGAACGGGGCTCCAGTTTTGGCTATGACAACCTGGTGGTGGACATGCTCGGCTTCGGCGTCATGAACAAGGCCAGTGGTAATTTCCCCATCATTTTCGACGTCACTCATTCACTGCAGTGCCGGGATCCCATGGGAGCCGCTTCCGGCGGTCGTCGGGGTCAGGTGGCTGAATTGGGCCGGGCAGGCCTGGCCGTTGGGCTGGCCGGTCTCTTTCTGGAGGCTCATCCAGACCCGGATAATGCCCGCTGTGATGGTCCCAGTGCCCTGGCGCTGGATAAACTTGAATTGTTCCTGCTCCACATGAAAGCCGTCGATGACCTGGTTAAAAACCTGCCAGCTATCGACACAGAATAATTAATTAACCACCCGGAGAAAAAAAATGACCAAGATTGCTGACATCAGAGCCTGGGAAGTCCTGGATTCCAGAGGCAACCCCACCGTTAACGCCGATGTGATTCTTGAAGGCGGTATTGCCGGCAGTGCCTGTGCGCCCTCCGGCGCCTCCACCGGCACCCGTGAAGCCCTGGAACTGCGCGACGGCGACAAGAAACGATACCTCGGCAAGGGCGTATTGAAAGCGGTCGGCAATATCAATACCACCATACGGGAACTGTTATTGGGCAAGGATGTGACCGACCAGCGCCTGCTCGATAAAATTATGATTGAGGCGGACGGCACAGACAGCAAGTCGGTCCTGGGTGCCAATGCCATTCTGGCCGTCTCCCTGGCAGCCGCCAAAGCCGCGGCGATGGCCAAGAAAGTACCCCTTTACAGACATATTGCCGCACTCAATGGCACTGAAGGTGTTTACACCATGCCGGTGCCGATGATGAATATTCTCAATGGCGGTGAACACGCCGACAACAATGTCGATATTCAGGAGTTCATGATCCAGCCCGTCGGCGCGACTTCCTTTGCCGAGGCCCTGCGCCAGGGTGCGGAAATTTTCCATCAGTTGAAGAAGGTGCTGAGCAGCCGGGGTTTGAATACGGCGGTGGGCGACGAAGGCGGATTTGCTCCCGATCTGCCATCCAACGAGGCTGCCCTGGAAATTATTGCCGAGGCTGTTACCGCCGCCGGCTACAAGCTTGGCGATGACACCACGCTGGCGCTGGATTGCGCCTCGTCTGAATTCTACAAGAACGACCAATACAGCCTGTCCGGTGAAGGCAAGACCTTCAACTCGGACCAGTTTGGCGATTACCTCGCCGAACTGGTGGATCGCCATCCCATTATTTCCATCGAGGATGGCATGGACGAGAGCGACTGGGACGGCTGGGCCAGCCTCACCCGCAAGATTGGTGATCGCTGTCAGCTGGTGGGCGATGACCTCTTTGTCACCAACACCAAGATCCTCAAGAGGGGTATCGACAACGGAATAGCCAACTCCATTCTGATCAAGTTCAACCAGATCGGTTCACTCACCGAGACCCTGGAAGCCATCAAAATGGCCAAGGATGCCGGCTATACAGCCGTGATTTCCCACCGGTCCGGCGAGACCGAGGATACAACCATTGCTGACCTGGCAGTGGCCACTGCCGCAGGCCAGATCAAGACCGGTTCTCTCTGTCGTTCCGACCGTGTTGCCAAATACAACCGGTTGCTGCGTATCGAATCAGAGCTGGATGGCACTGCTCCCTATCGGGGTCGAAAAGAATTCAGAGGCTGATCCGGGCAGCCGGAGAGATGAATGCGCTGGATTGCCGCCCTGTTAGCACTCCTTTTGATGGGGCTGCAATACCGGCTCTGGTTTGGTGAAGGCAGTTTTGCCCAGCGAGCCGATCTGGAACGCAGAGTTCAGCAACAGCAGGAAACCAACCAGTACCTTCAGGAACGAAATTCCGTTCTGGCCTCGGAAGTTGAGGATTTAAAATCGGGTCTGGACAGCGTCGAGGAAAGAGCTCGCTCTGATCTGGGCATGATCAAAAAAGGCGAAACTTTCATCATGGTCATCAAGGATGACGACCGGTGAAATTCTGGGTCGTCGTCCCCGCCGCTGGCATTGGCCGGCGTTTTGGAACCGACCTTGCCAAGCAATACCAGGTGGTGGCGGGCCAGCCTCTGGTCTGCCATACCCTGTCACGTCTCCTGACCTGTAAGCCGGCGCAGATCGTTGTTGTCGTCAATCCCGGTGATAGTTGCTGGAAAAAGCTGCCTGTATTTTTTGATCCGATGATTCGGACTGTGCCCGGGGGTGAGACTCGTGCAGAGTCGGTTCAGATTGGCCTTCAGGACCTGAATAAACAGGCCGGGAGAGACGACTGGGTGTTGATCCACGATGTCGCCAGACCCTGTATCACCCGTTCCGATGTCGACAAGTTGCTGAGCCGTTTTTGGGATCATCCCGTGGGTGGCATTCTGGCCGCACCGGTAGCCGATACCCTGAAGCGAGTCGACGACCGGCAACTGATCCTTGGTACCGAGGATCGCAGCCATCTCTGGTCAGCCTACACTCCGCAAATGTTTCGCTATGGTCTGTTAGTCGAAGCGCTGGAACTGGCCCTGGCGACCGGTGCAGCACCGACGGATGAGGCGGGAGCACTGGAGCGAATGGGCCTTGTGCCCGGCGTTGTGCCCGGGCGGCGGGATAACATCAAGTTGACAGTCCCCGAGGACCTGCATCTGATTGAAGCTGTATTGCGGCAACAGGACGCTGAATCTAAGGCCAGGCGTCGACATTCGGTACAGTCGTGATTCGCATCGGTCAGGGTTTTGATGTCCACGCCTTCGGCGAAGGTGACCACATCACTCTCGGTGGTGTGAATATCCCCCATGATCGCGGTTTGGTCGCCCATTCCGATGGGGACGTGCTGATTCACGCCCTGTGCGATGCGCTTCTCGGGGCAGTGGCTCTCGGCGATATCGGCCGGCATTTTCCGGATTCCGACGACCAATATCGTGGCATCGACAGTCGTCAACTGTTGCGCCACGTAATCGATCTGCTCCGCAGCGCAGGGTGGCGTCTGGGCAATGCCGACCTGACGGTGGTGACTCAGTCTCCGAGAGTATCGCCCCATGTCAGTGCTATGGTGGAGTTACTGGCGGCGGACTGCGACTGTCTTCCGAAGCAAATCAATATAAAGGCAACGACCACGGAAAGGCTCGGGTTTACCGGCAGGGGGGAGGGGATTGCCTGTTATGCTGTGGTGCTGGTGGTGGCAGTCTGAGCAGACGGCTGGCTGACGATGCTGGATTTCGCACAAAATGTCTTGATCACAAACTCCACCCGTTCTTCAGGGTGCAAGTCCTTGTGATCAAGATTTTCAATGACTTCCAGGCGTTTTTTCAGACCGATACCGTTGGCAATCTGTACCGCCAGCCCGGGCCGAGCGTTAAGTTCCAGTATCATCGGGCCCCGCTTGATGTCCATGGCAAAATCACAGCCGATGTAACCGAGCCCGGTCATGTCATAACACTTGGCACTGAGTAATAACAAAGAGTGCCAGTCCGGTATCGCGAGGTCAGCAAAGGAAACCTGCGTGTCGGGATGGCGGTCCACCAGGCGGTTGTGCTCGACGGCACGAATAGCGGTCCCGGTACAGATATCCAGACCGACGCCGACTGCCCCCTGATGGAGGTTGGCCTTGCCGTCCGATGCGTGGGTTGGGCAGCGCATCATGGCCATTACCGGAAAACCCAGAAACAGGATGATGCGTATATCCGGCAGTCCCTCGTAACTGAAGTTGAGCAGCCGCGGATCTCCATGGATCAGGGATTCGATGATGGCGGTATCAGGTTTGCCGCCAAGACTGTAAACGCCACTGAGGATGTTGGAGATATCATGCTTGATATCCTGAAGGGTCAAAACCTGGCCACTGGGTTTGACAAAATCATTACCCTTGCGGCCGACGATAATGATTATGCCCTTGCCGCCGCTGCCTCGAAGGGGCTTGACAGCAAAGCCTTCCAGAGGATTTAGGAGATCGCCAAGGTCGCGCAATTCCCCCGTATAGCTGATAACCCCATACAGTTCCGGCACGGTGATGCCGTATTTGATCGCCTCTTCCTTGGTTTTGAGCTTGTTGTCTACCAGGGGGTAATTTTTGCGCTCGTTGTATCGGGCGATATAGGCAACATTGCGGGCATTCATGCCCAGAATGCCCAGATTATTCAATGCCAGATATCGTTTCCACATAAGGTGCTTCCTGGCTATTCCACCATGAACCTGAATCGCCGTAACTCGCTAAGCCGATAGCCGGTGTACTGTCCGAGGATAAGAATAATGCCGAATTCCACCAGTAACACTTCAGGGAAATTGTAGGTGAGGTGCTCGATCAGGCGATTGCTCATACAGAGATAGGCGACCACGGCGACCAGCAGGCTGCCACTGCCTTGCCTCAATACTTCCTTGGGACCCTCTTCCTCCCAGGTGATCGACATACGCTCAATGGTCCAGGCAATAATAATCATGGGAAAGAAAGTGATGGTCAGTACCTGGTCCAGTCCCAGTTTGTAACTGAGGACACTGAACAATGCCATCAACATGACCACCGTTATCAACACGGCAGCCAACCTGGATGCCATCAGCAGGTCCAGTTTGCTGAGATAGGAACGTATCCAGAGCCCGGCGGCGACCAGGGTCACCAGGATCATGATGCCGGCGGCGAGGGTGGTCTGGATAAACGCCAGTGCGATCAGTACCGGCATAAAGGTTCCCGAGGTCTTCAGACCTACCAGCACTCGAAAAATCACCACGACCAGGGCGCCGATCGGCACCAGCAACAGCATCTTGAACACATTTTGTTTGTCGATGGGCAGGCTGTAAATATTGAAGTCAACCAGTGCCACGGCTTCCGTGCGGGCTTCCCTCAGAGCCACGGTCTTAGCCGGTATGTCATTGCCGAGAACCGAAAATCGAACTTTGGAATTGGTGCCGCCGATGATCTCCAGCAGGGACCGGCCTCCCTGTTGCCACATGAAGAAATTTTCCGGCAGACCCGCGGTCGCTGTGTGGGGATCGTAGATGTACCAGTTACCATCCTGATAGATTTCAATAATTTCCACCGGGTTTTGATTGTAGAGACGGTTTTCCAGGCGAATGCCCCGAACCATCTGGGCGGGAATACCTGCTTCCGCCAGTAATTTCAGTGCCAGATCCGCCCTGGATTTACCTTTGCTGGTCTCGAACAGCAGGTTGGCGTCCTGGGAGCCGGTACGGTCGTTGAGTAATTTGAGGATCTGCAGGGTGAAACTGCGATTATCCGAGGACAGGGGGCGGGCCAACTGGATCAATCCCGTGGCCGCGGCTTTCTCGACATCGGTCCAGACGGGCGGGCGCACCTCGGTTGAAAAGTCCGGTTTGCTGGCGCCGGCATCCCTGTCCGGACGATCAGCAATCTGCAATTTGTAGTACAGAGTCTGCTGGCCCTGAACATCCCTTCGAGTCCAGACTGCCCGCCGCTGGTTTTCGGTTTCCATCGAAAACCCGTAACCCGATGAGGCAAAAATTTCATCGAGTATGGTATAGCGGTCCTGGGCCTCGGGCAGCGCCAGGTCGACTTTCACCGGGTCGCCAACACCATCAAAGGTAAGTTTTGCCTCGATACTCCAGACCTTTCTATCGGTGTCCGGCCACAGGGGAAAATGCAACACTGTGGCCTTGTAAATCATCAGGCCTATGCCGGTCAGAATGAAAAGGGTGGCGAAAAGGTAAACCTGACCTTTTGGCGACATAGTGAGAACCTGCCATACCCGATTGGGTCTTCAAGCTATGAATTATTTGGCTATAAATTCCTGATTGACATCGACAATTGCCTGATTTTGCAGGAAATTACGACCTATCAACACAGGGTACTCCATGTCGGAGCGATCGACCAGTGACACTTCTGTTTGCTGACTGACGGTGCCAATAGTCAAATCCAAAATCACTACCAGACGCCGTTCGAAACCTTCCAACTCCACCTGCTTTACCTTTACCCTTCGAGAGACCTCCCTTTCCAGCATCTGGGGCTCTCCGGTTTTGGGATGAATTAAGTTGAATCGAACCCAGCGTTCGCCATCGCGCTCGAACTTGACAATTTCGGTGGCGTGAACGGAAGTGCCTTCTGCGCCGGTATCAATCCTGGCCTGGTAGACAAAACCGGGTGGTGAAACCGTAACATCCTCTAACTGACCAAAGACAACCTTGTCGCTGAGAATGGCCGCCGGACATTTGGGGCAGGGTTTAGGGGCCGGGCAAACTAGAGGTTTTTGCACCACAGGTTTCGGTGGTGCCGGTTCCACCGCTACCGTTGGCGTTGGCGGTGGTTCGGTTGGTGGTGCAGGAACTGGCAGGGTGTCGACCGGTGCCTCGGCAGCGACCGGTTCCGGTTCAGTTACCGACACAGCTTCGCCGGATGTTGCCTTCTCGGCAGGAACCAGCAGCGACTCACAACCGGAAACCATGGCGACGGCTATGCCGAAAATGGCAATTGTCGCCAGTTTTCTTGGGAATTGCAGAGAGTTGGAGGAACTGTATCCCGTCAAAGTCATTTGATTTGATCGACTGTTATATTATCCATCAATCATAAAGGTTAACATCGACGATGCAAAGCCTACTGAGAACCGGTGTGGCTTTTACATTGCCCTTGCAAACCGGTTTTATTGTCAGTTTCGAAGCGCGCTTGGCTTGCAGAGCTATTCAGATAAGGGATTATCGATGTCTGAGGCAGGGCTTGACCTCGAGTTTATGCTGGCCGGCAAAGACAACCGTGGCCCTCAATAAACGAAATTCAGGTTAAACGGGATAGTACAGGTGTTAACAAGTCAGGGTCAGCTGCAATCGACTGATTTCTCTCTGGATTTTCCCCTCAGTCTGGACAAGGCTCGGTGGCAGGCTGATTTTCGAACCTGTTGTTCGGATTTTTGCGTGCAGGAAGTGATGGATATCCCCTTCAGCGGCGAGGGGGAACACCTCTGCCTGCTGATCCGCAAGGAGGGCCAGAATAGCCGCTGGGTCGCAAAATGCCTGACAGAGGCTTTCGGCACCGAAGAGATGGCCATCGGCTTTTGCGGTCTGAAGGACCGCTGGGCAATAACAACCCAATGGTTCAGCGTGCATTTGCCCCGGTTGTCCGGCAATGAACAGTTACCAAACTTGCCCAAAATCGAAGGTTGTCAATACCTGCAGCAAAGCTGGCACGGCAGGAAATTGAGGCGGGGTCAACACCGGGCCAATCACTTCTCTATTCGTTTGCGCCACCTGACCGGTAATCGCGAGGCTCTTGAGCAACGACTGCTTTCACTGGGGGCTCGGGGAGTGCCCAATTATTTCGGCGAGCAGCGATTTGGTCGCGAAGGGGGAAATCTGCGAGAGGCCGCCCGAATCCTGAGCCGCGACCGGCCGAGATTCAGAGGCCAGCGGGGTGGGCTGTACCTTTCGGCGGCACGGGCCTGGATGTTTAACCTGGTCCTGGCCGAGCGGGTCCGTACCGACCAGTGGCGCACTCCGCTGGAAGGCGAAGCCGTCCCCGAAGGGCCGCTTTGGGGGCGTGGACGATCGGGAACAGTCCCGGCGGTAGCGGCGCTGGAAAGCAGGGTGTTGTTTCCCTGGCAGTCCTGGTGCCAGGGGCTGGAGCACAGTGGCCTGCAACAGGAGAGAAGACCGCTGGTGCTCTTGCCAGAAGGGTTTCAGTGGCAATGGTTCGATTCGGATCTGCAGTTGGACTTTCTATTGCCGACAGGTACTTTTGCCACCGTGTTGCTGCGGGAGATCGCCCTCCTGAATAACCGTAGCGCTGTGCTATAGTTGCGTTTTTTTATCGAGGGGGCGCAGGGGTGAATTCCATTGATCTGGGCGGCGTCGGCATGACTTCGCAGCGTACCAGAGAGCGCCTTGTGCAACGCCTAAAGGACCAGGGGATCACCAGCCAAAGAGTGCTGGACGTGATTCGCACAACGCCCCGGCACATATTTCTTGACGAAGCCCTTGCCCACCGTGCTTACGAGGATACGTCCCTGCCAATCGGCTATGGACAGACCATTTCCCAGCCTTACATTGTCGCCCTGATGACCGAGATGGTACTTTCCCGGGGGGCGCGCAGGAAAGTACTGGAAATCGGCACCGGTTCCGGCTATCAGACAGCGGTGCTGGCTCAACTGGTGGATCAGGTCTATACCGTCGAGCGTATCAAAGCCCTCCTGGACAAGGCGAAGGAACGGTTTCGTCGGCTAAAAATGCGCAACATCACCTGCGGCCATTCGGACGGTGGTATCGGCTGGGAACGGTACGCTCCCTACGATGCCATTATCGGCACCGCTGCTCCGGAGTCCGTGCCGGAAGAACTGCTGCACCAGCTGGCCCCGGATGGCTTGCTCATCATCCCGGTGGGAGCGGATGGCCGCCAGGAACTGCGGCTGATTGTTCGCCAGGGAGAGAGTAAAAACTTCGAGGAAGAAGTGCTGGAACGGGTGCGATTTGTTCCCCTGCTTGGCGGTATAGTCCGCTGAATCGGCCGCGCAAGGGCTTGTTTGGCAGCGCTGCAACGGTGAACAAATCAAGGGGCTGAAGTGAAATGCGGACAATTGGCGGTTATTCATTGCTATTCGTAAAGGGCCTGATGATGGGCGCCGCGGACGTGGTTCCCGGTGTTTCGGGCGGCACTATTGCCTTTATCAGCGGCATCTATGTCGAATTGCTCGATTCCATTAAATCAATCAATTTCCAATCGGTGCAGACGTTATTCACCCGGGGTCCCCGGGCGTTCTGGCAAGCCATCAATGGCACCTTTCTGCTGGTTCTGGTGGCCGGCATACTGTGCAGTATATTTACCCTGGCCCGGCTGGTGAGCTATTCCCTTGACCACCACCCGCTGCTGATCTGGTCCCTGTTTTTTGGCCTGATAGTCGCCTCGATTTTCTATGTCAGCCGACAGTTGCCCCGTTGGGACTGGCCGCAGTGGCTGTCACTGGTTATTGGAACCCTGTTGGCCGTCGCCACGGCCCTGTCGCCACCGCTACAGGTTGGTGCATCGCTGGCCGCGGTATTCTTCTCCGGGATGCTGGCAATTTGCGCAATGATCTTGCCGGGCATTTCAGGGAGTTTTATTTTGCTTTTGATTGGCATGTATTCAGTCATTATCGGAGCAGTTACTCGTCTGGATTTCGTGGTGCTGGGCACCTTCGCTGTTGGCGCGCTGATCGGTTTGCTCCTGTTTTCCCGTTTGCTGTCCTGGTTGTTGCATCATCAGCGCAGCAATACCCTGTCTCTACTTACCGGCTTTCTGGTGGGATCTCTGCTGATTGTCTGGCCCTGGAAACGCCCCCTGGAAACCCTGCTCGATGCCCACGGCAATACTGTGGTCATTACCCGGGAATTGCTCTGGCCGGCAAGTTATGCCCAATCCGTGGGCGACCCCAGCGTCCTTGCCTGTATTCTGTTGATGATTACCGGGCTGGTGCTGGTGCTGGCACTTGAATACCTCGGTGGGCGCCGGGACCCCTTCTGAGGGGGACAGATTGTTGAGGGGATAGTTTGCCGATCTGGTCAGGGTTCCGTCCTCTGTTGCTGATCCTGCTGGTCAGTGGCTGCCAGACGCCACCTCCGGCTCCCGTGCAGGACCTGAGACCACCACCATCCCAACGTATCATGTACCACCTGGTTTCCCGTGGTGATACGCTTTACTCCATTGCCTGGCGCTACCAGCTGGATGTGGTGAAGCTGGCGTCCGCCAACGGGATTTCCGCGCCTTACACCATCAGGCCAGGCCAGCGGCTGAGCCTCGATACTTCCAGAGTGGTGGCGCCTGCCACCAGGGCTGCGCCGGTGGTCAAGGCCACACCGTCAGTCAAGCCTGGATCCAGGTCCACTCCAGCGCCAGCGTCGGTGGTTCCTGTGCCAAGGACGATGCCCCCGTCGCCCGCAAGCCCCGCCGTCAGTCTGCCTGCCGGACCCCTGAGCTGGCAGTGGCCAGCGCAGGGCAGGGTAACGCGTGAATATGACAGTAGCAGGGTGTTCAAGGGTCTTAATATCCACGCGACCCCGGGTGGATCAGTGCTCGCCGCCGCCCCCGGTGTGGTGGTCTACGCCGGTGATGGCCTGCGCGGTTACGGCCTGTTAATCATTATCAAGCACAGCGAAACCCTGCTCAGCGCCTATGCCCACAATCGTAAGATTTTCATTCGTGAGGGCATGGTGGTAGGCAGGGGCCAGAAAATAGCCGAAATTGGCAGTGAACCTCCGAACCGTGGCAGACTCTATTTTGAAATCCGCCAGAATGGTCGCCCCATAGACCCCACGCGCCTGCTGCCCAGACAATAAGGCATTGCTATACCGCCGGCTTAGGCGTTAATGTAACCGCCGGCAGAAATACATCATGAAATAATTGTGCACACGGGTTCGGATATGTCTGATGACGGGGAAGATCAGGACGACTCTCCGCAGGGAGAAGACGAGATTACTGATATACCCAGGGAGTCGCGGGACGAGATCTTTGATGCTGCGAGTCTGTATCTCAAGGAAATCGGCTATGCCTCTCTGTTGACGGCTGAAGAGGAAATCACGCTTGCGCGAAAAGTGCAGCAGGGTGATGAGGCTGCTCGGCAGCGGATGATCGAAAGCAATTTGCGGCTGGTAGTCAAGATCGGCCGTCGCTATGTCAACCGGGGCCTGGCGTTGCTGGACCTGATCGAAGAGGGCAATATCGGCCTGATGCGGGCCATCGAGAAATTCAATCCGGAACTGGGTTTTCGTTTCTCCACCTACGCCACCTGGTGGATTCGGCAGACCATGGAAAGGGCGCTGATGAACCAGACCCGAACCATCCGCCTGCCGATTCATATCGTCAAGCAGCTGAACGCCTGTCTCCGGGCCGCGCGACAGCTGGCCCAGACCATGGATCACGACCCCTCAGCTGATGAAATTGCCCGGTTGCTGGACCGGCCTTCAGCGGAGGTTTCCCACATGCTCGAGCTCAATGAGCGTGTGACCAGCATGGATGTGCCGGCCACACGGGACGGCAGCAAAATGCTGGTGGAGACCATAGCCGACGAGCAGCCCTGCGATCCCGAGGAGCTGGCGGAAGATGACGACCTGACTCACGCCATTGCCGCCTGGCTGGAGCAGTTATCCGACAAACAGCGGGAAGTTGTGGCCCGTCGCTTCGGTCTCATGGGCTATGAGGTAGCCACACTGGAGCAGGTCGGGCGGGAGATCGGGCTCACCCGGGAGCGGGTCCGCCAGATTCAGGTGGAGGCCCTGCGGCGACTGCGGGATATCATGGTTCGCCAGGGTATCAACAGGGAAGTCCTGTTTAACAACCAGTAACCGACTGTTTTCAGGAAAAAAAACGGTCTTCGCAGACCGCTTGTTATTTTTGGATCCCCATTCCCGGGATTGGCCGGCTATCAGGTGATCGTTGGTCTCAGCGTTCCAGATACTGCAATTTGTCCGGCTTGCCGTCCCAGTCCTCGGCGTCGGCGGTGGGCTCTTTCTTCTCCGTGATATTTGGCCAGACATCGGCGAGCTCGGCGTTCAATTCCAGGAACACTTCCTGACCCTCGGGCAATTCATCCTCGGCAAAAATAGCCTCCGCCGGACATTCCGGTTCACAGAGAGCACAGTCGATGCACTCATCGGGATGAATCACCAGAAAATTCGGGCCCTCGTAAAAACAGTCCACCGGGCAGACTTCCACGCAATCCGTGTATTTGCATTTGATACAGTTTTCACCGACCACAAATGTCATGGGCTTGGTCCTCCCGGGTCTCAGCTAAATCAGGGCCGCGAATTATAGAGCAAAAAAAACAGCCAGTCAGCCGCAATCTCAAGACTGGCCTGACAATTCCTTGAGCCTGAATACCAGGTCCAGGGCGGCCCGGGGACTCAGCGCGTCAGGGTCGATTTCGTCGAGGGCGGCCTGCAGGGCCGTTGTTACCGGATCGCTGAACAGTTCCGCCTGCAAAGGCGTGTTCGCTTCCCCGGTGGACACTCTCGGAGCCTGTGAGTTCGCTTCCAGGGTTTTAAGTTCCCTGCGCGCTAGTTCCAGCACCGGCGCCGGAATGCCCGCCAGTTTGGCCACCTGAATGCCGTGGCTCTGGCTGGCAGGACCGTCCTGGACGGCGTGCAGGAAAACGATATCGTCCCGGTATTCGCTGGCATCCAGATGAACATTGCTGACTTCAGGAATGCGCTCGGGGAGGGCAGTCAATTCAAAGTAGTGGGTGGCAAACAGGGTGAAGGCCCGAATCTTTTCCGCCAAGTGGACGGCGCAGGCCCATGCCAGGGACAGGCCGTCAAAGGTGCTGGTGCCCCGGCCGATCTCATCCATCAGCACCAGGCTGTTGTCGGTGGCATTGTGCAGGATGTTGGCGGTCTCGGTCATTTCCACCATAAAGGTGGAACGGCCGCTGGCAAGATCGTCGGAAGAACCGATGCGGGTGAAAATCCGGTCCACCAGGCCGATTTGCGCAGACGCGGCCGGCACCGGACTGCCGATTTGCGCCAGCAACACAATCAGCGCATTCTGACGCATGTAGGTGGATTTGCCACCCATATTGGGACCGGTGATGATCAGCATCCGGCGATCCGGGTCCAGGGTCAGGTCGTTGGCGACAAAGGCGGTCTCCAGCACCTGTTCGACTACCGGATGGCGGCCGCCGCGAATACAGATTCCCCGAGTCCCGGTCAACTCGGGCCGCACCCACTGCAGGCTGTCGGCCCTCTCCGCCAGATTGACCAGCACATCCAGTTCTGCCGTGGCGGCGGCGCTGGTCTGAAGGGCTGGCAAGTGCTCATTGAGTCGGTCAAGCAGTTCTTCGTAGAGCATTTTTTCCCGGGCCAGCGCCCGGCTCCTGGCGCTGAGAGCCTTGTCTTCAAAGCTTTTCAGCTCCGGGGTGATATAGCGTTCGGCGTTCTTCAGGGTCTGTCGCCGAATAAAATCTGCCGGCGCCTGGCTGGACTGGCCCCGGGAAATCTCGATGTAGTAACCATGGACCCGGTTGTAGCCCACCTTCAGAGTGGATATTCCGGTTCGGGTCTTTTCCCGCTGCTCCAGTCCCAGCAGGTAATCTCCGGCGTTGCTACTGATGCAACGCAGTTCGTCCAGTTCGCTGTCGTAGCCGCTGGCGATGACGCCGCCGTCGCGAATTACCACTGGCGGATTGTCCTCCAGCGCCCGGGTCAGAAGATCGACGAGCTCCGGGAATTCATTGATGGCGCCATCGAGTTCGACCAGTTTTGGTGCAGTCAGTGACGACAGCAACAGGTGCAGGGATGGCAGTTCCGCCAGGGAATCCCGCAGTCGGCTCAGGTCCCGGGGACGGGCGGAACGCAGGGCGACCCGCCCCAGGATTCGCTCCATATCGCCAATGGTGCGCAGGGGGTCGGCAAACTGTTCAAACCAGAAATTTTCCCCCAGACCGCTGACCGCCTGCTGGCGGGCCAGCAATGGCGCCAATTGCCGCAGCGGGCGGCTGAGCCAGCGCCGCAGAAGACGGCCGCCCATGGCCGTACGACTGTTGTCGATCACCGACAGCAGGGTATTTTCGGCGCCGCCGCCCAGATTGGTGACGATTTCGAGATTTCTCTGGGTCGCGGCATCCATTATCACCGCCTGATCGTGGGCCTCGACGGTGATGGCCTGGATATGGGGCAGGGCAGTGCGCTGGGTCTCCCGGGCGTATTGCAGCAGGCAGCCCGCAGCGCCGAGGGCCGGTCCCAGGTGCTCACAGCCGAAACCGGCCAGGTCCCGGGTGCCAAACTGTTCCGCAAGTTTTTGCCGGGCGGTCTTGTTGTCGTATTCCCACTCGGGCCGCCGTCGCAGGCCCGGCCGGTTCTCCAGTGAGCGGGGCCAGGGCTGGCTGTCACTGAGCAACAGTTCAGCCGGATCCAGTCGCTGAATTTCCCCGAGCAGGCGGTCCTCCGTGTCAGTTTCCAGCACCGTGAAGCGACCGCTGCCGATATCCAGCGTGGCGATGCCGTAGCCGGAGGGGCCCGGGCAGGCCGCCACCAGAAGGTTGTCCCGGCCGGCATCGAGAAGCGCCTCGTCGCTGACGGTGCCGGGAGTGACCACCCGTACTACCTGGCGCTCAACCGGACCCTTGCTGGTGGCCGGGTCGCCGATCTGTTCGCAGATCGCCACTGACTCGCCGAGTCGCACCAGCCGTGCCAGGTAATTCTCCGCGGCGTGGTAGGGAACCCCGGCCATGGGTATCGGTTTGCCGGCGGACTTGCCCCGGGCGGTCAGGGTCACGTCCAGCAGCCGCGCCGCTTTTTTGGCGTCCTCATAAAACAGCTCGTAGAAATCCCCCATCCGATAAAACACCAGCTGGTCCTTGTGCTCGGCCTTGATGCGCCAGTACTGCTGCATCATCGGGGTATGCTGGGTGTTTTCAGCGGCAATGGTCATTTGAAGAAGTTTGTTAAAAGCATGTGGGGAAGTTCATCAAGTGAAAGTCATCGGGATCAGGTCAACAGGCGTTGAGCAGGGAACTGGCCAGGGAGCATCCGGCGGTCGGTGATTCTAGCAAACATTGATGCCCCCGTGCATGGAGATCACCGACACCGGGTTTTATCGATGGACGCGACCCTTGCATTGCCTGTGCCCGGTGTACCGGCAGGGCCCGTCAGCGCTGTCAGAAACGAAGATCAAATACCCAGGGGCCGAGCCAGCGGATAGCGGTATAAATCAGCACAATGGCAATCAGGTTGAGCCACAATCCGGCCCGCATCATGTCGGCGATGCGCAGTCCCTCGTAGGAAAAGACGATGGCATTGGGCGGAGTTGCCACCGGCATCATAAAGGCCATGGATGCCGCCAGTGCCACCGGCACCACCAGTGTGGTGGCCTCGTGGCCGAGGCCCACCGCCACGGCGCCGAGTATCGGCAGAAAGGTGGCGGTGGTGGCGGTATTGGAGGTGATCTCCGTCAGAAAGATAATGCAGGTGATGGTGACCAGGATAATCAGGTTGAGATTCAGGTGGCCGAGATGGCCGACGGCATTGCCGATGGCTGCCGCGAGTCCGGTGCTGGAGAAGGCGCCGGCAAGGGCCAGGCCGCCGCCAAACAGCAGCAATACCCCCCAGGGTACGGACTTTGCGGCACTCCAGTCGACAGTGAACTGTCCCTTTTGCACCGAGGCGGGCAGGACAAACAGCAGAGTGGCTGCCAGCAGGGCAATGCTGGTGTCAGTGATGGCCAGATCGGTGATGGCCACCAGGGGCGCACGAAAAATCCAGAATAAGGCGGTCAGGCTGAACACGGCCAGGACGATGCGCTCTCCCCGCGCCATGGCACCCAGGGACATCAACTCTCCCCTGATCATGTCTCTGGCGCCTGACAGGCCGAGATCGGCAACCGGGTAAATGAGCTTGCAGAGCACCATCCAGGTGAGGGGCAGAAACACAATAACGATGGGAATACCCATTTTCATCCAGGTGGCGAAATCCACCACAATGCCCTGATTGTTGAGCAGGTAACTGGCCATCAGGGTATTGGGCGGCGTGCCGATCAGGGTGCCGACGCCACCGATGGAGGCGCTGTAGGCAATGCCCAGCATCAGGGCGACACCAAAGCGACGGGTTATTTCCGCATCACCGCTGTGTTCCTCGACAAAACTGATCATGGAGATGCCAACCGCCAGCATCATCACCGTGGTTGCGGTATTGGAAATCCACATGGACAAAAACGCGGTCGCCAGCATGAAGCCGGCAACGATGTTCGCCGGGCTGGTGCCGACCCGGGCGACAATGTTGAGGGCAATACGCCGGTGCAGGTTCCAGCGCTGCATGGCGGCGGCGATCAGAAAGCCACCCAGAAACAGGAAGATCAGCGGGTCACCGTAACTCGAGGCGACATCGGACTGGCCGGCAATGCCCAGCATCGGCATCATCGGTATTGGCAGCAGAGCAGTGACCGGCACCGGCGCCGCCTCGGTCATCCACCAGATCACCATCCACAGGGTCAGGGCCGCCAGCCGCCAGGCCTCGGGGCTGAGAGCATCCGGATTGGGAAAGCACAGCAGAATCAGGGTCGCCAGGGGGCCGAGCACCAGGGCGATGTACTGTCGAGTGGCGATGGCCCTGATTTTTTTCGGTTCGTCACCGGCAGGCCTGGTGCTGTCCGCTCCGGGTTTTTCCATTGTCCTCGCCCTCGTTATCACCCTGAATTTTCGGGGGCTCATGGTAGTGTAATTGCGGTATTGCGGCCACAGGGTCTGTGGCACGGTTCCGGCTGTCGGTGGCGACAGACCTCATGGACAGGGCAGGAAATTTTTGCCCTGGGCTGGCCGGGAATTTCACTTGATCGGCAATGTCCGCTGCCGTACCCTCGCTCCATGTCACCACCCGTCGAACAACTCGCCCGACAACTGGGCCAGCAGCTGCTGACACGTGGCCTGCGCCTGACCTGTGCCGAATCCTGTACCGGCGGTGGTATTGCCCAGGCCGTGACCGCCATTGCCGGCAGTTCCGGCTGGTTTGAATTTGGCTTTGTCACCTATGCCAACCGCGCCAAACAGCAACTGCTGGGAGTGTCTGAACAGCTGTTGCAGCAGGAGGGAGCCGTCAGCGAGGCAGTGGTTCGGGCCATGGCCCTGGGTGCTCTCAGAGTGGCCGGAGCCGACATTGCCGTTGCTGTCAGCGGCATTGCCGGGCCCGATGGCGGTACTCCGGAGAAGCCTGTGGGCACGGTCTGGTTTGCCTGGGCCCAGGGCGAGCAGCTGTCTTCGCGGCATTGCCGCTTTTTCGGTGACCGGCAATCCGTTCGCCACCAGGCAGTAGTCACTGCGCTGCGGGGGCTGCTGGAGGTAACGACTGGTGGAAGCCGGAGTCCCAGGGCTGTGCAAACGCGAATTACTGTATAACTATACAGTACAAGGAATTTGGGTTAAGCTTTCCCGAACATCAACCTCCCGCCGAAGTGCGCCCATAGTCTGACAATGGAATTCGGGGCAATCTCCGCAAAGAGGCGACGAATAATTTTAGCGAACAACCAGAGGTAAAGATCAATGGATGCAAACAAGGAAAAAGCACTACAGGCCGCCCTGGGCCAGATTGAACGGCAGTTTGGCAAGGGCACCGTAATGCGCATGGGCGACAAGGAACACGTCGTGGTGCCAAGTATTTCAACCGGATCACTCAGTCTTGACATTGCCCTTGGCGTCGGTGGTCTGCCCAGGGGCCGGGTGGTGGAAATCTACGGTCCGGAATCCTCCGGCAAAACCACCCTGACACTCTCGGTCATAGCCCAGGCCCAGAAAAAGGGTGGCACCTGTGCTTTTATTGACGCCGAGCATGCCCTGGACCCGATCTACGCCGAGAAGCTCGGCGTCAATGTCGACGACCTGATTGTCTCCCAGCCGGATACCGGTGAGCAGGCCCTTGAGGTGGCAGATATGCTGGTCCGGTCCGGCGCCATAGATGTCCTGGTGGTCGATTCGGTGGCGGCACTGACGCCCCGGGCCGAGATCGAAGGCGAGATGGGCGATCACCATGTCGGCTTGCAGGCGCGGCTGATGTCCCAGGCCCTGCGCAAGCTCACCAGCAACATCAAGCAGGCCAATTGCCTGGTGATATTCATCAACCAGATTCGTATGAAGATCGGCGTCATGTTCGGCAATCCGGAAACCACCACCGGCGGCAACGCCCTTAAGTTCTACGCTTCGGTGCGGCTCGACATTCGACGCACCGGCGCCGTCAAGGAAGGTGAGGAGGTGGTCGGTAACGAAACGCGGGTCAAGGTGGTTAAAAACAAGGTGGCGCCACCGTTTAAACAGTGCGAATTCCAGATCCTTTACGGCGCGGGCATCAACCATGTCGGCGAGGTCATCGACCTCGGAGTGAAACACGGTTTTGTCAACAAGGCTGGCGCCTGGTATTCCTACAACGACGAAAAGATCGGTCAGGGCAAAAACAATGCCTGCGATTTTCTGCGGGCCAACCCGGCGATACTGGAGGAAATCGAGCACCGAATTCGGGCCGAGTACCTGCTTGAATCCAAACCGTCCTCAGCTGGCAAAGAGCCTTCAGCGGGTAAAGAGCCTTCAGCGGGTAAAGAGCCCTCAGCCAATAAAGAGCCTTCAGCGGGTAAAGAGCCCTCAGCCAATAAAGAGCCATCAGCCGAAAACGAACCCCCCCTTAAAAAGGAACCCGGCGCCCGGGCCAGCGCAACGGCAAATTAGGGACTGAAAACAAGCCGGAATGACGGGATCCGATCACAGCTACTGACCGGTCCGGAATGAACATGATGAACGCTGAGACCTTGCTGATAGCCAAGACGATATTGGTGTTCAGCTGGTTTTCAGCATTCTTTGTCTTTGAAAGACGATTTCCGGCTGCTCCCTGGAAACAATCTGACCAGGGATTCAGCCAGGCACGCCATCTGCGGGGCAACCTGACACTGTGGCTTCTGAACGTCCTGTTATCACGATTACTGGTGCTACCGGTAACCCTGCTGGCCGTCGATCTGGGTACGGAGTTGCGGTCCGTACTGGGCATTCCCTTTACTGCACAACAAAGCCCGCTGGCGCTGGTTGTCGATGTCATCTTTCTGGATTTCTGGATCTACTGGTGGCATCGCCTCAATCACGAAGTTTCTTTCTTCTGGCGTTTTCACCGTGTCCATCACCTGGATCAGCAGCTCGACAGTACCACCGCCTTTCGTTTCCATTTCGGTGAAGTGGCATTGTCAGCCCTGGCTAGAGCACCGGTAATTTTGCTGCTGGCGATGCCTCTCTATTCTGTGCTGGTATTCGAAACCCTGGTGTTGATGGCCGCTATATTTCACCACTCCAATGTTCATCTCTCTTATGAACTTGAGACTGGTCTGTCCCGTCTGCTGATTACGCCGGGCATACACTGGGTGCATCACCACGCGGTCAGGGAGGATACGGATAGCAACTACGGTACCCTTTTCAGCTTCTGGGATCGAATTTTTCACTCGGTGGGGCCGGGCACCAGAAAGCCCGGGATGATGCTGGGGGTTGCGGGATTGAGCGAAAACCGGCTTGCCAGGTTGTTGCTGCTGCCTTTTCGGTCCGGTAACCGATAGAGTACCTTGCAGCTTCGCGGAAAAGTTGAGGTACGATGGTGTCCCGGATACATGGAGCGATTTTTTGGTTCCATCGGGATCAGGACTCCCCGGGGGAAGTGCCCCGGAATTGTCATTTCGCAATGCTGTCCAATACCTTTATGGGCCAGGTGCCCGCCACCGGATTTCCAGCGCTGGAAGCCAGGCATGAACCAGGTGGAAAGAATGAACAACCAGGCGGAGGACCGGAGCTGGTATGGAAAACTACCAACAATTACTGTCGACGCTGGCGCTGACCATGGGTGTCGGCTGGGCCAGTGGTATCAATCTCTATGCCGCGGTCCTGGTACTGGGCCTCGGCGGCAGCACCGGCTATATAGCCCTGCCTCCGGATTTGCAGGTTTTGCAGGACCCCCTGGTCATAGCCGCCGCCGGGTTGATGTACATGGTGGAATTTGTGGCCGACAAGACGCCAGGGGTCGATACCGGCTGGGATGGCCTGCACACCTTTATCCGGATACCTGCTGGCGCCATGCTGGCGGCAGGGGCCGTAGGTGACGTTTCACCGGTGCTGGAGATTGCTGCCGGTCTGCTGGGAGGCTCCCTGGCGGCTACCAGTCATCTGACCAAGGCGTCCACCCGGGTACTGATCAATACCTCGCCCGAACCGTTCAGCAACTGGGGCGCCTCCATCGCCGAAGACCTGGTGGTGCTCGGCGGCCTGTGGACCATGTTCAATCACCCCTTGCTGTTTCTTGTGTTGTTAATCCTTTTTATTGCCCTGGTGGTCTGGTTGCTGCCGAAATTGTGGCGGTTAATGCGCGCCATATTCCGCAAGATCGGGACCTGGCTGGGGCTGGTGGAGACGTCTCCCGCCGGCACCGAAGCCCGGCCCGGAACTGCAACCCAGTCGGGGTCGGCAGAGAACGTGCCACGATTGACTGCCGACACGTCGCCGCGGTGACCGGGGTGACGGAGGTGGATGCCAGCGTTATTCGCGTGCAGGCAATGGACAGCCTTGCCCGTCGGGAATATTCCCGCTATGAGCTGGAACAAAGACTGACCATCAAGTTTCCGGGGTACCGGGGCCTAATCCATGAGTCACTCGACAACCTGGAGCAGGATGGATTGTTATCCGATGCGCGCTTTGCCGAGGCCTTCACCCGGTCGAGAATTCGAAAGGGCCAGGGGCCCCGGCGAATACGGTCGGAACTGTTGGAGCGTCGCGTGCAGGAGGAGGTGATTGAGCGTTCGCTTCGCAATTCGGGGTTTGACTGGCCCACCCTTGCGGCCGAGGCGCTGGTGAAGAAATTCGGCGTTTCTCCGGCGGCGGATTACCGGGAAAAAACCCGGCGAATGCGCTTCCTGCAACAGCGTGGATTCGCCATTGAGCAGATCCGCCTGGTGATGGATAACGACTGATACCGGACCGGGTCCTGTAGTGGCGAAGTCAAAAGGTTGCTCGAAACCGTTGCTGCGCACAGACGATCCTCAGGGTCTACCACTCTCACCGTCAACAGTGTCGAAAATCTGCAAAAGGCGGTTGTCGATCCAGGTCTCCAGGCGATAATTCTGCAGAAAGCCACAGTGTCCTCCCCGTTTGGCGATTTCGACGTTCAGGTTTACGCTGCCATCGATGCTGGAAATGTCCTGGCACGGGGTGACCGGGTCGTCCCTGGTGGTTATAAGCCAGGCCGGGACCGTTAAAGCCGCCAGTCGGGTTCCGGTCACGGCGTAGGCAGCAAAATAGCGCTCCGGGGTTGCAAATGGCGTGTGGCCGGGGACAAAAAAATCGTTGAGTTGATCAAGGTTGCGGGAGCGGTTCAGTGCCTCACCGTAGGCCAGGTCTGGAAAGTGATGTAATTTTGTCGCCAGGGACTTTTTCCATTTTTGAAAGAAATAGGCGCCATAGGTTCGGCTTCGTGCATTGAGGGCAGCCATGGCATTGGCCGGATTAACCGGAGGGCAAATCGCGACAATACTGTTTAACCGGAGCCTGTCACCGTTATCCGCAGCGATGCGAAGGGCAAAGCTGCCGCCCAGGGAAAAGCCGGCCAGGTGACAGGGAATCCCCGGATACCGCTCCCTCACCTGTTTAATGGCGTGGGTCACCTCCGCGGTCAAGGTGGAGTTGAACAGGTCGCGGTTGAGGTGGTGAGTAGGACCGTGATCCCGCAGGTTAAGGCGAAAGGTGTCGTAGCCGGCACCAGTGCAGGTGGCGGCGGCGGAGATGATATAGGTCGACTCCGCCGAGCCTTCCCAGCCGTGAAGCAGGACCACCAGGCCCCTGGGATTGGGGCGATGTCGGTCGAGATAGCCCATCAGCCTGACGTTGTTCCAGGACAAAATCAGCTGCTGCTGCATAGCCTGCAATTTTTGAGTCGCACGGCGCAAGGCCAGGCGCCGCAGCCAACCGCTACCGATGATGCCCTGGATATGCGGATTTCGAAACGGCGGCTGAATCGGATAATCAACATTGCGGATATTCAGCATGGTGTTTCGACCCTGATTGGCTTGGGATAAATTCCGTTGTCCTGAAGTCCCAATGGACGAGACTGGTCTGTGCCGGTCAATGCTGCCCGGTAGCAGGCCCGGAGGGCGATGATGCTCCCTGAGCTGTCTCCCACTGAGAAGTCCGCTCCGAGAGGCTACCGGAGGATTCGGTTTATGGATTATACGCTCCAAATCGGCAGCAGAAATTTGTACCTCCGTGACGGGCACCGGCTTTCGAGTACCGGCACTCGTTTCAGGATCAAATGCTGGAAACCCTGTGGGCACCGGCAACCCGTATTGGTAAAGTATGCAACCTGTACCGCTGTCCGATCAGCCCTGACCAGTCGACCACTCCATGACCAGGTAAATTAAAGCATGTTAAAAGGACTGAAAAATTCGAGTGCCAGGCCCGTTGCCAGGCACCTTCCAACCCGTGTTCAGCGCTGGGGCAGCAGCATTGTCCTCGGCTGTTGGCTGTGCATAGCCGCAGGCGGTGCTCTTGCCCTGGAATTTCAGGGTGCCTGGCGCCAGGGTGGGCTGCTGCTGGGTACTGTTGAACCCGGCACCGAGGTTTTGCTGGAGGACCGCGCGGTCAAGGTGGCCCCGGATGGTCGATTTGTTATTGCCCTGGGGCGGGACGCTCCGGCACAGGTAAAACTCACTACCCGGGTGTCAGGAGTTGAATCCTCCCGGCTTTTCAGTGTCGAGCGTCGAAGCTACGACATTCAGCGGGTCGAGGGGGTGCCCCAGGAGACGGTAACACCGCCGGAATCTGTGCTTGACCGAATCCGCGAGGAGGCAGCGCTGGTCTACAGGGCCCGGTCGGACAATGATCCGCGGCTGGACTTTGCCGGCGGCTTTGAAATGCCGCTGGAAGGACCGATTACCGGTGTCTACGGCAGTCAGCGGGTTTATAACGGTGTCCCGAAAAATCCCCATTACGGTCTGGATATCGCCGCCCCGAAAGGAACCCTGGTTCGGGCGCCAGCACCGGGTATCGTCAAGCTGGCTCACCGGGATATGTATTTTTCCGGTGGTACCCTGATTGTCGACCACGGTTACGGTGTCACCTCAACTTTTATTCACCTGAGCGATATTCTGGTCAATCCCGGTGACCGCATCGAGACCGGCGACGCCATTGCCAAAGTGGGTGCCACCGGTCGGGCCACGGGCCCGCATCTGGACTGGCGCATGAACTGGTTTGATGTTCGGGTCGATCCCGCCCTGGTGGTGGAGTACTTTCCATACCAGGGAAAGCCTTACCGGGGACAGAGCAATCAGCAAACGCAACCCCGGGAACTGCCGGACAAGGAGTTGACACAGCAGCAGACAGCCAATCGGTCGTTGCCCTGATATCCGGAATTCGCAAACCTCCCGAACCCGTAGCAGGGATGTCCCTGGCCACTGACTGGCCGTGGTGTTCAATCCCCGTTTCTTTTACACTTGTGCGCCTTGAAATTCTTCAGGTTAGTGGCCGTGGACAAACAATTACTCAGTATTCTGGTCTGCCCGGTGACCAAGGCTCCCCTGGAATATGACAGGGAAAAGCAGGAACTGGTATGCCGCGCCAGCGGCCTGGCCTATCCCATTCGTGACGGCATCCCGGTAATGCTCGAAAGTGAGGCCCGGCAACTGACAGCGGATGAAAAACTGGACAAACGACACAAGTAGACAGGCATCGAGCCGGTAGACATCCGTTAGAAACTACTTGTCAACGGATTGCGAGATCAGGACCGGGACAGGGTAAAGGGCAAATGAAAAGGAAACAGGGTATATGAAAAGGTACATGGCGAATAAAAAGAAATCAGGCCGGAATTTCCCATGACTGAAAAATCCATCTTTTCCAGAATACTCGACGGTGAAATCCCGGCTCAGATTCTGTACCAGGATGACCTCTGTTTTGCCATTCGGGACATCGCACCAAAAGCGCCCACGCA
>QJWQ01000140.1 GCA_003235325.1 Gammaproteobacteria bacterium | reverse complement strand
TATCATCGGCGGGGCCAGAAAGGACGGTATTCAGGCCAAGCTCAGGCTCAGCCAGCCAGGCGACCGTCACGAAAAGGAAGCCGACCGGGTTGCGCAGCAGGTGGTCTCCGGTCAGCCGGCAAAGGTTGCTTCGCTGTCCGGCGTCGCGGCAGGCGATCAGACCCATCGAATGTGCGAAGAGTGCGAAGAGGAATTGCAACGGAAGCCGTCAGCAGCCGGGGCACATCGGGAGTCAAGCGCCGATAATGTATCCATAGCCGGTCTCGCCGGCGGCGGCCAAAAACTGGCCGGCAGCGAGCGCCGGTTCTTTGAATCCCGCATGGGGGCGGATTTTTCTGCAGTACGTATCCACACGGACAATAGGGCCAGCGCCATGGCCAGTGATATCAGTGCCCGCGCCTTTACCTACCGCAATCACATCGGTTTCGCCCGGGGCGAATACAACCCCGGCAGCGGCGATGGCCGACGTCTGCTGGCCCATGAACTGACCCATGTTATGCAACAGGGCGCCGGCGTCGGCGACGTCATTTCCCGCGATTGCTCCCGTCGCAATGCGGGCCAATGTTGTCGCGACGCCAAAAGCGCCGGGTTGGACAGTGGTGATGCCGGTGGTGTGGTCTGTTGCGATGGCCGCAAAGTGGCCTGCAACTGGCACTGGCTACCCGATGGCGAACCCAATGATTTTATCGAGCGCATTATCGAAACCTGCGTCACCGAGCACGAACTGGCTCACTTCGACGATATCGACGAGTGTGGTGAAACCTGCCCGAGCCTGACCCGGCCGAACTTCCGCGCCGGCGCCGATTCCGCTGCAGAGGAGTGCAATTCCTACCGCATTGAGCTTGCCTGCCTCCGGCGCAGCCTGCCACTGTGCGACGGGCTGGAAAATGATGCTCATAAACGCCAGTGTCGAAATGTAATCCAGAATACCTGGATTGCAGATCGTGAACGCCAGGTCCGCACCCGCTGCACCAGTTAGGCGTCGATTGCAGCACAAACCGGCACCGTTGACGTTGCCGACAATCTGGCGAACAGGGCAGTGCTGGAGGGTCAGAAAAACCGGAAATCCGGCAGGATCAACGGCGATATCAACCAGTCCGGGTACTCGTCTGCGTCAGCAGCCGCTGCCATGCTAGCCGTGGATCCGGTTCCAGGCATCCAGGGCTGCCACCTTGTAGGCTTCGGCGAAGGTGGGGTAATTGAACACTGCGGTGGTAAGGTAGCCGAGGCCGCCGCCAAGGGCGATGATAGCCTGGCCAATATGCACCAGTTCGGTAGCCGCCTCACCAATAATGTGCACTCCCAGCAGCCGCTCATCCTCCAGGCTGAATAACAGTTTCAGCATGCCGTCGGCACCACCCTGTATCTGGCCACGGGCGATCTCGCGCAGACGGGCAATGCCGGTTTCATAGCCAATACCCTCGTTTTGCAGATCCTGCTCGGTTTTGCCCACCATGCTGATTTCCGGCACCGCGTAGATGCCAAAGGGAAACAGCTCGGGCTGGTTATGGACCTTCAGGCCAAAAGCGTGGCAGGCGGCCATGCGGCCCTGCTCCGCTGAAGTGGAGGCCAGGGCGGGAAAGCCGATGACATCACCCACCGCGTAAATGTGGGGTACCGAGGTTCGATAGAATTCGTCAACCCGCAGGCGCTTCTTGTCATCGGTGTCGACACCGGCTGCTTCCAGATTCAGGCTGCCGGTACTGCCGACGCGACCGGCGGCGACCATGACCAGGTCGCTGACCACCCGTCGGCCACTCTGCAGGTGGATGACGGTTCGGCCGGCCTCGTTTTTTTCCATGCTGCCGATCCGCTCGCCGAGGCGAAGGGTAATGCCGCGGCCGACGAGATCCTGTTTAAAGTAATCGACGATGTCTTCGTCAATAAAATCCAGGATCGCCTTGCGGCCATCAATAATGGTGACCTTGGTGTCCAGGGCGCTGAAAATAGTCGCATATTCAACGCCAATGACGCCGGCGCCGATCACTGCCAGGGTTCGCGGCAGACTTTTCAGCTTGAGAATACCGTCGCTGTCCAGGATGGTACTGTCATCAAAGGGGATTTCCGCCGGGCGGTTCGGGGACGTGCCGGTGGCGATGACGATATTGCTGGCGGCATAGAGGGCTTCCTTCTCCATCGGGTCCACCACCCGAAGGGTGTTTGCATCCTGGAAAGACGCGGTGCCGACAATCAGCTGCACACCATTGCGTTCCAGTTGATGGCGAATGATTTCGATCTGCTGGGCGACGGTGACGTTGAGACGATGCAACAGGTCGTCGATGGTGATTTCATCCTTGACCCGGTAGCCGCGACCGTAGATGCCTTTCTGTTTCCAGCCGCTGAGATAGAGCACCGCTTCACGCAGGGTTTTACTGGGAATGGTGCCGGTATGGGCGGTGACGCCGCCGACAACCCGCTGTTGCTCGATAACCGCCACCTTCTTGCCCAACTTGGCGCTCTGAATGGCAGCGCGCTGGCCTCCCGGACCGCTACCGATAACGATCAGATCAAAGTTTTTCATGGATTTCCCCTTTCAGTGCCCGTTGCCAGCCAGAGCGGCCTGGTCAAGGGCAGTGGTGCCGTCGAAGCCTTCGCCCCGCTTTTTCTGATATTACAGAGACTGCGAGCATGCACAAGCCATACCATCTGACCGGCACAGGATTCTTGTCAAAGCCCGGACCGAAGCCGGTGCCAGCCGACGACCGGCTGTCGGCAGGGCAAATAACCCGTCCCTGGCGGCACAACAACAGACATCATGCTGGTAATATTGACAGTTTTTGGTAGTTGGGGCCCGGGGAAGTGCAACTGAAGCCAGACCTATTATTGCTGCTCCTGTTGATAGTGGCCAATGGTGCCCCGGTGTTGGCGAGACTGTTATTGGCAGACAGGCTGCTGCAGCCCGTCGATCTCGGTCTTCGCTTTCTTGACAGCAGGCCCGTGCTGGGTCCCCGCAAGACCTGGAGGGGCCTGATAGCGGCCCTGATAATGGCACCCGTTACCGCCCTTGCCCTGGGATTACCGGCCGTTATCGGGATGACAACCGCCATCGGGGCCATGGCCGGCGATCTGCTTTCGAGTTTCATCAAGCGACGCCTGAATGTGCCTCCTCACGGCAGTGTTCTCGGCCTTGATCAGGTTCCCGAATCCCTGGTACCCCTGTTACTGCTTCAGCCTCTGCTCGATCTCGACGGCCGGTCTATTGCCGCCATAGTGGTCGGCTTCAGCCTGGCGGAACTGCTGTTGACCAGACTGCTGACAGCGTTCGAGAAGCGGTTTATGCAGGGTAGCCATTCCTGATGGCCTGACCCGGGAACAGCGGTCAGGTCCGGCGTCGCAAGTGGTGTACGGTAATCTCGGGCGGGCAATTCAGTCTGGCGTCCACCACCGACGCCCCCGAACCCCTTGATGTGTAGCCCTGCAACTGATGGTAGCGCCAGGCGCCGGCGCCCAGACGTCGCGGACAGCGGGCATTGAGTATCAGCGGTATGCCCCCGGGCAGGCATATCTGGCCGCCGTGAGTATGGCCGCAAAGCATCAGGTCAAAATCGGCAAAGGCGCAGTGGCGGTAGACTTCAGGCGAGTGGGTCAGCAGGATAGAGACCGCTTCTTCCGGGATATCAGTCGCTGCCTTGTGGATGTTATCGGCGCGGAAATAGTGGGGGTCGTCAATGCCCGCCAGATAAATCGAAGTTCCTTGCCGTTCCAGGCATACGTGTTCATTCATCAGCATCTGGATGTCCAGGGATTCGATCTCCGGCACCATGCGAATGCTGTCATGGTTACCCAGCACCGCGTAAACCGATTCCTTGAGATGGGGCCTTATCTGGCGCAAGCCATCCAGCACGCCATTCCAGGGACCGCGGGTCAGCCCCCGGTAATCGCCGGTCCAGACGCAGATGTCATAGTCCACCTGTCGCACTGCGTCAATCAATCGGTGGGGGATGTCTTCGGCCATATCCAGGTGTGAATCGGAGATGTGCAGCAACCGGTAACCCTCGAAGGCCCGGGGCAGGTGGGGCAAATGGACGTCGTTGTGGTTGATCTGGATCGAGCGTACATTGCGCCTGGCCCTTGGGTATATGCCCACCGCTTGCAGGCAGAACTTGACCAGGTAGTGGCCGGAAGTCCAGTTCTCGATATGAAAAAAATTGCGGCCCTGGCCAAAAACCCTGCTTTCGTGGTCTGTCTCGATACCGAGTCTCTGCCGAAGGTGAATTCGGCCAATGCGCTCCTGCAATTTTTCCAGATCGGGCGGCAAGTTATTCATATTATGTCGATGTCATGGCCGGAGTAATCCCCGGTCAGTCTATCAAATAATATCGGCTCACAAGTGGCGCTCGCCGCCGATTTATCCGGGTTGAGTTCACCCTGACGGGATGATCTCGACTGGCGATGAATAATGGGGCGGCTTGCATCAGTTAGCGGCGGGGGCCTGCCTATTAATATCCCCGTAATATCCCCGGGCCAGGCAGAAGCCGGCGAACGGCAATGAACCTGAATTCGCGCGAGGTATTCCTCCCTATCGGTGGCCGGAACTGCGGAAAACCGCTGATCGCAACGGGTATGCCACCCTGAAATCTGTCGCCGGGCTTCGAAAAAATGGACCCGGATACCGGCATTTTGAGCTAAAAATGCCTTTTTAAAAATTTTTCGAAACATTTGATTCAGTGCATCATTTTGATGATGCGGCGCACAACAGTTTGCGATATACTCGGTCGCTGTAAACAAATTCTTCGCAAAAATGAGGTGCGCGCATTATGGAAATCAAAGACAAGGTTGCGGTCATCACCGGTGCTGCGAGCGGTATTGGCCATGCCGTTTGCCTGGATCTGGCAGCAAGGGGCGTCAAGGCCATCGCCATGATCGATATGAATGACGGGGTCAAAACTGCATCGGAATTGATCAATAAAGAAGCGAAACACACCGTGACTATCCCTTTCGTTGGCGATACGACGGATGAAAAATTTCGCGAAAATGTCTTTGACACCATGGAAAAGCAGTTTGGTATCGTCAGCATCTGTGTTCCCTGTGCCGGCATCACCCGCGATGCCCTTGCCGTCAAGGTGGACAAGGAAACCGGCAAGGCAGAAATCTATAGCATCGACAAGTTCCGTCAGGTGGTGGAAATCAATCTGATTGCCCCGATCTACTGGGCCATGGAACTGATCGCCCGCATTGCGGAGGACCGCGCCAGCCAGGGCCTCAAAAAGTGGCATCCGGATGAGCGGGTTCAGGGCACCGTTATTTTCATCGGCTCCATTTCATCGCAGGGCAACAAGGGTCAGGTCTCCTATGCCAGCACCAAGGCCGGTCTCGAAGGTGCCGCCGCCACTCTCACCAAGGAAGCAATTTTCCACGGTGTACGTTGCGGTGTGATTCATCCCGGTTTTACCGATACGCCGATGGTCCGTGCCATGGGGCAGGAATATATCGAGAAAAATATTCTCAAGGATACGCAACTGGGCCGTCTGATTCGTCCGACAGAAATAGCCGACGCCATCTGCTTTATGATTTCCAACTCCGCTGTCAGTGGCGAACTCTGGGCCGATGCCGGCTGGCACCCGTCTCCAGCCTGAGCAGTTCAGACGAAAGCTGGCGCAGATAAGGAAACAGCGAACAGACACTTGTTTCGACCCCTGCTTGACGGTGGATCTTCGAAAGTGTCTGTTTGCCCCGACACTTTCAGCTATTCCGGTACGGTTCGACGTAAACCACACCGGTCCCCATCTTCAACCACCTCTCTCTGCCTTTTCCCTGTAGATATTCCCCGACGTTACCTGCAGTGCCAGGGTGAACTGAGTGCCGGGACCTGGAGCCAGGCGGCCCATTCCCGCGACCTTACCATGGCGTGAAATGCCCGGTCTCAAGTACACTGCTGCACCGTAGGGACAGGAGATTTTGTGCTCCTGCCATCAGAGCCATGCAATGTATCGATCGGAGAGTAGCCTATGTCCAGCACACCGGAACAGCCACCGGACGGAAGTCCCGTAATCCGCACCATCGCCATGCCGGCGGACACCAATCCCTCGGGGGATATTTTTGGCGGCTGGCTGATGGCCCAGATGGATCTGGCGGCCGGCAATGCCGCCACCCGCCGGGCCCGGGGCCGATGCGCCACGGTGGCCGTTACCGGCATGACCTTCCACAGCCCGGTATTTGTCGGTGACGAGGTCAGTCTTTTCGCCGATCTGATCCACATCGGCAGAACGTCCATGAAAATAGAAATCATTGCCTGGCGCCGAAACCGTGATGAGGAGGAATCCCACAAGGTCACCGATGCCACGTTCGTCTTTGTCGCTATCGATGGCGAAGGGCGCCCACGACCGGTGCCGCCAGCGGCTAAGTAGTCCGGTGTGCTGGCCTCAGGCTGCCCTGGAGTACAACAGCCTGAGATGGGAGCGATACTGGAGCAGCTGCTTTACCAGGATTGTCGGGTCGCCCAGCGCCCGGGAAACGATGATCCCGCCCTCGATAATGGCGGACAGCATGTCTGCCAGTTCAATACTGCTGGTGTCAGTTGCCATGGCATAACAGGCGCTGATTTTCTCCAGTTGCTCCTGAAACCGGTGTCGCCAGTCGATGACGCACTGGGCGGTCAAATCCCGAACATCCTGACTGACCTGTTGACTTTCAGAGGTGAACGAGGCCACCAGGCAGCCGGGATGCAGTACCTCCAGGTCGGCCATGGTTTCCGATAGCAGTTTCAGGAAAATCAGCATCTGCTGCAGCGGGTCGTCGCTCAATTCCCGGGAGCGATCCAGCAAATCGCCAAAGATCTCGTCGTCCTGTTGGCGGTAGCGCTGCAACAGGCCGATGGCCAGGGCGTTCTTGCCGTCGAAATGGTAGAAGAAGCCGCCCTTGGTTATTCCCGCTTCGCGGATGATCTGGTCTATTGACGTGCCGGCAAAACCCTGCTGCAGAATCAGTTGTTCAGCAATCTCAAGCACCCTCTCTCTGGTTTCCTGTCCTTTTGTGCCCATGGCGTCAACTCCCCATCGTCAATTTACTGTACCCGCGGTATGGTTTTGAAAAACCGACCGGTCAGAAAATTTACCAACACGACCGATATCCGCTTATATCTTTCTGATTATAAACAGTAATAAAAAAAATATGGGAAAAAGTACCGGTCGTTCACTGGATAAAATGCCCCCCTGACTATAGTCTGAAAATACCGGCCGGTACTTTTTTAACACCATTTTTCAAGACTAGATGGAGACCGACAACATGGGTATTTATACAAGAAACCTGCCGCAACTGGGCGACAGGACATTTATTACCGACGGTGGCATGGAAACAACGCTTATTTTCCACGAGCATATCGACCTGCCGGAATTCGCCGCGTTTGTACTGCTGAAAAGCCAGGAAGGCTATGAAATCCTGTACAACTATTATCAGCAGTATATGAACCTGGCCCGACGCCATGGCACCGGCATTGTGCTGGAAACCGCAACCTGGCGTTGCAACCCGGACTGGGGTAAAAAGATAGGCGAATCCCCGGAATCCCTGGACTATCTGAATCGCAAGTCCGTGCTATTGCTCGAGCACATTCGTGATGAACTGGCGACAGAAGAGGCGCCGGTGGTTATCAGTGGTTGTCTCGGACCCAGAGGTGATGGCTACAACCCCTCCCGGCGAATGACCGCAGACCAGGCGGAAGCCTACCACCGTTGGCAAGTGGCTACTTTCGCTGATACCAATGCCGATATGGTGGCTGCCCTGACCCTTAATTATATTGATGAGGCCGTCGGCATCACCCGGGCCGCCCAGGCTCATGGCATGCCGGTGTGCATATCCTTTACGCTGGAGACGGACGGCAGGCTGCCCACCGGTGAAACCCTGCAACATGCGATTGAAGCGGTCGATGCCCAAACCGGAGCCGGCCCCGCCTACTACATGATCAACTGCGCCCATCCGAGCCATTTCCGGCATATTTTCGCAGTTGACGGCGCCTGGATCAGGCGTCTGCGGGGTATTCGCGGCAATGCCTCCTGCCGGAGTCATGCCGAACTGGATGAGGCAGTGGAACTGGACGATGGCAATCCCGAGGAGTTTGGCCAGCAATACCGGCAACTTTGCCAGATGCTGCCGCAGCTGACAGTACTGGGCGGTTGTTGCGGCACTGACCTCAGGCATATTGAGCAAATTTGCCTCGAAGCAGCCTGAGGACAGTGGTGGCGGCTGGCAGCCACCATGCCCGACCTGAAACTGCATATTGAAATGGCAGGGAAAGACTTATCAGGGTATATTCCTGAAGCGACCGGGACATCAGCGCAATAACTGGCGCCCGGGGCCCCCTGCTGCGGGGGGGCTGGCAAAGACAGAAGCCACTTTCCATGGCACTTATCTCGCCTCCGGCAAAGCCACTGTCCAGACCTGGACAGTGGCTTTGCCACAAAAACTTCGGTCTCTGCCCGGTAAAGTAAAAATAAATACAATCGATTAAAGATAAGCAGTCAGCCACACCCGGATAACAACAAGATCGGGACTTTCAGATGAATACAATCAACACCAGTAAACAACCGATAGCACTTCTGTTAACCAGCCTGTGGCTGCTGCTGGTCGTCGTCCAGCCTGTCTGGGCCCGGCAGTACACCGGCCATGAGTTCCATGACAATAGGTTGACCCTGCAGACCGACGACGGCATCATTCTGCTCAGCTTTCTCAACGAGGCGAGCCTGGAAGTGGTGTTTGAACGGCCCGGGCTGACACCGGCGCCGTCATACAGTATTGCCCACCGGGGCAACCCCCCCGGCATCAAGCTCAAGGACAGGCCGACCCAGTTGCGCTTTTCCTCCGGGGCACTGACAGCGGAGATTCAGAAGTCACCCCTGCAGATCCGTTATTACCAGGGGGACAGACTGCTGCTCAGTGAAGCCGACGGCTTTTTTCAGAACCCGGAAGCCCGCGGTATCCGTTTTCAGCTCAAGCCCGGGGAAAAACTCCTGGGTGGCGGTGAGCGATCCCTGGCGATGGACCGGCGCGGCTATCGCCTGCCTCTCTACAATGCGCCTCACGGTGAGTACACCACCCATTCCGAGCAGATGAACTACAGCCTGCCGGCGGTGCTGTCCAGCAGCAAGTACCTGCTGCTGTTTGACAATCCGGCCAGGGGCTGGATGGACCTGGGCAAGACCGTGGCCGATATCCTCTCGTTTGAAGCGGTTGGCGGCCGGTTGGCCTACCTGGTCGTGACCGGGGACAGTTACCCGGAAATTATCGGCAATTACGTCGATGTCACCGGCAGGCAACCGATGCCGTCGCGCTGGTCCCTGGGCTATATCGCTTCCCGCTTCGGTTACCACAGCGAACAGGAAGCCCGGGATACCATCGCCAAATTCGCCGAGGAAAATTTTCCGGTGGACGCCATCATTTTTGACCTGTACTGGTTCGGCAAGGACATCAAGGGACACATGGGCAACCTGGAATGGGATCGCGACGCCTTTCCCGAGCCGGAAAAAATGATGGCCGATTTCGCCGCTGAGGGGGTTAATACCATCCTGATCACCGAACCCTTCATCCTCACCGGCTCAAAGAAATGGGACGAGGCGGTGGCCAGCAAGGCCCTCGCCACCGACGACGAGGGCAAACCGTTCTCCTTTCCCGAGTTCTATTTCGGCGAGACCGGTATTGTCGATGTCTTTGACGAAAAGGCACGGCAGTGGTTCTGGAGTATCTACAACGGCCTGATGCAGCAGGGGGTGGCTGGCTGGTGGTGCGATCTGGCGGAACCGGAAATGCATCCGGCCGGTGCCATGCACGTGGCCGGCAGTGCCGATGAAGTGCACAACGCCTACGGTCACGAATGGGCGCGCATGCTCTATGAAAACCAGGTCGCCGATTTCCCTGACAAGCGACCCTTCATCCTGATCCGGTCCGGCTTCGCCGGCAGTCAGCGCTACGGCATTTTCCCCTGGACCGGCGACGTCAAGCGCGCCTGGGGCGGCCTCAAGCCCCAGGTGGCCCAGACCCTGCAAATGGGCCTGATGGGCCTGGCCTATACTCACTCGGATCTGGGCGGATTTGCCGGCGACCGGCTGGATACCGACCTGTATATCCGCTGGCTCCAGTACGGTGTCTTTCAGCCCATTTACCGGCCCCACGGCATCGAGCCGATTGCCCCTGAACCGGTATTCCACGAGGACAGGGTCAAGGAAATCCTGCGCCCCTGGATCGAATTGCGCTACCGGCTGATGCCCTACAACTACACCCTGGCCCATATCAACTCCACCACCGGCATGCCCCTGATGCGGCCACTGTTTTTCAGTGACGAGAACAATGTTGCGTTGATGGACGACGCCCGTACCTACTTCTGGGGTGATGCCTTCCTGGTGTCGCCCATCACCGACCCGGCCGTGGGGCAGGTCCGCCTGGATTTGCCTGACGGCGCCTGGTTTGATTTCTGGAACGACCAGCGCTACGAGGGGGGCCGCCAGCATACCCTGGACATGGATCTGGAGCACATCCCTGTGCTGGTCAGGGCCGGTGCCTTTATTCCCATGGTCGATCAGGTCAGAAATGCCGCCAGCTATTCCAGCCGGCAACTGACCCTGCACTATTACCACGATGGCAGCGTCGCCGAGGCCAGCGGCCAGATGTATGAGGATGACGGCGAGACCTTCCAGGCTTTTGAACAGGGCAAATACGAACGGCTGGGTTTCAGCGCCAGCAACAGCAAGTCGGGATTAAGGATCCAGTTGCTGCGGACTGTCGGCGAGGCGGGCTACACCGGCATGCCCGAGAGTCGGCGGATGAAGCTGGTGATTCACAATGCCGATGCCCCTGCCGCACTGATGCTCGGAGACCAGACCGTGACTCTGACGCAGGAACCGGGCGAACCGGAGCAGGCAACGACGGCGGTCTACAGCCCGGAAACCCGACAACTGACCCTGGTCTTTGACTGGGACCACCGGCCACTGGCCCTGTCGATCCGGTAACAGGCAACCCTGGACAACAGTATTGGGTTCAAAACAGAGCGAAATGGTATACCTCGGGCATGACATGACGGCATCGGCATTCGCCGTCAACCTGTATCTATTTTGCCTGGATTTCAGATTCGGGCTTTTCGTCGCTGTCGGTAAAGGCTAGAGGAGATAAGGAAAAATGAAAGGAATACTATCGATTGGAATCATGACTCCTGCGCGTACGGCACAGGCTGCATTGTTGGGTTTACTGTGCCTGTACGCAGTGACCGCACTCGCACCCGCAACCAGTCTCGCCAATCACACCAGCCTGCCCGCAAGCGTGGCACTGGTGGGTGACCCGCAATCCGAACTCGGTTGTCCCGGCGACTGGCAACCGGAATGCGGTGCCACCGAACTGATTTTCGATGGTACGGTCTGGCAAGCCACGTTTCCGATTGCCGAAGGCAGTTGGCAATACAAGGTCGCGCTCAACGACAGCTGGGACGAGAACTACGGCGTCGGCGGCCAGAATGGCGGCAACATCGGATTGACGGTCACCGGTGGTGGCGCCAACGTGACCTTCACCTATAACCATGCCGATCACAGCATCAGCGCCGAAACCGGTGGCGTTGTGCCGGTAATGCAACCGGACTCGGTCACCGTCGCCGGCAACTTTCAGAGCGAACTGGGCTGCCCCGGCGACTGGCAACCCGATTGCAGCATTACCTTCCTCGATCTCGAAGACAGCGATCAGATTTGGCGGGGAAGCTTCAGCCTGCCAGCGGGAAACTGGGAATATAAGGCGGCACTGAACGGCAACTGGGATGAAAACTATGGCCGCAACGCCGACCGTAACGGCGCCAATATCCCGTTGAACCTGGCTGCTCCGGCAGCGGTCAGGTTTTACTACGACCACGGCAGCCACTGGATCACTGACGACTGGAATTCGGTCATTGCCACTGCCCCCGGCAGCTACCAGTCGGAACTGGGTTGCCCCGGCGACTGGCAACCGGAATGCCTGAAGTCCTGGCTGCAGGACCCGGACGGCGATGGTATCTACAGCTTCTCCACCACCGCAATCCCCGCCGGCAATTACGAAGTCAAGGTGGCCCACAACGAAAGCTGGAGTGAAAACTACGGCGCCGGTGGCGCTCAGAATGGCGCCAATATTGCCTTCTCGGTTCCGGAGGATGGCGATCGGGTGGTCTTCAGCTACGATCCGGTCAGCCACCTGCTGACCATCGGTGGCGATCTGCCTGTAGGCAATATTGCCGAAGCCAAAGCCTACTGGCTGGCGGCAGACACCCTGGCCTGGAACGTGCCGGCGGACAGCACCGTGCATTTGCATTACAGCACCGACGCCGGCCTGGCGGTCACTGCCGACGGGCTCGAGGGTGGCGATGCTATCTCTCTGACACGCGACGGCGTGGTCGACGGTGCCATCGCCGAAAAATTCCGTCACCTTGCCGGCCTGCCGGTCTACCGCATTGCCGCCGGCGACCTGGCCCTGGTGCCGCAGATTCTGAAATCCCAGTTTGCCGTTGCCGCCACCGACATGGCTGGCGACACCCTGGACGTCACCGGTGTGCAACCGCCGGGCGTGCTGGATGATCTCTATGCCTTTGACGGCGAACTGGGCGTCAGCTTTGCCGGCCCTGTGCCCAGTATTCGCGTCTGGGCGCCAACCGCCCGCTCGGTCCGGTTGCACCTGTTTGACGGCACCGACGGCGATGCCAGTGCCATTCTGCCCATGCACTGGGATGCCGCTACCGGCACCTGGTCCATCGAGGGAGTCGCGGACTGGAATCGCAAGTACTACCTGTTTGAAGTAGAGGTCTACGCCCGCAGTGCCGGGGAGATCGTGACCAACCTGGTTACGGACCCCTATTCACTGAGTCTCTCCATGGACAGCCGGCGCAGTCAGATCGTCAACCTGGACGATGCCGACCTGAAGCCCCGCAACTGGGACCGCCTGCGCAAACCCGGTCTCAAGGCGCCGGAAGACGCGGCAATCTACGAACTGCACGTCCGGGATTTCAGTATCGGCGATGATTCGGTGCCGGAAGCCCTGCGTGGCACCTTTGCCGCCTTTAACCTGCGACACACCCTCGGTATCAAGCACCTGCGGAAACTGTCCCGGTCAGGGCTCTCCCATGTTCACCTGCTGCCGGCTTTCGACTGCGCCACCATCCCGGAAGATCGCAGCATGCAATTGACAACCGGCGACCTGAGTGGTTTCGCTCCGGATTCAACCGAGCAACAGGCGGCGGTGGAGGCCATTCGCAGCCAGGATGGCTTCAACTGGTGTTATGACCCCTACCATTACACGACACCCGAGGGCAGTTATGCCACCGACCCCGACGGCGTCGCGCGCATTCGTGAATTCCGGGACATGGTGGCCGGGCTCAACCGGATCGGCTTGCGGGTGGTCATGGACGTGGTATACAACCATACCAGTGGCAGTCTCCAGGGAGAAAAATCGGTGCTGGACAAGATCGTGCCCGACTATTACCACCGATTGAACGCAACAGGCGGCATCGAAATGAGCAGTTGCTGCGCCAACACCGCCACCGAGCACGACATGATGGAAAAACTCATGCTCGACTCACTGCGCACCTGGGCCACGGCCTACAAGGTCGATAGCTTTCGTTTCGATATCATGGGCCATCACACCAGGGCCAATATCGAGAAGGCCCGTGACATGCTGCAGGCGTTGACACTGGCTGACGACGGCGTCGATGGCGCCAGCATCTACCTCTACGGCGAAGGTTGGAACTTTGGCGAAGTGGCCAACGATGCCCGCTTTGTCCAGGCAACCCAGATCAACATGGGTGACAAGACCGGGGTCGGTACCTTCAACGACCGCCTGCGGGATGGCGTTCGCGGTGGCGGACCTTTTGACTCCGGTATCGATCATGTGCGGACCCAGGGATTTATCAACGGCCTGTACTATGATCCCAATGCGGAGAACTCCGGCAGCGGGCTGGAGCGGGAAAAGCTGTTGGCCCTCAGCGACTGGATTCGCATCGGTCTGGCCGGCAGCTTGCGGGACTTCGCCTTTGTCGATGCCCGGGGTATCTTGACCAAGGGCTCTGATCTCCCCTACCTGGGTCAGGGCGGTGCCGGTTATACCAGTGACCCGCAGGAAGTGATCAACTATGCCGCCGCCCACGACAACGAGACGCTGTTCGATATCAGTCAATACAAGCTTCCTGTCGCCACCAGCACCGCTGACCGGGTGCGCGTGGCCAACCTGGCCAACAGCATTATTGCCCTCAGTCAGGGCGTGCCGTTCTTCCATGCCGGACAGGATATGCTGCGCTCCAAATCCCTGGACCGGAACAGCTACGATTCGGGCGACTGGTTCAACGTCCTCGACTGGAGCTACGGCGTCAATGGCTGGGGCCGCGGTCTGCCCCGGGAGCAGGACAACAGCAATAACTGGCCGGTGGTCGCATCCTTGCTGGCTGATCCCGACCTGGGTGTCGGTTCGAAGGACATTCGCAGTGCCGCCAAACACCTGCGTGAGATGTTGAGCATCCGCTCCAGCTCCGGCCTGTTCCGCCTGAGAACAGCCCGGGAGGTCATGGACCGCCTGGCGTTCCACAATACCGGTCCGAATCAGATCCCGGGGCTGATTGTCATGAGCCTGCGCGGTAGCGATGGCATCGAGATTTTCGTATTGTTCAATGCCGGCACGCAGGAGCAGGCGTTTTACTACCCGACCGGCGATGACGACACCGGATTCGAACTCCATCCTATACAGGCGAGCTCCCATGATCCGGTGGTGAGACTGGCCCGATTTGATTCGGACACGAAAATGTTCCATGTGCCGGCGCGCACCACCGCTGTTTTTGTGGCGAAGCAATAACCCGGGCTGAGGGAGAAAACAGACCGGGTCAATGGCAAAGTGTCCCCTGAATGTCCAGGGCAACCCGTCTAAAAGGAGGCGATAACTTCATGAATGAAACTGTTTCACAAGCAGACATTGATTCGGCGACGGCTTATCAGCAATTGATGGTGCCGGCATTATTTGACGAGTGGGCGCCGAGGGTGGCCGATGCCGCGCGGCTTGGCGCCGGCCAGCGGGTGCTGGATGTTGCCTGTGGCACCGGGGTCCTGGCTCGGGAAGCTGCGGCTCGAACCCGTCCCGGTGGTGCGGTCTCTGGCCTCGATGCCGGCGCCGGCATGCTGGCAGTGGCGCAAGTCCTGGCCCCGGACATCACCTGGCGTCAGGGCCTCGCCGAAACGCTGCCTTACCCAAATGGGGCCTTTGACGCCGTGGTCAGCCAGTTTGGTCTGATGTTTTTCGGTGATCGCATCAGGGCCCTGCAGGAAATGACCAGAGTGCTGGCGCCCGGTGGTACCTGGGCGGTGGCGGTCTGGGACTCACTGGAAAATACGCCAGCCTATGCCATGGAAGCGGCACTTCTGGAAAAAATGGCCGGCAGGGCAGCAGCGGACGCCCTGTCTGCCCCCTTCTCCCTGGGAGACCGGGGAGAATTGCAACAGCTGTTTGCCAGCGCCGGCCTGGAAAATATGGCGATCGAGTCCATTACGGGCACCGGCCGTTTTCCCGCTGTCAGAGTGATGGTGGAGGCTGACCTTCGAGGCTGGTTACCCATCATGGGAGTTGAACTGGAGGACGATCTCATCGAGGACATACTCAGGCAGGCCGAGAGGGAACTGTCTCCCTTTGTCAGCGCAGACGGCATGGTCGTTTTTGATTCTCCTGCCCATATTATTTCCGGCTCCCTATCTCACTGACCGGCGCCACCGACTGGCTTGCCCAGGATCTCCCGGCCGGTTTTGATCACCTCATCCACCAGGGCGTCGGCATAGTCAGCGGTAGTGCGAGCGCCAACAAAGCAGGGGCGTATGGCCAGGATGCCGTCGACCGTTGCGGTGCTGGGGATGTTTTCGTTGCTGTGAACCAGCCGCCGGTGGATTTTCCGGTTGAGTTCGTTCAGATCCCGACAGTCACCGGAGACGTAGCGGAAGCAGCAGATGGACAGGGTCGGTTCACGTACTACCTCCAGTTCCGGGTGGGCCCTGGCTCGGTCCGCTATGCGCCGGGCCATGGCGTTATGGCGGCAGACTCTCTCCTTGATACCCTCGCGGCCAATCTCCCTGATCAGCGCCCATACCACGGCTCCCCGGGCAGGCGCAGACAGTTCCAGGGCGAAATTGCCGTAGGGTATGCCCAGGCTGTCCATCGAATGCTGGATGTCGTCCTGGCTCAGGCTGCCTTCAAGGTAATCCGACTCCCCCTGGGTAAAGGCACGGTGGAGGATGCTTCGATCCCGAACGAACGTGGCGCCGATGCCCACCGGTGCCCCCAGCCATTTGTGGGGGTCGACGGTGACTGAATCCGCCAGTTCAAGTCCCCGGTACAGGGGTTGCACCAGCGGGTCCAGAATGCCGGGCAGGCCGTAAGCCCCGTCGATGTGAAACCAGGTCCGGTGTGCCCTGGCAATCTGGCCCAGGTCATGGAGTGGATCGATGGCACCGGTACTGGTGGTGCCTGCATTGGCGACCACGGCGACCGGCACGATGTGGGTCCCAATATCCGTCGCCAGCAGTCGCTCCAGTGCCTCGGGGCACATGCGCCCGCTACCGTCCTCGGCGACGGTGGTCACCGCGCTACGGCCCAGACCGAGAACCGCAGCGGCCCGGTGTATGGTGCGATGGCTCGACCGGGTTGCGTAGATACGGCCGGGGCGCTGGACTCCGTCCTCGGCCGGATCCATTGCCAACTGTTCAAAAGCCCATTGCCGTGCGGCGCCGAGGCCGACGATGTTGGCCACTGAGCCGCCGCTGGTGTAGATGCCTTGCATGTCCCGGTGCAGGCTAAAAAGGTCCGACAACCACTGCAGAGACAATTCCTCGAGAAAATTGAAGGCAGTCAGACCAATGCGTTGGGGCGAGGCCACGGCACCGGCCAGATTGGCCAGAACGCCGACGGTGGTGGCGCCGGTGGTGATGAAGGAAGTACAACCGGGATCGGGGATTCGGGAAGCATTGGGCAGCAGTACCGAACAGATTTCCTCCAGGACCTGGTCGATGCCTGCCCCGGCACTGGGCAGAGGGATATCCAGAGCCGAATGCCAACTGGCGGCATTTTGCATGGCGTCGGGGTATTCGAAGCACAGATAGCGATCCAGGTGTTCACCCAGTTTTTCCAGATAGGGTGAGAGACTGCCGCATTGGGCTCTGTCATCGGTCATTGGCTTGCCCCAATATGAATACAGGTTGAACAGTGTTTCGAAAAGCGGCGTCGAGCGGTTGTCCCGGACTGCATCGGTGTTTCCTGTCGGGGTACCGGCATCTGTTACTTTACAGCTGCAACTGAAAGCGGTTTCCTCCACTCGACGCAATCACAGTTAACTATGCCAGCATTCGGGCACCCTCGGCGAGAAAGGCCATGGTTTTGGGTGCTCCGGCAATCTGGACGCCCTCGGCCAGATCGTCTTCTGCAATACCCCTGGCCCTGGCGCAGGCCGGGCACAACCAGATTTTGCCGCCATTGCCGATAAAGGCATTGTACAGGTCGGCCAGGGGTTCATAGCCGTCGGCGATGAGGCCTTCGACACCGCCCTTGATACAGAGTGCGGCGGCATCGGAAGTGGCGAATATAGCCGTTTCACTGGTTTTCGAGGCGGTCACCGCCAGGATAAAGGAAATAGTTGCCCGTTCGACGTTGTTGCCGCCTTCCTGACAGTTGATTAAATATTTTTCTGTGGTTTCGTTGTTGCTGGACATGGTTGACTCCTGCTTTCGTTGGTGGGTTTGATTGGAATGGCCTTGCTGTGACGGTTACTTTTGAGACGGTTACTTTAGGGGCATAGCCATTTCGAGGCTTGAAGGCGGTGTGGTTTTAATCTGGAGAAAACCTGAAGATTTGTATAGCATCCGGTCAGATTCTGCATAGTCGGCAGAAATAGTCGGCAGAATATGCCGGGAAACCCGAGCTGGCTCAGACACTAAAATGTCTTACCGCCGGCGTCATTGCCCTACCAAACGTGCCATTGCCATGCGTTATCAATTTGATCAGTTCATCCTCGATACCGATTGTTTCGAGATTCATCGCAACGGCCAGTCCCTGCACTCCGAACCCCAGGTGATTGAACTGCTGGCCCTGCTGGTGCAAAACGCCAACCGCCTGGTGTCCAGGGATGAGATCAATGAAAAAGTCTGGCGTGGCCGAATTGTTTCCGAGGCTGCCCTCAGCAGTCGCATCAAGACTGCACGGCAGATATTGGGTGACAACGGCCGGGACCAGCGATTTATACGCACCGTGCACAAAAAGGGATTTCGTTTTGTCGCCGCTGTCGAGCCTCTGGATTTGGCTCCGTCAATAGCCCAGGGCGGGGATTTGTCGGCTCCGGGTAACAAAATTGCCCGCGCTACCCGGGATAGGGGCGCAGGGCAGGGTGGTCCGGTGCAGCCGACTGGTGGCACAGGCAATCCCGGGTACAGGACGGAGGGCAATGCCGCCGCGCCGTCGAGACCGACAGTTGCGGTGATGCCGTTCATCAACCTGTCCGACGACCCGGATCAGGAATATTTTTCCGACGGCATTACCGCCGATATTGTCAGCCATCTGTCCAAACATCGCTGGCTGGAGGTGACCGCAAGAAATACCACCTTTGGTTACAAGGGAAAGATCATCGACTTGCGCCGTCTGGGCAGGGAGTTGGGCGTGACCTATGTGGTGGAGGGTAGCGTCCAGCGGGCCGGTTCGCGCGTGCGTGTCAGTGTCCATCTGGTGAACGCCGGCACCGGACTGCACATGTGGTCGGACCGCTACGACCGGGAAATTACCGACCTGTTCGCCATCCAGGATGAGATCACGGAAATGGTCTCGGCTCGACTGGAACCGGAAATCGGTTTGGCCGAGAGGAATCGTGTGGTGTTAAGCCGAACCGAAAACCTGCAGGCCTGGGATTATTTTCATCTCGGCGTCCACCATTTTTTTCGATTCACAGCGGAGGACAACAGGGAGGCGCAACGGCTGTTGCAACGAAGTACGGTACTGGATGGCAGTTTTGGCGATGCCTGGGCCTGGTGGGCCTATGCCCTGGTTCTCGGCATGATCTACTGGGACACGCCGCCGACAGCGCCACTACTGGATGACGCCCTGGCCGCCTGCAATCGCGCCCTGTCCCTCGACAGCCAGAATGCCACTTTCTACGCGCTTAGAGGGCGCATCAAGCTGGCGCGTTGTGAATACGAGGGTGCCTTGCAGGATAATCAGATGGCCATCACACTGAATCCAACCTTCGCCGCCGCCCACTGCGGTTTGGGTGATTCCCTGGCCTACGAGGGCCGCTACGACGAGGCGGTCAGCCGGTTCGAAAAAGCCGTGGCCCTGAGCCCCAATGACCCCCAACTCTGGGCTTTCCTTACCTATGGCGCCCTGGCACAGCTATTCAGGAGGGATTTTGAGACGGCGCTGCAGTGGACCGAGCGCGCTGCCTGTCTGCCCAATTGCCAGTACTGGACCACGGCTCACCGGGTAGTGGCGCTGTCCTACTCGGGGCGGGAACCGGAGGCGAAACAGACTGCCGGGAAACTGCTGCTGGAAAATCCCGGCTTCAATTGCGACTTTGTCAGGGAAAAGCTGTTTTACCTGAAAATGAAAGAACAGGTGGAATTCTATCTTGCCGGCCTGCGTCGGGCCGGTATCTAGGGCCTCTTACCCGGGTTTTCAGGCCCGGGTCTATCTTGACAAGGTCTAGATCGGGCAGACGATCTGGCCCAGCTTGGCGGTCAGTTTCGGGTTTTCGCCGTAGTCGATGGGAATCACCACCAGGCTCGGACCCTTTTCCTGGTGCGCCTTTTCAAGGACCTCCTGCAGGTCGGCACTG
>QJWQ01000019.1 GCA_003235325.1 Gammaproteobacteria bacterium | reverse complement strand
GGAATCCCGCAGCTACCCCCTGTTCGAACAGGCCTACCGGGGCCTGATCCGACGGGTTCTGGAAGGGGAGGAACTGCGGGTGGAGGCGCCGCCGCAGTTGCCCCACAAGGCCCATCGGCCTCTCAGCCGGGAGCAGCAGCGACAGCACCTGGAGGCGCTGCGGCAGAGCCTGAACAGCGAAACCTGAATAGTGACCCCCCGAATGCTGGATCGGAACGCCACGACCGCCACGACGGTGGTGCCCCAGGCGGAAACCTCCCCTACCGCCAGGCGCATCGCCAAGACCATTCTCAACGGCTTTGACGCCTATTTTGCCGACTTCCAGAACATGACCCTGGGGGCCAAGGCCCGCTTTGAAACCGCCGACTGGCTGGGCGTGCTGGAAGCCCACACCGACCGCCTGGATCTGTACAAGACCAAGACCCAGCAGGTACTGAAGCTGGTCCGGGGAGTCACCAGCAAGGACACCACCGATCTGGAACTCTGGCGGGAGGCGCGCACCGCCTTTGCCCAGTTGGTGAAATCACATATCAATTACGAAATTGCCGAGAGTTTTTTCAATTCCATCTTCGGCGCCCTGTTCGAACACCATCACATTCACGACCGCAACATGTTCGTGTTGCCGTCCCGGCGACTGGAAGAAAAACCGGTGCCGGACTACAGCATTTACATCACTAATGCCATGACTGAGGGCGTCGAGGGCCTGTTCGGCCGCATTCTCGATGATTTCGCCTTTTCGGTGCCCTGGGAAAATCGGCAAAGGGATATCGACAGCCTGGTTCGGGTCTTCAACGAAGAACTGATGCCGGTCCTGGGCTGCCCGTTGCAGGCCGTCCGGATCGACGTCCTGGAGTCGGTGTTTTATCGCAACAAGGCCGGTTACATCATCGGCCGCGCCATTGGCCCTGGCCAGACCCTGCCCCTGCTGTTGCCCTGCAAGAACAATGAACAGGGCGGCATCTATGTCGACACCCTGATTTGGGAGACGTCCCTGGCCAGTATCGTGTTCGGTTTCACCCGCGCCTATTTCATGGTGGACACGCCGATCCCCTCCCGCTTTGTGCGATTCATCAACTCCTTTCTGCCGGGCAAGAACATCGACGAAATCTACAATGCCCTGGGCTTCAACAAGCACGGCAAGACCGAGTTCTACCGGCACATGATCGCCCACCTGAGGAACCGGGATGACCAGTTCGTGGTGGCGCCGGGCATCAAGGGCATGGTCATGACGGTTTTCACCCTGCCCTCCTACGGGGTGGTGTTCAAGGTGATCAAGGACCGGTTTGACCGGCCAAAAACCGTGACCGAGGCCATCGTCCGGGAAAAATACAAGCTCGTGTCCCGCTCGGACAAGGCCGGCCGCATGGCGGACACCCAGGAATACACCAATTTCATTTTTTACCGCGATCGTTTCAGCGACGAGCTCATGGCCGAACTGCAGGAAAAGGCACCGTCAAAAATCATCCTTCGCGACCGCCTGCTGATCATCCGCCACCTCTATGTGGAACGGCGCATGAAACCGCTGAATATTTTCCTGACCAACGCCAGCCAGGAGGATATTGAAGTAGTGATGGATGACTATGGCAACGCCATCAGGCAACTGGCCGCAGCCAATATTTTCCCCGGGGACATGCTGCTGAAAAATTTCGGTGTCACCCGTCACCAGCGGGTGGTGTTTTACGACTACGATGAAATCTGCCTGCTGACCGAGTGTAATTTTCGCAAGATCCCGGAACCCCGGAATGAGATGGAAGAAATGGCGGACCGGCCCTGGTACCCGGTGGCCGACAACGATATTTTCCCTGAGGAATTTCGCCTGTTCTTTACCGGTAACCCCGCCGCCCGCAAGGCCTTCGAGAGCCTGCATTCCGATCTCTACGACTACCGCTACTGGCAGAGGCTGCAGGAAGATATTCGCAACGGTGTCATCGCCGACACCTTTCCCTACCGCAACAGCAAACGCTTCGAACGCTAGGGCCCATGCGTGTTAACAGACCATGCGTGTTAACAGACCCTAAAAAAAAGGCCGGAGATTCCGGCCTTATTGCAGTCGTTGGCGGCTCAGTGACACCGAAGCCCGGTTATTCCCAGAATTTCCACCATTTCTTGCTTTTTTCCTCGCGCATCTCCTGACCCTTCTCGGACCCCTTGCCCATTTCCTTTTGCTCCTGGTCCATTTTCATCTGTTGCTGTTTTTCCATGCCCCTGGCCGCGTCACCCGCTTCTTCGCCAGACTTTTTCATTTTGGTCTTTTCTTCCCTGACCTTTTCCTGCTTTTCCTTCATCTGCTTCGTTTCTTTCATTTCACGGGCTCTGTCGCCGGTTTCGGACCCGTCGCCCATGTGTTCCCTGTCCATGGTGCGGTCCATATCATGGCTCTGGGCCTTCATTTTCTCCCGGTCCATGTCACCGTGATGGTCCGCCAGGACGACGCCAGAGGCCGAGGCGAGGACTCCGCTGGCCAGTAATGCGATAAGTGTCTTGTTCATGATTTTTCTCCAGTAATGTAAGGGATATTGATAGCCATGGCGCCTTATTCTGAGGAAGCTCCGATCAAATATTTCATTTTCACTGCAAGCCTTGCGAAGTAATCCACCTGTCTGGAATAAACAGGATTATTTGGATTGCGTCGCTACGCTGGCAAAGACGAAATCATCAGAGTTTTCCCAAATATTGCGATGGCAGGGTTCATCAGCTTTTGATTTTTCGATACAGGTACAACAGCACCAGGGCGCCCGCGACGGCGGTGAGAACACTGCCGAAATTGAGGCTGCCGGTGGTTCCCAGGCCCACCAGCGACCCGAGAAAGCCACCGACCAGGGCGCCGGCAATGCCCAGTAGGGTGGTGATAATAAAGCCCCCGGGGTCTTTGCCCGGCATGATCAGCTTGGCCAGCAGGCCGGAAAGAAATCCCAGGACAATCCAGGAAAGTACGTCCATTTTTATTCTTCTCTTTGTTTTGTGGTGACTCGTTGTTGTGGCGTGACCGGGCCGACGGGGCCCGGTCGGCTGAACAGTCGGATTCAGTCACCGCTGTGCTGATAAAGGTGGACATCCCGTTGCGGAAACGGAATGGAAATACCTTCCTGGTCGAAACGCTTCTTGATGGATTCGGTCAGCCCCCAGTACACAGCCCAGTAGTCGGATGTATTGGCCCAGGGTCGCACCACAAAGTTGACACTGCTGTCGCCCAGTTCGTGCAACGCAACTACCGGCGCCGGCTCCTTGAGCACCAGGGGATGGTTGTTGACCTCCTCCTGCAGCAGGTTTTTGGCCTTGTCGATATCATCGCTGTAGCTGATACCCATAACCAGGTCCACCCGGCGGGTGGGATTGGCTGAATAGTTGGTGATGGTGCCGCCGGTGACGGCGCCGTTGGGAATGATGATTTTCTTGTTGTCCGGGGTTTTCAGTTCCGTAGTGAAAATCAGGATTTTCTCCACCACGCCGGCGGTGCCGGCAACCTCGACAAAATCACCAACCTTGAATGGACGGAACAACAGGATCAGGAAGCCGGCGGCAAAGTTCGCCAGGGAACCCTGGAGGGCCAGGCCGATGGCCAGGCCGGCGGCACCGATGATGGCGACGAACGAGGCGGTCTGGATGCCTACCTGACCCAGGGCGGCGATGATGACAAAGGCCATCAGGCCGTAGAAAATCAGGCTGGCAATAAAATACTCAAGCGCCGGGTCAACGCCCTTCTTGTTCATGGCCAGTTGCACCAGCTTGCTCACCTTGCCGGCAACCCATTTCCCGATGACGAAAATGAGCAGGGCAATGACAATTTTTATGCCATAAATACTCACAAAATCAATGATCTTACTGATTGTCTCTTCCATTTATTACTCCTTTGTACGCAATTGAATCGAACTGGTCTTTACTGCTGAAAACATTGTGTGTGCACACTGTCCAGGGCCAATCCGGTCCGCAGGGGACGATGCCATGCCACTACCGGCCCGGCGAAGCGAGGGCCGGAAACCGGCCGGCAAGCCGGTTTTGGCAACGGCCTTTCTGGGCTGTTTTGCGACCGGACAGGAGGATGGCAGCATCGGCAGGGGGAGGAAAATGCCGGCTACCTGGAAAGCTTAGTTCAGGGCTACCCAGAGCGCGTGAATAATCCCCGGCACCCAGAAGAACAGGCAGAGAACGATATTGATCAAGAGGTCCTTACCGGCACCTTTCTTCATAAATACGGCCAGAGGCGGCAACAGCAGGGCGGCGATGATGAGCAGAATCTTGTTGTCCATAGGGAGCTATCCTGTTTTTCCCGAGGTTTGACCAACTTTTCAGGCGGGGCGTGCCGTTCGGCACCTGTACCGGGCGGATTGTAAGTCAAAACCCGCCCGGGACCTAGCCTCTTGACACTAACGATTTACCGTTGCCGGCGGCGCCCGATGCCAGGCCGGCAGCACTCAATCCTGTCTGACCTCGATGCTGTCCACTTTCTGGAAGCCTCGAGGCAGCTTGTTGCCCCGTCGGCCGCGCTCGCCGAGATAGTGCTCGAGATCGCCGGTTTTCATATTGAGATAGCGTTTGCCGGAGTGGATGATCAGTTGTTGGCCGGGGCCGACCACGGCCAGGGCTACCACATACTCCTCGCGGGATTGCAGCCGGGAAGAGGGAATACTGATGATCTTGTTGCCCTTGCCACGGGCCAGTTCCGGCAATTCGCCCAGGGGGAAAACCAGCATGCGGCCCTCGGTGCTGATGGCCACCACCAGGTTATTTTCGGTGTTCAGCACCGGCACCGGCGGCAGTACCCGGCCGCCGGTGGGTATGGACAGAACGACCTTACCCGCCCGGTTCTTGCTGTGCAGATCCGCCAGCCTGGCGACAAAGCCGTAACCGGCATCCGTCGCCAGCAGACAGCGACTGTCGTCTTCGCCCATGAGCAGCCCGGTAAAACTGGCTCCGGAAGGGGCATTGAGGCGGCCGGTAACCGGTTCGCCCTGGCCCCGGGCCGAGGGCAGGGTATGGGCCGGCAGGCTGTAGCTGCGACCGGTGGAATCCAGCAGGATAACATTCTGGCTGGTTCGACCCGGGACCGCGACATTGAAGCGGTCCCCGGACTTGTAGCTGAGGCTGGCGGGGTCGATGTCATGACCCTTGGCGGCACGGATCCAGCCTTTTTCCGAGAGCACGACAGTAACCGGTTCCGAGGTCATCAGGTCCATTTCGGTAAACGCCTGGGCTTCCTCACGCCGCACAATCGGCGAGCGGCGGGCATCGCCGTAATTGTCGGCCACCGTCCGCAATTCCTTTTTGATCAGGGTCCTGAGCCTGACCTCGGAGCCCAGCACCTTCTGCAGTTCATCCCGCTCCAGGGCCAGGTCGTCCTGTTCGCCGCGGATTTTCATTTCTTCCAGTTTGGCCAGGTGTCGCAATTTCAGGTCGAGTATGGCTTCCGCCTGGATATCGCTGAGGCTAAAGCGTCGCATCAGCTCTGCCTTGGGATTGTCCTCGTAGCGGATGATCTCGATGACCTCGTCGATATTGAGGAAGGCCACCAGGTAGCCCTCGAGAATGTGCAGCCGGGCGAGCACTTTTTCCAGGCGGTACTGCAGGCGGCGGCGCACCGTCACCAGGCGAAAGTCAAGCCACTCTCTCAGGATCAGGTTCAGGGGCTTGACCGCCGGTCGGCCGTCGACCCCGATCATGTTGAGATTGATGCGATAGGTCCGCTCCAGGTCGGTGGTGGCGAACAGGTGATTCATCAGGGCGTCCAGGTCGACCCGGTTGGAGCGGGGCACGATCAGCAGCCGGGTCGGATTTTCATGATCCGACTCGTCCCGAAGGTCGGCCACCATCGGCAGCTTTTTGTTGTTCATCTGGGCCGCGATCTGTTCCAGGATTCGCGCCGGTGACGCCTGGTGCGGCAGGGCAGTGACGACGATATCGCCTTCCTCCCGGTTCCAGACCGCTCGCATCCGCACCGAGCCGCGGCCGGTCTGGTAGACCTGAAGCAGTTCCTCAGGGGAGGAAATGATCTCCGCATCGGTGGGATAGTCGGGTCCCTGGATGTACTGGCCGAGGTCGGCCACCGTCGCCCCCGGGGCGTCCAGCAGGTGAATACAGGCCGCCACCACTTCCCGCAGGTTGTGTGGCGGAATATCCGTGGCCATGCCGACGGCGATACCGGTGGTGCCGTTGAGCAGCACATGGGGTATCTGCGCCGGCAGCACCACGGGTTCCTCCAGGGTGCCGTCGAAGTTGAGCTTCCAGTCCACCGTGCCCTGGCCCAGTTCCGCCAGCAGCAACTCAGCAAAGGCGCTCAGTTTCGACTCGGTGTAGCGCATGGCGGCAAAGGACTTGGGGTCGTCCGGGGAGCCCCAGTTACCCTGGCCGTCCACCAGCGGGTAGCGGTAGGAAAATGGCTGGGCCATGAGCACCATGGCTTCATAGGCGGCGCTGTCGCCGTGGGGATGAAATTTGCCGATGACATCGCCGACGGTTCGCGCCGATTTCTTGTACTTGGCCGTGGCCTTCAGCCCCAGTTCGCTCATGGCGTAGATGATGCGCCGCTGCACCGGCTTCAGGCCGTCGCTGAGATGGGGCAGCGCCCGGTCCAGAATCACGTACATGGAGTAATCCAGGTACGCTTTTTCGGCATACTGGCGCAGCGATGTCTGTTCGAAACTTTCCTGCTGTATTCCCATTACTGGTGGCTTTCTCCCGGTGTTTCCTGTTGATTGGCGGCTGATTCGACCCGGCCCTGGCTCCTGGTCACTGCTCCGGATTTATCCGGAGAATCGGTCCCGATTGGCGGTTCTATTCCACTTCCGCCAGATTACCTTTTTCCTCCAGCCAGGCCTTGCGGTCCGATGCCCGCTTTTTGGCCAGCAGCATGTCCATCAACTCGTTGGTGTCGTCTCCCGCTTCCAGTTGCAACTGCACCAGTCGCCGGGTATCCGGGGCCATGGTGGTTTCCCGCAACTGCATGGGGTTCATCTCCCCCAGGCCCTTGAAGCGTGTGACCTGGACCTTGCCCTTTTTATTCTCCGCCTGAATGCGGTCGAGAATACCCTGCTTCTCGCTCTGGTCCAGGGCGTAATAGACATCCTTGCCGACGTCGATGCGAAACAGTGGCGGCATCGCCACGAACACATGGCCGGCGCTGACCAGGGGCCGAAAGTGGCGAACAAACAGGGCGCAGAGCAGGGTGGCGATGTGCAGGCCGTCGGAATCGGCATCCGCCAGGATGCAGATCTTGTGATAGCGCAGACCGCTGAGGTCACTGGTGGCGGGATCAATACCCAGGGCCACGGAAATGTCGTGCACCTCCTGGGATCCCAGTATCTCCTGGCTTTCCACTTCCCAGGTGTTGAGGATCTTGCCCCGCAGGGGCATGATCGCCTGGATCTGCCGGTCCCGGGCCTGTTTGGCGGACCCGCCGGCGGAGTCACCCTCCACCAGGAACAGCTCACTCAGGGCCGGATCGCCGCTGGAGCAGTCCGCCAGCTTGCCGGGCAGGGCAGGGCCGGCCGTGACTTTCTTGCGCGCCACCTTTTTGCTGGAGCGCAACCGGCTCTGGGCACTGCTGATGCACAGTTCCGCCAGTTTTTCCGCCTCTTCGGTGTGCTGGTTCAGCCACAGGCTGAAGGAGTCCTTGACCACCCCGGAGACAAAGGCGGCCGCCTCCCGGGATGACAACCGCTCCTTGGTCTGGCCGGAGAACTGGGGGTCCGCCAGTTTCGACGACAGCACATAGGCACACCGATCCCAGATATCGTCCGGCGCCAGCCTGATGCCCCGGGGCAGCAGGTTGCGGAATTCGCAGAACTCCCGCAGGGCCTCCAGCAGGCCGGTGCGCAGGCCGTTGACATGGGTGCCGCCCTGGGAGGTGGGAATCAGGTTGACGTAACTTTCCTGGGTCAGTTCGCCGCCCTCGGGCAGCCATTGCACTGCCCAGTCGACGGCCTCGGTTCTGGCGCTATAGGTGCCGGTAAAAGGCTGCTGTGGCAGGGTTTCCCAGCCCATGGTGGCGCCCAGCAGGTAATCCCGCAAACCGTCCTGGTAACACCAGCTGTCCTGTTCGCCGCTGGTCTCATCGGTAAAATTCACCACCAGGCCGGCACAGAGCACGGCCTTGGCCCGCAGCACATGGCGCAGCCGGGAGACCGAATACTTGACCGTGTCGAAATATTTGGCATTGGGCAGGAAGCGGACAGTGGTGCCGGTGTTGCGCTTGCCGCAACTGTCGATAACAGTCAGGTCGCCGGTCTTTTCGCCGTCGGCAAAGGACATCCGGTAGACCTGGCCGTCCCGGCGGATGGTCACTTCCAGTCTCGACGACAGGGCATTGACCACTGACACCCCGACCCCGTGCAGGCCACCGGAAAACTCGTAGTTCTTGTTGGAAAACTTGCCGCCGGCGTGAAGCGTGGACAGAATCACCTCGACTCCGGGCACCCCCTGTTCCGGGTGGATATCCACCGGCATGCCCCGGCCGTCATCGACAACCGTGATCGAACCGTCCTTGTGCAGGATGACATCGATGCGGCTGGCGTGCCCCGCCAGGGCCTCGTCGACACTGTTGTCGATCACCTCCTGGGCCAGGTGGTTGGGGCGGGTGGTATCGGTGTACATGCCCGGGCGCTTGCGCACCGGATCCAGCCCGGTGAGGACTTCAATATCTCCAGCGGTGTAGCTGCTCATGACGATTTTTGCTTCCAGAATTGCAGAATTTGCGGCAGGTACCGCTCGAAACCGGTAAATCCGTGATCCCCGCCCTGTTCGACTGTGGTTCGACACTCCCGGTAGCGCTGTTGCGCCAGCCGGTAATCCAGCACCTGGTCTCCGGTCTGCAGCAACAGCCACAGGTTCTCCGGGTGCCGCAGGGGCTGTTCCAGGGGCTTCAACGCCTCAAGGTGCCTCTCCTCTATCCGGTATTTCTCGCCGGTGTAGTGGTTGCGCTGTTCGCCGAGAAGCACCCGCCCCCAGCGCCAGGGAGAAACCGCCGGGTTGACCAGCACCGCCTTGCAGGCCAGTTTCCGCCAGCCAGGTGCCGTAATAGCCGCCCATGGAACTGCCTATGATCAGAACGTCCTGCCCCTGCAGTTGCTCGGCCTTGCGCTCCAACAGTTCAATGGTCTGTTGGGGATAGGGGCTCAAAAACGGGCAACAGTAATCAACCTGCGGCGCATGAAGCTTGAACCAGTGTTTTGTTGTCGTTGCCTTTGACGATGCCGGCGAACTGATAAAGCCGTGCAGATACAGCAACTTCATGCCTTCCCCCTAAAAAACCGGGGACGATTATAGCGGCAGGGTGGTTGCGATTAATAGCCGGTGGAACCGGTATCGACTTTTTGCCGGGTATCGGTGATATAGACCACGTCGGTTTGCAGGGAGCCATTGGAACAGAGGTCAATCCAGCGATAGGCGGGAGGCTCCTGGCTCAGCCTGAAATCGTCGCTGCGGGGGGCAAACTGAAAACAGCTCGAAGGGGTGCAGAACACCGGGACGCCGGCCCATTGACCACAGAAATCCTGGTGCACATGGCCGGAAAAAATGGCCTTGACGTTGGCGGCATTTTCAATGATGGCATGCAGGGCGTCGGCGTTGACGACCCGCTGCCGGTCAAGCCAGGCGCAACCGATTTCCCAGGGGGGATGATGCATGAATATTGCCGTGGGCAGATTCGGGCTGCGGGCGAGTACCTTTTCCAGAAAAGCGAGTTCGTCCAATTGCAGTCTGCCGGGCACCTTTCCCGGCTCGGCGGAGTTGAGGGATACCAGTTGCCAGCCACCAACGTCCAGCACCGGCCAGTAGGGCGCAGAGCTGACGCTTTCCTGCATAACCTGAAAATCATCGTGGTTGCCGGGCAGCCAGGCATAGGGCAGGGCTGTGGCCCTGATTCTGTCGGTAAACAGCCGGTAGGCCGGCAGCACGCCATCGGCAGCGATATCGCCGGTGACCATGATCATGTGCAGCGGAATGGTTTCCGCCTGCACCCGATTCAGCACTTCCTGAAAACTGGCATAGGTACAGACGCCGGCGAGTTGGTAATCCGGCGTTCCACCGAGGTGGAGGTCCGTTATCTGGATAATTCTTGACACTTCCAGGGAAACCGACGCTGTATCCATTCATTCACTCCGGAACGGTTCGAGGGCCTCGAAGCCCGGGGTCTGTCTGTGGACCCTAGCTGCTGATGACTTCCAGTTGATCGGGAAGGCTGTAACCCCTTTTCTGGCAGAAGGACAGCCACTCTCCGAGAAAACGGTTCCACTGGTATTTCTCGTCGTGGTGGAACATGTGTCGGTTCGGGTAGCGGTTTCGAGGCATGACCTTGCGTCGGCTGTCAAAGGTGACGACTTCCGCCAGGCGAGCATCGTGGTAGAGGCGGACGCGAATGGTGGGCCACACGATCCAGGGGCTCGGTGCGTTTCCAGCCATAGCCAGGCAGACCAGAGAGGTGTAAGGGGATCGCTCACAGACACGGATGCGAAGATGATGGTCGTCGAAGCCCGAAATACCCAGATACCGTGAGTCTTCTTTCTCCATCCCGGGAAACAGCCTTTTCAACCGAAAGTAATTGGCCTCGCATTCAGCCATAAAACGTTTCAGGTCTACTTTGTATCGCAACAGATTTCCCCAATTGGTGCCGTTATCGGAATTGAGGCAACAGTATATCGGTTTTAGTCCGAATCTAAAGCCGAAGCCTGTCGCAAACTTTGGTAATTGAGCATCAGCCACTGCAGACAGATGACGATCTGGGAATTATTGCAGTAACCGTCACGCATGGCCTGGAAAGCGTCCTCGCGACTCATCACCTGGAACCGGATATCCTCGCCCTCGTGATCGAGGCCAAAGATGCCGCCTTTGCCTTCGAGACTGGTGAGGCCGCAATACAGAAGCAGTCGCTCGCTGTTACCGCCGGGACTGACCAGGTAATCACAAACCGGCAACAGCCGCGCACGTTTAATACCGGCTTCTTCCTCGAGTTCGCGCAACGCCACATCTTCCGGTGATTCGCCCTCCTCAACCACCCCCGCGACGATTTCCAGCAGCCAGGGGCCATTGGCGTTATCCAGGGCGCCGACCCGAAATTGTTCGACCAGTCCCACCAGGTCCTTTTCAGGATCGTACAACAGTACACCGACGGCCAAGCCCCGCACAAAAAGCTCCCGGGTTATCGGCCGGCACCAGCCGCCGGCAAACAGGCGGTGGCTCAACCGGTATTCCCTCATCTCGAAAAAGCCCTGGAAAACCGTTTGTTCTTCAAGGATTTTCACGTCCGCGCGAGTAAACCTGTTTTTGTCATACATCCGAAAATCCCTGTTTTCTTCTTGTCTAAAAGTAGGCTGGCGGGAAACTTTTCTAAAAATCCAGGGTTAAATCCAACAGACATCCCCGTTTCTATTCTGTATTATCGCCCGTTTAAAGCGTATTACACTGCCTGCGGGCACGCCAGCCCTCAATGCCACTCCATTCTTCAAAAAAGCGACTCAAAGGAATCATGAACAGGACCATTGGACTCTTTTTCGCCGGTTTGCTCATCGGCGGCTATTCGGTTATCACCACGGCGGATACCCTGTCTGAAATCTATGACCAGGCGGTGGACAACGACCCGAGGCTGCGTGCTGCCAGGGCCAGTTACCTGGCTGGCAAGGAATCAAAGAACATCGGCCGTTCCGCCCTGTTGCCCCGGATTACCGCCAGCGGCCAATATACCGAAATCGATTCTGACGGCACCTCGAGCACCGTTTTCAACCTCGCCAATCCGATTCCTTCGGGCCAGGCCGGGGACACCGAAAATAGAATCAAGTCATACTCCCTGAACCTGGCCCAGCCGATTTTTGATCTTTCGGCCTGGTTCCAGTTCAAGCAGGGTGCGGCCCTGAGCAACCAGGCCCAGGCCCGATTCGGCTACGACCAGCAGGATCTTATCATTCGAGTGGCTACCGCCTATTTCGATGTTCTTCGCGCCAGCGAGAACCTGGCGACAGCCATGGCCGAAGAGCAGGCCATCAAGCGTCAACTGGAACAGACCAAGCAGCGTTTCGACGTTGGTCTGGTGCCGATCACCGATGTCCACGAAGCCCAGGCCACCTACGACAATGCCGTGGTAAACACCCTGGAGAGTCGCGGCGCCCTGAATATAGTCTTTGAGGCCCTGGAAGTGTTGACCGGACAGAGCCATCAGCAGCTGGCCGGATTGCTGGGCTCTTTTCCTGTGGAAAACCCCCAGCCTGCGGCCCGGGATGAATGGGTGCAATTCGCTCTGAACAATAATTATCTGCTCAAAGCTGCCGAATACGCTGCGGAAGCAGCGCAGGAAAATGCTTCCGCAAAGAAGTCCGGACACCTGCCGACCCTTACTGGCTCCCTCAGCTACGCCCACTCGGATTCGGACAGTGAGTTCGACGGCTCCAACCTGAGTGGCGACGCCATTGTCATTCCCTCACTGAGGGATGAGGACACCCGCACGGTCGCCGTTACCCTGAGCATGCCGATCTTTACCGGCGGCCTGATCAGCGCCGAGCGCCGCCAGGCCAGCCAGCAACAAATTCAAGCCCAGGAAAACCTGGTGGCCACGCGCCGGGACACCATTCAGCAGGCCCGGTCCCTGCACCTGCTGGTACTAACCAACGCGGCCAGGGTAAAAGCGCGGCTACAGGCGATAACTTCCGCCGAAAGTGCACAACAGGCAACCAAGGCCGGGTACGAGGTGGGCACCAGGAATATTGTCGATGTCCTGCAGGCTGAAAGGGTGCTGTTCCAGGCCCGGCGTGATTACGCCAATGCCCGATATGACTATATCGGCAGCACGTTGGAACTAAAACAGGTTGCAGGCTTGCTGAGCCCGGACGATATCTACCAGCTCAATGCCTGGCTGGACCCGACTATTGTTCTTCAGCGGGCCAAGTAGGGCTAGCAGGTTACGGGTCATCGGCGCTCGTGGCTGAGGCATTTTTAGCGGCGGCTCTCGCGCTGAGCTGTCCCTCGATAACGGCAAGTAACTTGTCCATGGCGCCACGATTGGCCTCGGCGACCTGGCGACCGGCTTCACCCATTTTCAGACGGGCCTTCTCGTCACCCAGCAGATAGCCAACGTTTCGGCTCAACTCAATGGCGGTGGTGCATATTTTCAGCGCATCGGCCGCCAGCAGCAGGTTGGCCGCTTCGCTGAAATTGAACAGATGCGGTCCGGACAACACCGGCACACCCCAGGCCGCCGGCTCTATCAGGTTGTGGCCACCCACCGGCACCAGGCTGCCGCCGACAAATGCCAGGTCACAGGCACCAAAAAAAATCGGCAATTCCCCCATGGTATCGCCAAGCAGGATATTGATCTCCGAACGGGGGGCATGTCCGCTACTGCGGCGCACCAGTTCAAACCCCAGTTGCAGACAGAGATCAGCCGCCTCGTTAAATCGCTCCGGATGACGCGGCACCAACACCAGCAACAATTTCGGAATGTGTTGACGCACAATCCGAAAAGCTTCGAGAATAATTTCTTCCTCGCCCCGATGGGTGCTGGCCACCAACCACACCGGCCGGCCGATCTCGCCCTGCCACTGTTGCCGCAGTTGTGCCGCCAGAGCCCGGGCATTGTCGTCCAGTTCCAGATCAAACTTGATATTACCGGTGACCTGCAACGTCGAGGCCGGCAAGCCGAGATTGGTAAATCGCTCGCCGTCGGCGACAGTCTGGGCAGCCACGGTGCCCAGTTCCTGCAACATGGGGGCTGCCAGCCAGCGCGCCCGGCAATAGCCCCTGGCCGATTTTTCGGATAACCGGGCATTGGCCAGCACCACAGGGACGCCGCTTTTAGCCGACCCGTGTACCAGGTTGGGCCACAGCTCGGTTTCCATGATCACCAACAGATCCGGATTGATCGTCTTCAGGAACCGACTGACAGCGCCGGGCAGGTCATAGGGCGCGTAGACATGCAGCACCGTTTCGCCGAACGCTGCCACCACCCGGTCCGAGCCCGTGGGGGTCATGGTGGTCACTACCAGCAAGCCGCCAGGATAACTGGCCTTGAGACGGCGAATCAGGGGCACCGCGGCCAGTGTTTCACCGACAGACACGGAATGCACCCAGATTACCGGTGACGGTGGCTTGGCAGAGGGGTCCCGGTCTTTCGCCATCAAGTAACGCTTTTTCACGGCTCCAGGTATAAAACCAAACCGTTCTCCCCAGCGATGCCGGTAAGCCGGAGCCCTGCGAGACCGTATCAGCAGACGCACCACTACCGCCGGTGTCAGCAGGTATAGCAGCAGTGAATAAAGTATTCGAAACGTCATAATACCCCCGTGGAGCAGAATAACCGGCTTGCCGGTTATAACAAAGTTTTTCCGGGAAAACCGTTATAATGTTGCTGATAATAACCGGGCAAAGACCGATGACCGAGGCCAGAAACACCGTTCATAACACCGACATTGTCATTATCGGCGGCGGCATCGCCGGACTCTGGCTGCTCAATCGATTGTGCAATACCGGCTATAATGCCGTACTTCTGGAGAGCAAGGCACTGGGAAGCGACCAGACGGTCGCCAGTCAGGGCATGATTCACGGCGGCATCAAATATACCCTGGGGGGAGCTCTTACCGGGGCGTCCGAGGCCATTGCCGACATGCCAGACCACTGGCGTCGTTGCCTGGCCGGCGAGGGGGATGTGAACCTGTCGGGCGCCCGTATTCTCAGCGACCACTTTTATCTCTGGTCCAGCGCCAGCGTCACCTCCCGTTTCACCACGTTTGTCGCCAGCAAGGCCACCCGCGGCCGGGTAGACCCGGTGAGCAGGGACGCTCGCCCGCCACTGCTTGACCACCCCCGATTCAAGGGCAATCTCTACAAGCTGGTGGATATGGTGCTGGATGTACCCAGCGTCGTCAAAGCCCTGGCCGGCAATTACCGGCACCGGATATACCTGATCGACTGGCAACATACGACGCTGCATCGAAACACCAACGGTGTGATCAGCCTGGAATCCCACGGTAGCCATGAGTCGCTGTTACTCAATGGCAGGAGTTTTATCTTTAGCGCCGGCCAGGGCAACGAAGAACTGCTCAACGTGGTGGGCGCCACGTCACCCCAGATGCAGCTTCGCCCCCTGCAACAGGTCATGGTCTGGCACCGCAATCCCCATACATTCTATGGTCACTGCCTGGGTACCGATACCACACCGCGACTGACCATTTCCAGCCATCCAATGGCGGACGGGGCCCAGGTCTGGTATCTCGGCGGTTCCCTGGCGGAAAAGGGCGCCAGCCAGACAGCACAGGAAGTTATCAAAGCCGCCAAGGTCGAACTGGCCGAATTGATGCCCTGGGTGGATCTGAGTCAGGCCAGGTGGGCAACACTGCCGGTGCAGCGGGCTGAACCCCGACAGCGTAACTTCGCCCGGCCGGACAAGGCTTTTGCCACCTGGGTTGAAGGCTGCGATAACCTGATTGCCGCCTGGCCCACCAAGCTGACCCTGTCACCCAACCTGGCCACCGAAGTGCTGGGACTGCTGGATGAAAAAGGTATCGGTCCCTCGGGTGAGCAGGCGCCCGTAATCAACCTGCCGGCGCCTCCCCTGGCGGAAACACCCTGGCAGGAGGCCTTTGGCAACACCGATGAGGATGCCTGAAATGCTGTCGAGGCGCCCCCTGGGCAAAACCGGCATGGCAGTCAGTATTCTCGGTCTCGGTACGGTCAAGCTGGGTCGGGATGTCGGGGTCAAGTACCCCAGGGGATTCCGCATTCCCGATGACCGGGAGGCCGGCAACCTGATCGCCCTGGCCCGGGATTTGGGCATCAACCTGATTGATACCGCGCCCGCCTACGGCAATAGCGAACAACGACTCGGCACCCTGCTTCGGGGCCAGCGTCACCAGTGGCTGATCTGCTCCAAGGTGGGGGAGGAATTTGACAACGGTGAGTCGAGGTTTGATTTTTCTCCGGAACATACCCGCTTCAGTATCGAACGCAGCCTGAAACGCCTGCAGACCGACTGCATTGATATCGTTCTGATTCACTCCGACGGCAACGATGAGGCCATCGTCCGCGACAGCGGCACCCTCGAGACCCTGGCCGAGCTGAAAAAGGCCGGCAAGATCCGGGCCATCGGCATGTCCTCCAAGACCCCTGGGGGCGGTCTGCTGGCGGCGGCACACTCGGACGTGATGATGGTGACCTGGAACCTGGCCCGGAACGAGGACATTCCGGTCATTGATTACTGCCACCGCCAGCACAAGGGCGTGCTGATCAAGAAGGCCCTGGCCAGTGGCCACGTCACCCTGGCCGCAGGTGAGGACCCGGTCCGCAAGAGTTTTCAAATGATCTTCGCCCACCCGGGAGTCAGCAGCGCCGTGATCGGCACCATCAGCCCCGATCACCTGAGAGCCAATGTCGAGAGCGCTTCAGAATCCCAGGGGGATAAGACAGGACGGGGCTTCGACAGCCCCGAATAGACAATTGCCCGACGCCGAATGGCGGAGGCGAAACTGGCTATCTCTGATAGACGACCCAGAGAGTCTGGGAGTAGCGATTGTGGTAGCGCTCGCCAGGGTATCTCAATCGCCTGAGGGCTCGCACCAGGGCATTTCTGGGTTTTTCACTGATAAACATGTCGACAATGGCAATGTCCTGTTCTCTGGCCTTGCCTTCAAAAAAAGCCCTGGCCTGGGACAGGCTGAAAAACCACTTGTGTCGATCCATAGGTTTTTCCACGGGAAGACCATAGTGAAGAAACGCACCCTTGCCCCGTTCAATCTTGACCCGGGCATCGCTCCAGCAGTTCGGCAGGGAAACGATCACGTGGTTTTTCGATACCCGCACCAGTTCATCAAACAATCTGTGCAGGTTATCCAGGTGTTCCAGGACCTCGATGCAAATCACGCACTGGAATTCCCCGTCTGCAAAGGGCAGTTTTTCACACTGATCCAGATTCAGAACAATATCCGGGTTGCCGGCAATATCGACGCCGGTGTACTGGACGCCCTGCAGCATGGTTCGCAACGGCGCCTCAAAACAGCCGACGTCGAGCACGGAACCCTGCAGATACTGCTGGAACCGGTCCCTGACAAACCGGGTGCGGTCCAGGCGTTCCGGGAAAGTGACAAATTCTGTATTCAGCTTCATAAGCAAGGCTCTTCAGTTATCGACCGGTGCGAGTAGTGCCGGATACTGTGATGTTACCGGCCGGGGAGCTGTCAGCGGTTCCTGATTTTCTCGACGATAGCCGTGGTGGAGTGGTCATCGAGAAAATCCAGGGGCTTGACCTCGCCGCCATAGCTTTCAACAATCTCCCAACCCACGACCGATTTCTTGTCGTAATCGCCACCTTTTACCAGAATGTCCGGCTTCAGTAACCGCAGCAGTTCCCTCGGCGTATCTTCATCAAAAAAAGTAACCCAGTCCACCGCTTCGAGCCCGGCCAGTACCGCCATGCGCCGCTCCAAAGGATTTATCGGCCGGCCCTCGCCCTTGAGGCGACTGACTGAACCATCGCCGTTGACCGCCACGATCAGCCGGTCGCCCAGCTTTCGGGCCTGCTCCAGGTAACCGACATGACCGGCGTGCAGGATATCGAAACAGCCATTGGTAAAAACAATTTTCTCGCCGTGAGCCCTGGCGTCTTCCAGGTCGATGGCCAGTTGTTCCGGGGTCAGCACACCCCGCTCGGACCCCTGGTCCTGCTGTATGGCCCGGCGCAGTTCGGGACCACTTACCGTTGCCGTACCCAGCTTGGCGACGACAATGCTGGCGGCAATGTTAGCCAGTGCCACGGCCTCCGGCAGCGATTCGCCGGCAGCCAGTGACGCCGCGAGAACCGATATCACGGTATCGCCGGCGCCGGTGACATCAAATACCTCCCGCGCCCGGGCCGGGAGGTGTAATTCCGGCTGCCCGGGTCGTATCAGGGTCATGCCGTGTTCGCCTCGAGTCACCAGCAGGGCATCGAGTTCCAGTTGCTGCATCAGCGCCTGGCCTTTTTGCACCAGCTCGTGTTCCGATGAGCAGGCACCGACGACGCCTTCGAATTCGTGCAGGTTCGGCGTCATCAGGGTAGCGCCCCGGTACCGGGAAAACTCCGTGCCCTTGGGATCCACCAGTACCGGGATACCCTGCTGGCGCGCGGCACTGATCAGGGGCTGGGGGTCGCCAAGCCCGCCCTTGGCATAATCCGACAGCACCAGCGCGCCGACACGGTCCAGCAGCGACCGGGTTTTCTCCTCAAACAGGGTGGTGTCCTCATTGCCAAAAGCATCCTCGAAATCCAGTCGCAGCAACTGCTGACTGCGACTGATAACCCGCAGTTTGGTGATCGTGGGCCGGGTTTCGGACACCTGGAAATCGCAGTGAATGCCGGCGGCATGGAGGCGCAGACTCAATGCTTCCGCAGCCTCGTCTTTGCCGACGACGGCGATTAACGAGGCGCCACCGCCAAGGGAAGCAATGTTCAGGGCAACGTTGCCGGCGCCACCAATGCGATCTTCTCGCTGACCCACCTTGACCACCGGCACCGGTGCTTCGGGTGAAATGCGGCTGGTACTGCCGTACCAGTATCGGTCCAGCATCAGATCTCCGACGACAAGCACCTGAGCCTTGTCAAATCTCGGGCATTCGAGCTTCATTGTTGTGTACCTGAGGGTTGTGGTTCGACCGTGCTGAATTCCGTGATATGTCTTCCGGCATTACTGATTCAGCCCCATATTATTCTTGTCTGCGATAATCCTGCCGAGGGTGGTCCAGACCTGGTCCGGGTCGATGCCTTTCAGACACTGGGCTTCCGGACCCCGGTAGTCACCCGTCTGGCACTGGCGCTTGTAACAGGGAATACAATCAAAGCCGGTGGCGACCACATGGACGGAATGGCCGCCGGTGGCACCGATAAGCCCGGCATCAGTGGGGCCGTAGAGGGTAACCGTGGCCACGTCCAGAGCGGCGGCAATGTGGGCCAGCCCGGTATCCATGCTGACGGCCCCGGCACTGCCCAGCAGCAGACTGGCGACCTCGCCAAGACGCAACCGCGGCAGGACCTGTGCGTGCTTAAAGCCCTCGGCGAGGGGTTCGGTTTTTTGTCGCTCCAGTTCCGACCCCCAGGGCAAGAGCACCCGGTAACCCTCGGCCCCGGCCCGTGCAATCAATTGCCGCCAGTTGCCGTCGGTCCAGTACTTGGTCGGCCAGCTGGCATTGGCTACAAAGACCAGATAGGGCTGTTGCGGCAGCCAGTCCAGGACCGGCCAATCGTGATCCTCGATGCCAAAATCCGGCGCCGTGTCCGGTTGCTGATAACCGAGCACGGTGGCAAACAGTTGCCGCCAGCGGTCCACCGCCAGCTGCTCCACAGGCAGCGGGTAATGGTGGTTGTAGGCCCAGTTGGCGGGAAATTCCCGAACCGACCGGCGATCGGGGCCGTGTTTCGGACCGCGGGTACAGGCGGTGACCAGTGCGCTTTTCAGGTTGGTCTGGGCATCGATGACAATGTCGTAGTGCTCGGCCCGAAGGCTGGCGAAGAATGACTTGAGCTCGCCGCCTCGAATGGAGTCTCTAAAACCTGCCCGCCAGCGTCGATGGGCCGTCTTGATCACGCGGTGGACCGCCGGATGCCAGGCCGGAATTTCCGCAAATACCTCGTCCACGACCCAGTCGAAGCGGATCTCGGGCAGGGCACGGGCGGCATCAGTGACCGCCGGCAATGCCTGCACCAGATCGCCCATGGAGGTCAATTTGACTATCAAGACTTTCATTATTGGGGTAGTCCCCCCTCGGTCACGCTGGCTAGCCGTGTTTTTTTTTGAATAATTTTTTTAGCCTGGCGCTAATGCGATGAAAAAACTGGTGCTTGCCCAGAGCGGCGTCCCCGGTCAGGTAATTCATCTGGATCGACAACCGCTTGCCGACCACGGGTTTGTGGCCGTGCCAGCAATGGTCGGTGACCTTGAACACCACCATGGTGCCGAGTTTGGGCGGGATTTCCTCGACGTAGCTCTCCAGGTCATTATCCCGAAGGATGCGGAGGTAACCACCGTCACTTGGCCAGGACTCGTTGAAGTAGAGCAGAACCGTGATGATTTTTGTTTTGGAATCGGTATGAATGCGGCCGTCTTTCTCCCGCATCACGCCCCTGACGGTGGTCATGATCGGCTTGCCATCCAGCGATACGCCGAACTTTTCCGCCAGCAACCCCCGGAATTCCGGACCCTCCAGGTCCTCCATCAATTTTTTAAATCCGGGGCCATAGTCCACTTCCTGCACCGGAATACTGCCCGGGTAATGAATAACGGGGAAATCATCCACGACCTCGGCCAGTGAAGATGCCGCGATGGAATCCTGCACCACCATGTACGGATAGGGCTCCTGATTGACCTGGGTGGCGCGTATTTGAGCGAAGTTCAGCATGGCCGGATCCCCCTTTTTTTCGAGGATATTAACACGAAAGCTGCCCCTGTTCCCTGCCGGGCCGTTGCCGGCAACGGGCTAGCGGCCAACACCATAATAGGCAAAACCCAGTTCCCGCAACTGAACCGGGTCATACTGGTTGCGGCCGTCGACAATAACCCTGAGGTTTTTAGCAATAAGGTCAAAATCCGGTTGCCGGTACTGTTTCCACTCGGTCACCAGCACCAGGGCATCAGCCTGGTCCAGCACGTCGTACTGATGTTGCACCAGAGTCAGCAGCCCCTCCTCGAACCACCGGGACGGAAACTCCAGCAGTGCGGTCTCTCCGGCAATGGGATCGTGGGCCCTGACCCTGGCCCCCGCCGCAATCAACTGGTTGATCAGGACCACCGATGACGCCTCGCGCATGTCGTCGGTATCCGGCTTGAACGCCAGCCCCCAGACCGCAATGGTTTTGCCCTCCAGCGAACCGAAATGTTTTTCCAGTTTGGCGAACAGGGTACGTTTCTGCTGTTCGTTTCGCGCCTCCACCGCATTCATCAGCAACGGTTCGAAACCGGATTTTTTGGCGGTGTTGATCAGGGCCTTGACGTCCTTGGGAAAACAGGAGCCGCCGTAGCCGCAACCGGGGTAGATAAAATCGTAACCAATGCGCCTGTCCGAACCGATGCCCTTGCGCACGCTTTCAACATCGGCACCGAGCCGCTCGCAGAGATTGGCTATTTCGTTCATGAACGAGATTTTGGTGGCCAGCATGCAGTTGGCGGCATACTTGGCCATTTCCGCCTCGCGAATACCCATGAAGATAATCTTGTCCCGGGTTCGGGAAAAGGGTGCGTACAGGCTTTCCATCAAGCGTCGCGCCCGTTCCGAACTGGCGCCGACGATAATACGATCGGGACGCATGAAGTCGGCCACCGCCGACCCTTCCTTGAGAAATTCCGGGTTGCTGACCACGTCGAAGACAATGCTGACACCGCGGGCATCCAGTTGTTTTTGCACTGCTTCCCGCACCAGGTCCGCGGTTCCCACCGGAACGGTTGATTTATCGACAATGACCATGTATTTCTGCAGGTGCCGGCCAATTTCCCCGGCCACGGCCAGGACATGGCTGAGGTCCGCCGATCCATCCTCCCCGGGCGGCGTGCCCACCGCTATCATCAGCAGTTCGGTGTCACTCATGGCCTCGGGCAGGGAGGTGGTGAATGTCAGCAGGCCGTCTGCGAAGGTCTGATGCACCACCTCATCGAGACCGGGCTCGTGAATCGGGATTTCACCACCACGCAACCGCGCCACCTTGTCGGCATTGACGTCGACACAGGTGACCCGGTTGCCCATTTCGGCAAAGCAGGCACCGGACACCAAACCGACATAACCGGTTCCGATCACTGTTATTTTCACTCTGGCATCCTCTTGTTATAGGTATTTGATTTGCCGGAAACTGACAATCTCAGCAATTGTAAAACTCTCTGTACCAGCTTACGAAACGATCAATACCGTCAATAACCGACGTCGTGGGTCGGTAACCGATATCCTCCACCAGGGCATCGACGTCGGCAAAGGTATCCTCGACGTCCCCGGGCTGCAGTGGCAGAAGGTTCATTTTGGCCTTGATGCCGAGGGCCTTTTCCAGGGCCTCGATATACTTCAGCAGTTCCACCGGTTGACTGTTGCCGATGTTGTAGACCCGCCAGGGTGCATTGCTGGTAGCCGGATCAGGATCTTCACCACGCCAGTCCGGATTGGCCTGGGCTACCCGGTCCAGTACTCGAACAACGCCTTCGACAATGTCGTCGACGTAGGTAAAATCCCGCCGGTGCTTGCCGTAATTGAAAACATTGATGGGCTTGCCGGCGAGTATATTGCGGGTGAAGTTGAAAAGAGCCATGTCGGGCCGGCCCCAGGGTCCGTAGACAGTGAAAAAGCGCAGGCCGGTGGTGGGTATGCCATAGAGATGGCTGTAGGTATGGGCCATCAGTTCGTTGGCCTTCTTGCTGGCCGCGTACAGCGACAGGGGATGATCGACGTTATCGTGAACGGAAAATGGCAATGCCCTGTTGGCACCGTAGACCGAACTGGAAGACGCATAGGCCAGGTGGGCAATGTCATGGTGGCGACAACCCTCCAGGATATTCATAAAACCGACGATATTGGCCTCGATATAGGCATGGGGATTTTCCAGGGAGTAGCGCACCCCGGCCTGAGCTGCCAGATGCACGACCCGGTCAAAACCTTCCCGGGCGAACAGGCTTTCCATGCCCTTGCGGTCGGCCACATCCAGGCGTTGAAACTGGAATTCACCCCCCCGACCGGCAGCCTGGTCGCCAATATGTTGAAGCCGGGCCTCCTTGAGTGACACGTCGTAGTAATCATTGAGGTTGTCGATACCGAATACCTGATCGCCCCGCTGCAACAATTTGATTGCCACGTGGGCACCGATAAATCCTGCCGCACCGGTTACCAATACTTTCATAAATACCCTTTTATTGTTCGCAACAGATTATTGCCCGGAGTTGCCCGTTTTCACGACTGGGGCGAAGCCCGTTTAAATCCATCCCAAGCGGCAGCCGTGACGTAGCGCATCATACTACCCATGGCCCCGCTGTTGTAGGCCATTGAGCCGCTACCCGGCACCCCTGGCCACCATGCACGGACCCAAGGCAACTGTTATACTGCCGCAACGCTTTTGCAGCACCCGGTCACAACCGCGACCGGGGATAAGCCTCCATACAATCTGGTAACGCTGAAAGAAAAAGATGAACAATAAATCCGGCGAACAGGTTATAGATGCTTTTACCGAATGCGACCGGTTGTTGCTGTTGATGCCAACCAAGCATCTGGGCAATCTGCTGATTTCCCTGCTGCCGATTCAACTTCTGTTAAAGCAATCTCTGGCCACGCACAAGCTACTGGTGGTCGACAGCCGCTACAGGGACATTGTCGATAACGTCGAACTCAGGGCGGATATCCTCTATTTCGATCGCCACCAGTTCGATGCCGGCTACGCCTGGGACAAGACTCGAATCGGACTGGCCACTATTGGCAAACTGAGGCGATTTCGCCCGGAGCTGGCCATTGATATCGAGGGTGAAATCACCTCCGGCATGTTGACCTGGGCCTCGGGGGCGCCGGTGCGGGTCAGCCCGATGCCAACCCGACGGGAAGGCTGTTACAACGCCTTTATTCCGATTGATCACACAGATCCCCACAAATATTACCACTACGCGGCCATCAGTGATTTTTTCGGTGGCCTGTGTCCGCCGGCGGATTATCCCGACCTGCTGCACAATAGCCGATTAGACGACGCCGTTAAAAACGTACTTCAGCAAAACGGCATCGATGCCGGAAAACCCCTGGTGACGATCCAGTCCGGCGCCACCAAGCTCTACAAGCTCTGGTCATCCGATTACTTTGCCGAACTCACCGACTGGCTATCGGCCCGGGGTTGCCAGGTTATATTTACCGGAGCCGGTAAAATCGACCAGCAGAAAGTGGGGGAGATTCTTGGCAAAACCCGATTGCCCTGCTGGAATCTGGTGGGCAAGCTGTCCCTCGGCGAATTGCTGGCGCTGCAGCAGATGAGCAGCCTGTTTATCGGCAATGACAGTGGCCCGACCCACCTGGCCTCGGCAGCAAAAATTCCCGCCGTCTGTTTTTTTGGTCCCACCAACGACAAGATCTGGGGCCCCCTGGGCGCCACCACCCAGGTACTGCGGGGCCGCATTCCCTGCGAGGAAGGCTGCTCCACCAAGCACTGTTACGGCCACTACCGCTGCATGAGCTCACTGGATGTCGATCTGGTTAGGGACGCCATCACAGCCAAGATCGGTGACAAACTGACGCTGCTCCAGCCCGCCGGCGCATGAGTTACCGGGAGATCCGGTCTGCCTTTGGCCATGGCCAGTGCCTGGAAAATTCTGCTGTCTGGGATTTTCTGCAAAATACCGATCCGGCCGCCTGGTTTGGCGCCATCGCAGCTGCGGAAAAACACGGCACCTGGCTAAATACCAGTGTCCAGAAGCTGCCTTCCGCGACCGGGGACACTGAACCGGTTTTTTGCAAGCACTATCCCATCAAGCGCGGCAGTCAGCGCTTGCTGGCGCGTCTGGGAAGATACAAGTCAGCCTCGGTGTTTGTCCTGACGCGCAAACTCTGCGACCGGGAATTTCCGACCCCGATGCCACTGGCCTATTTCATCTGCCGGGCCGGACACCGTGACGGCTCTTTTCTGTTCACGGAAAATCTCGATGGTTTTACCGATCTGCGCCACTGGGCGAAAACAGGGCAAACTGCCGATTATTTCTCCGAGCATCATTTGGTCGCCCGAAGCCTGGAACTGATGGCCGAATTGCACGCTGCCGGCATCGTCCACAGAGATTTCAAGTTTGGCAACCTGCTCTGGCACGAGGACAAAAGGCGGCTCTACCTGATCGACTTCGATGGCGCCAAAACTTTTAGTCCTGAAACCGCGGTCAAGCCCCGGGCCAGGGATATCGCCCGCTTCACCCTGGCCTGTCACCAGGTGGGCCTGTCCCAGTGGTCACTGGAAAAAGTTATTGATCTTTACCGGGAAAAATCAGGCATAACGGACCAGTCGCTGCTGCCCCGAAGCCGGGAACTGTACGATGTGCTGCTGGCACGGCATAACCGCAAGCGGCCGGTTCGCTCCTGAATGATAAATCGACCTGATTTGTTATTTGCCGGCGGGGCATCGACCTTGTCCCCGGACAGCGGCCCCGGTTTTGAAATACCTTGTTATTTAAGTCCCCGGTCAGCGGCCGGGTCTTCACTTTTCCTGTTTTTAATCCAGCCCCGCAGTGCCTTGCTCAGGTAGGTAAAACGCAGGGCCGCCCCCGGCTGCAATGAAAGTGCTCGCTTGTAACAGACCAGCGCCTCCCGGAACCGGCCGGCGTCCATCAGGCGCCGGTAGATACCGAGGTAGTGATCCGCCGCCACGCGGTTTCTCAGGTAGTTGAATTCGGGAGGCATTTTAGGGTGGTCAAACAGAGCGCCCACCGCCGTTTCGACGTTCTGGTCCAGGGTGGTGGTGTCATAACGCAGGCTGCCGGGATGGCGAAAGCAAACCATCACCGGGTCCGGAAAACAGCTGGCATCGAGGTTGGCGAACAGCAGGCCGCGAAACACCGGGTCCTCCATATTGTGCATTTTTTCGGGGTATCGGATGTTTTCCAACACCGCTCGACGCACCATAAAACAGCCGTTGCAAATATCAATCCTGTTTTCGAGGGATGCCATGAACCGGGCTGCTCGATCTCGCGGCAACTGGTGATTGTACCGATGTTTGATTCTGCGACCGGTGTCAACCTGGCGCCCGCCAATGATCAGGTCGGCGTCGGGTTGACGCCGACTGGCAGCCATCAATAGTTCAAGGCCGCCCGGCAGCAACCGGTCGTCGGCGTCGAGAAACAATACGAACTCGCCACAAGCCAGGTCGATACCGCGGTTTCTGGCCGCTGAGACGCCGGCGTTCAGCTGACGGACACTGACCAGCCCGTTGGGAAAGCGCATCCGGTACTGCTCCAGCACCGCGGGCGTTTCGTCGCTGGAGCCGTCATCGACGACAACCGCCTCGAAGTCACCACCGGTTTGAACCATCACCGAATCGATAGCCCTGCCCACATACTCGGCATAATTAAAGGCAGGTATGACCACGCTGATATCCATCAGCCGGCCTCACAGGGACATGGGTGCTGTTTCAACAGTGGCAAAAAATAATACCGACCAGGACGTCAGGGCATGCCCAGGGGCAATACCGGAACCTGTCCAAAATCCCGCCGGTGAATCTGGATGGCCCGCCTGGACGCGGCCCGAAGTATACCGGCTTCACTGGCCAGCAGCTGTCGCAGCGGTTTCTGGTAGTAAGCCCGCAGGAATCGCAGGAAATCACGCCTGGTAAATCCGACGTTGAGTGCCGAATAATAAAGTGCGCCTATATCTTTTACCAGCCAGCGCCGCGGCACCGAGGACCTGATCTGGGCGCGGTGCAGATCCACCAGGAATACCGGGATTTCGGTGTCAAAATTGAGCGGATTGGCCCCGGGCTCACCCACCAGGAAATGGCACAGGTACAGGTCCCGGTGGTTGATACCGTTAGCATGAATAGTCCGGGCAATTCGCGCCACCTCGGCCAGTACCTTGCGCTTGTAGGTAATGTCAACGCCTTCGCGCTGCCAGGCCGCCACCAGGTTTTCCAGGGTTTCAGTCTGTTTCAGTTCAGCAGTAATCAGGAACGATTCACGAGTCGCCGGATTTCGACCGCGTTCGCCGAAGCCGAGTGCGATCATGCTGTTGACCCCCACGTCCCGGAGTCGGTTGAGAGCCAGCCACTCATCCCGGGCACCCACTACCGGCAATTTCAGGGTGACCAGGTTCTTGATTATTTCCCGCCAGCCGACGCCATTGTGAAACTTGAGAAAATAGCGCTTGCCGTTGAACTCGAAGCGCAGGGTGCGTCGGCCGTCCTTGTCCTTGAAAATCTTGCCCTGTTGGCGCCGGGCTTGGGCAAAAACATCAGCACCGGACCAGAGGTCCTTGACCGGACCCCTAAGTTCAACAAATTCCACGTTTGGCTCCAATGGCCTCGATGTATTCAGCGGCTCTCTGGGGCCGCGAAAAGATATCACCGGTGCTGGCCAGGTGCGCCCCCTGATGACGCCAGTGGTCCCGGTCCCGGTCGAGAACGCTGGCGACCTTGGCCACCAGGTTTTCCACCTGAAAGGGGGAATAGACGACGGCGCCAAGCTGATAATCCTCGATGAAGTGGGCGTAACCACAGACATCAGTGGCCACCACCGGCAGGCCGGCAATGGCGGCTTCCAGGATGACATTGCCGGTATTTTCCTCGTAGGCCGGATGCAGAAAGACATCAGCCGCCTGCAGCAGTGCCGGCACATCGTCCCTGGCACCCAGCAGCCTCACCTGACTGCCGACACCGAGACTGTCGGCCAGTTGATGCATTTTATCGGGACGGCCCTTGCCCACCACCAACAACAGCAGCGGCTTGACTTTCCGGTTCAGGGCAGGCAAGGCCCTGATACACCGGTCCACCCCCTTTCGCTGAAAATCTGAACCGATAGTCAGCAGCACCTTGACGTTGTCTTCCAGGGCCAGTGCCTGCCGGGTCGTTCGCCTGATTTCCTCATGGTTTTCGGGCATGACCCGGTTGCGGGCGATGCCGGGGGGCAGTGTATGAAAACGATGTTCCGGTGTCTGATAACATTCGACAAAGCGCTGTCGCTGGGCGGTGGAAACTTCGAGAATCTCGGTCAGACTGCCGACCGAGAACACCGCACGTTCAAAAGCCATGTATTGCCGGCTGCGGGGCAGTTGCCGGTAAAGCCAGTTGCGCTCGTGGCGCGCCCTGTAGGCAAAGCAGGTATCGGCTGCGTAATAGATATCCAGTCCCGGAAACTTGTTGAACCCCACCAGCAGGTCAACCGGGTTTTTCCGTCTCCAGGTAATCACCTGCTGAGCAAACTCCTTCATCCTGCCGGCGTTGGTGAACCCGGCCACCGGCAATTTGATCACCTCAAGGAAGCGCTGTCCCGGACCATGCCACTGGTGGCAGACAACAGTCACCTGGTGATCCCGCTCGATGCAGGCCGACGCTATGGCCAGCATGTTGCGCTCCATGCCGCCATAGGGGAAATACTTGAAGAGACAAAATGCCAGTTTCACATATCTGATCCTGTCCAGGACGCTGATTTTATGCTTTTGTTTTGCCGCCCTGGTGCCCACTGCCTTTAAGCCCGGGCCTAACTTACTGCATTTCAGTGACAAAAACCACGAATCGAAAAGAGAAATTCCGGCGTTTAGTCAGCGATCGGTCCCGATGGATTGACGACAACAACCGGTTTCGCCTCAAAACCCTGCAGGGCCGCCAGCACCCGGTCCGGGGGAACGCCCCACAGGCACTTCAGATGCTCGAGGGGACATTGGCGCTGGAAACAGGGCCCGCAATCAACCGGAATGTTGAGAATGGCCACCTGATCGCTGAGGGGGGGTGTGAATTTGGGCGAGGTGGACCCATAAAGGACCGCCATCGGCCGGTTGAGGGCAGCGGCTATGTGCATCAATCCGGAATCATTGCTGACCACGGCATCGGCACTGCCGAGCAAATCGATGGCTTCCGCCAGGGCAGTGCGACCGGCGAGATCATGGCAATGGCGACGCTGTTGCCCGGTCAATGCCCCGGCAATTTTTGCCGTCACGTCCTGATCCCTGGTCGAGCCCATCAACCACACCTGCCAGCCAGCGTCGATTCGCGACGCAGCCACCTCGCTGTAATACTGTTCCGGCCAGCGCTTGGCCGGACCGAATTCGGCCCCGGGACAAAGGGCCAGAATTGGCCTGGCGTCCACCAGGTCCAGTTTTTGACGGACCGAGCGGGCGATTTCCGGGTCAAAAACCAGATTGGGCCGGTTGATGTCTTCCGGTGGCGGCGCGTCC
>QJWQ01000142.1 GCA_003235325.1 Gammaproteobacteria bacterium | reverse complement strand
GGAATCTGGTTTTCCTCGATCAGCCAGCGGACAAAATCGTAATCCGGCTGGCTGGCCGAGGGGAACCCGACTTCGATCTCCTTGAAACCCAGGCGAACCAGCAACGCCCACATCCGCTTCTTCTGTGCCGGGGTCATCGGTTCCAGCAGCGACTGGTTACCATCCCGAAGATCAACGCTGGCCCAACGGGGAGCCTGTTCAATGGTGCGACTGGGCCACTGACGATTGCGCAGGGCAACCACCGGAGCGGGACGATACTTGCTGTGGTCGAACGATTTCACGCTGTGTTCCTCGGGGTTAAAAAGATCGCTTTCTGTACCTCTTGTGGAGGCATTTCCTGGGGCCGGGTAAGCCCCTGTAAGCGGGCGGCTTCAGGGTAAGAAGTCGCTCGCTGCGCCGTGGGTAACCGACGGAAATATTCTAAGCAAATCGATGCGCTATTTTATTGCAAAGTTGCGCATATAAAGATATCTTGCACAAGATTAAATCAATTTAACTATTTTCAGCGCAATAAAATAAAACCAAGCTTTTGCTCAGGAGACTTCATGCAGTTGGATCGCTACGACCGTAAAATTCTGGAGATACTGCAGCAGGATGGACGCATCAGTAATCAGGATCTGTCGGAAAGGATCGGTCTGTCGCAGTCACCCTGTCTGCGTCGTGTGCGCGCACTGGAGGAAAGTGGCCTGATCACTGGCTACCGCGCCATTGTCGACGCGCGCAAGCTGGGGTTGACACTGCTGGCGGTGATCCAGATCTCCATGGACCGCCACACCCCAGAGCGTTTCGAAGGTTTCGACGCCACCGTGCGCGCTCTACCGGAGGTGCTGGAATGCCTGCTGATCACCGGCCAGGATGCTGACTACCTGCTCAAGGTGATCGTCAAAGATATGGATGCCTACCAGGAACTGCTACTGAACAAGATCACCCGCATCGATGGGGTGTCGGGGGTGCATTCCAGCTTTGTGTTACGGCAGGTGGTCAGCAACACCTCGCTGCCGATCGGTTAGGGTAACCGCGATTTAGTTCCGCCATCTGAGCGAACTCTCTCATACTAGCCGCTAAAAGGGGGTGTACATAAATCTGTGTCCGATTATTACTCGTTTATATTCGTCTACACCCCAAATGCCGGATTATGGCGTAGATTTTGGTTTTTTGCTGCGGGTTTTCTCCTGTGTTGTTGTCGATTGCTTGAGCCGATAGCTGTCGTAGCCAGTTTCCAGTATGTGGCAGTGATGGGTTAGCCGGTCGAGTAGCGCAGTCGTCATCTTCTCGTCACCGAACACCGTGGACCATTCGGCGAAGCTCAGGTTGGTGGTGATGACAATGCTGGTGCGTTCGTAAAGTTTGCTGATCAGATGGAACAGCAAGTCGCCGCCGGCGTGACTGAACGGCAGGTATCCCAACCCGTCGAGGATGACCAGGTCGGTGTGCATCAGCCGGTTGGCGATGCGCCGGGCTTGCCGTCCTGCTTTTCCTGCTCCAGCGCATTAACCAGTTCCACGGTGGACAGGAAGCGTACCCGGAGCCGATGGTGCTGGATGGCCTGTACGCCGATGGCGGTCGCCAGATGCGTCTTGCCGGTACCGGGGCCGCCGACCAGCACCATGTTGTTCGCGTCCTCGATGAATTCGCAACGGTGCAGCGATTTGACCAGCGCCTCATCCACCGGGCTTTGGCTAAAATCGAAGCCGGCGAGATCCCGGTAGGCCGGGAACCGGGCGATTTTCATCGGGTAGTTGATCGATCGGACCTCGCGCTCGGACGATTCGGCCTTCAGCAGCATCTCCAGTACCGGTTGTGCATTCTGGTAGGCGGGAGACGATTGCTCCGCCAGCGTGGCAATTCAGCGTTCATCGTCCACTCTCCGCAGGTTGTCATAGCGGGCGGTATCGGCTCGCGGCTCGGTCACCAGCCGAAGTGCCGGGGGTGTCTTCAGCGGCTGCGGTCGCTGCGGCTGTTCCAGGCGGCTGAGGCAGTTCAGGACGTGAGCCTTGGACGGCTCGCCGTGCCGGTCAAGCTAAGGTTGCCGGTGGCAGCTTGATCAATATGATTGCTCCACCAAACCATCAAGGGAATCCGGCGTTGAATATATTGAGCGCGGTTGTAGGCGTTGCTTACCTGGTCTTTGCCGGTATGGGCGAGAGCGGATTCTATCACTTCTGGGTCAAACCCTTGTTCGTTCAGGGATGTGCTGGCCAAAGATCGTAGCCCATGTGCTACCAGTTGCTTATTAAAACCCATGCGCTTTAAGGCCATATTGGCGGTTTGGGGGTGCGTATGGGTTTTGAAGTTTCTGTCAGAGGGAAATACAAAATCGCTTCGCGCGCTGATGGGTTTCATAACTTCAAGCAGGGCCACTGTCTGGGATGTCAAAGGCACAGTATGGGCCTTTCGCTTTTTCATTCGCTCGGCGGGGATGTTCCAAACCTGATTTTCAAAATCTATTTCATCCCATCGAGTTCCAGCGGCTTCCCCTGGGCGTACCATCGTATGCAATTGCCATTCGATCAGGCAGCGGGTGGTAAGCCGGATACTGGCGCGGGACAGTGCCTGCATTAACTCGGGGAGCCGGGTGGGCTGCAAGGTGGGTTGGTGCTGTTTGTCTGGGGCCTGAAATGCTTTGTTGATGCCAGAGAGCGGATTGGACGGGATCAAGCCGGTATTTACTGCAAAGGTCATTATCTCATTCAGACGCTGGCACAGTCGCTTTACGGTTTCGAGACTCCCTTTGGCTGCAATCGGTTTAATGGCCGCTATTGCCTTGACTGCCGTAACCTTATGCAACGGTACTCTACCCAGCTCCGGGAAAACGTGTAGCTCAAGTGAGCGCCAGGAATCATGGGCATGTTCCGGGGTAACGGAAGCCTTCTTGATTTCCAGCCAGTCGGCGGCAACCTTTTTCAGGGTGTTGCCGTGAGCCTCCTTTTGGGTCTTAGCCAACTCGTCCCGGTGCTCCTTGGGGTCGATGTTCTTCGCCAGCAGTGCCCTTGATTCGTCCCGTTTGGCTCGGGCATCCGCAAGCCCGATATTTGGGTAGGAGCCGAAACTGATGCTCGTCCTTTTTCCCGAGTATGGCCGGTAATAGTCCAATAGCCAGATTCTGGAGCCGTTGGGCTTTACGCGGAGCTGTAAGCCACCACCATCCGAGAGCGTATATACCTTGGCTTTCGGCTTTGCCTTGGCGACTTCCGTGTTGGTCAGGGGTTTGGTAGTACGGGCCATTTTAGTAGTACCGATTTGGTGGTTCCTGTGATGATACTACTATGGGTACTGCTATAAAAGTCGGCTTTTTTAGTTGCTCTTAGGACGTTATAGGCATAAAAAATCCCGTAACTGGTTAAAATTACAGGATTTTTCGGTCTTTTTAGCACCTTGCTGAATGTTGAAATGGTGGAGGCGGCGGGAATTGAACCCGCGTCCGTCAGCCCTCTACCGTCGGCTCTACATGCTTAGCCGCATCTTTAGTTTTAGCAGCGAGCTACCCGATGGGCAGGGAAAACCGACTGCGATTCCGGTTAGGTTTTAACCAATCGGCCCCGAACAAGCGTCATGGCGATCCCGTGAGATATGACACCTGAGTGACCCGAAGGTCCCGGACGCACGAGCACGGCTCCGGTCAGATGGCACCCTACTGGGTATTAAGCAGCGAGTGCGTAGTTGTCGTCGTTGGCAACTAATAGTTTGCGACTTGGGATTTACGAGATTGGTCGCCATCTCGGCATGCACCTCGGGTTTTGTAGCCGGCGTCGAATCCAGAGCGCCCCCGAATGCTGTTGCCTGCCGACAGGGTGAACGCCGGCAGAGCGCGGCATTCTAGCACAATGCCACTGGTGAATTAGACAGTTTCAGGGGCGCAAGTTCAGGAGGCCGGCTTTTACTTCAGGCTTGGTGTGCGGATTGTCAGGAGAACTCAGGTTGTCAGGGGAACTCAGTTTGTCAGGAGAACTCAGGCCGAGTGGCGCATCAGCCGCTGCTTTTGCATCTGCCAGTCCCTTTCCTTCTGGGTTTCCCGTTTGTCATAGTCGGCCTTGCCCTTGGCCAGGGCGATTTCGCATTTAACCAGGTGTCTTTTCCAGTACAGGGCGGTGGCAACACAGGTATAGCCCTTCTGACTGACGGCCTTGATCAGCCGGTCCAGTTCCCGGTGGTTGAGCAGCAGCTTGCGGGTGCGGCCGGGGTCGGTGACAAAATGGGTCGATGCCGACTGCAATGGGGTGATATGGGCGCCCAGCAACCAGGCCTCGCCATCCTTGAGCAGCACATAGCTGTCGGTCAATTGCGCCTTGCCGGCCCGCAGGCTCTTGACCTCCCATCCCTGCAGGGAAATGCCCGCTTCGAATTTCTCCTCGAGAAAATAGTCGTGGCGGGCGCGCTTGTTGAGGGCGATGGTGCCGGAGCCGGATTTTTTTTTGTTCGAGGAAGTTGCCATGGGCGGCGATTATACGGTCTGTCGACGACACTTCCTATGTTTTTGCGGCCGTGCCCGTGGTTTTGCTCACGTGCTCGAGAGAGTACAATCCCGCCCTTCGAGCCCGGGGTCGTGGCGCTCCCCGGAGGGCGACTGGCCGCGCGGGTATCAGGCTCGCAGGCACTCGTATACGGGAGATTCATGAACGATTCGCGCAGGAAATTGCACGGCACCTGGGCCAGCCGCTGGACCTTTGTCATGGCGGCCACCGGCTCGGCGGTGGGTCTCGGCAACATCTGGAAATTTCCCTATATCACCGGTGAGAACGGCGGTGGTGCCTTTGTTCTGGTCTACCTGGGCTGCATCCTGCTGGTGGGGGTGCCGGTAATGATGGCGGAGGTGATGCTGGGTCGCAAGGGTCGCATGAGCCCTATAAACGCCATGAAAAGCATTACCCGTGACGCCGGCCTGCATGGGGCCTGGAACAGCATCGGCTGGCTCGGGGTCATCGCCGGGTTGATGATCCTGTCCTATTACGCGGTGATTGCCGGCTGGGCCCTCAACTACATTATCGAAATGGGTAGCGGCACCCTTCATGGCGCCGATGGCCCCGAGGCGTCGGCGCTGTTCGCGGACCTGCTGGCCAGTCCGAAAAAACTGATTTTCTGGCAGACCATTTTCATGTTGCTGACCATGGGCGTGGTTATTGGCGGCGTCACCAAGGGCCTGGGGGTGGCGGTGCGCGTGTTGATGCCCCTGCTCTTTGTGCTGCTGGTAATCCTGCTGGTATTCAGTGCCCGGGAAGGGGACTTTTACCAGGGGTGGACGTTTCTGTTCAGCTTTCGCAGCGAAAATCTGACCTGGGGCGGTGTCCTGGAAGCCATGGGTCACGCCTTTTTTACCCTCAGTCTCGGCATGGGCGCCATCATGGCCTACGGTGCCTATATGCCGGAGCATGCGCCCATTGGCAAGACCGTGGTCACCGTCGCCTTTCTGGATACAGTGGTGGCCCTGCTGGCGGGCCTGGCGATATTCCCCATTGTTTTTGCCAACCCCAGCGTGTCTGCCAATGCCGGCCCGGGGCTGCTGTTTGAAACCCTGCCAGTGGTCTTTGGCAATATGCCCGGCGGCCTGTTTTTCGGCACTCTTTTCTTTTTACTGGTGACCGTGGCGGCCTGGAGCTCGTCGATTTCGCTGATTGAGCCGGCGGTGGCCTGGCTGATCGAGACCGGGCGCTGCAACCGGATTACCGCCAACCTGTTGCTCGGCCTGATCGCCTGGATTGTCGGCCTGGGTACGGTGCTGTCGTTTAATGTCTGGGAAGATCACCGCCTGTTCGGCTTCAACTTCTTTGAGTCGATGGATTTTCTCACCGCGCGGGTCATGTTGCCCCTGACCGGGCTTTTTATCGCCATCTTTGTCGCCTGGCTGATGAAGCCCGCCGAGGTGTTCTCCGCCATCGGTGACGATCCGCCGGTGCTGCTGACACTGTGGCTGCGGGTGCTGCGCTACCTGTCGCCGGTGGCGGTGGCGGTGATCCTGGTTATCGGTCTGTACAAAACCTTTTTCTGAGATGATGACCTCGATCAACCGCAGTGCCCTGATCGGTTTTCCGGCGGAGAAAATGTATCAGTTGGTGAATGACGTCGAGGCCTATCCGGAGTACCTGGATGGCTGCGTCGGTGCCCGGATCATCGAGCAGGGCGGTGACTACATGGTGGCCAGGCTGGATTTGCGCAAAAAAGGGATTCACACTTCTCTGGTGACCCGCAACCGCCTGGTGCCCACCAGGGAAATTGGCATGAACCTGGAAAGTGGCCCGTTTCGAAAGCTCAGCGGCCGCTGGTGTTTTATTCCCCTGTCCGACAATGCCTGCAAGGTGACACTGGAACTGGAGTTCGAACCCAACAGCCGGTTGCTGGGTGTGGCTGCCTCCAGCCTGTTTGCCCGGGTCGCCAACAAGATGGTGGCCGCGATGACCGAGCGGGCGAGCTATATCTATGGAGTCTGAACGTGGATCAGTCCAGTGAATTGATAAAAGTTGAGGTCGCGTACGCGCTGCCGCAGAAACAGAAGATCATCGAGTTAAAGGTAAAGCCCGGAACCACGGCCCTGGCGGCGGTGAAGTTGTCCGATATCGTGCACCATTTTCCGGAAATTGATCCTGCGACGGCCGCCATGGGTATTTTTGGCCAGTTGCTGGGTACCAAGGGGCTGGCGCTCCCGGGGGACTATATCCTGCAACCGGGTGACCGGGTGGAAATTTACCGGCCGCTGATTGCCGATCCGAAACTGGTGCGCAAACAGCGCGCCGACAAGGCCCGCAAGGAGCGGGCAGGGCAGGGCTGATCCGGGTTGCAGCCTACTCCGGTTCGTTTGCCGGTTCCGGAATGTCCTCATCCAGCAATCCCTTGTCCATGGCTTCTTCCAGGCGACCGGTGGGTTTTTTCTCTTCGGGAGAAACCTCGCTGGAAGGAATGAAATCCCCCTTGAAACCGGTGAGGACGCCATTGTCGAACAGGATGATCAGACGCTCCCGGATTTCGTCGCCGTTACCCCGTTTGAGACTGTAAAAGTAGTCCCAGCGATCCTGGTGAAAGGTATCGGCAATCAGGGGTGTGCCCATGACGTAACGGACTTGGGACTTGGTCATGCCGGGTTTCAACTGATCGACCATTTCCTGGGTAATGATGTTGCCCTGCTGGACATTAACCTTGTAGACACCGGGAAACTGGAAGTAGGAGCAACCACTCAGGGCAAGTACCGCGACAAGGACCAGCGGTTGGATTGTTTTCAGTGACATTAAGGGTTCCAGTCTTTTCAGCGAACGCGGATAATACCTGTTCAATCTACCAGAGAGAAGGGGCCGGTCGACAATGCCTACGGAGAATCAGGAACTGCGCAAGGCGGGATTGAAGGTAACCCTGCCACGGGTCAAAATTCTGCAGATCCTCGAAAACAACGACCAGCGCCACATGAGTGCCGAAGACGTCTACCGGGCACTGATTGAAAGCGGCGAGGACGTCGGTATTGCCACGGTCTACAGGGTTCTGACCCAGTTCGAGTCTGCCGGACTGGTGATTCGCCACAATTTTGACTCCGGTCCTGCGGTTTACGAGGTCGACAGCGGGCAACACCACGATCACATGGTCTGTACCGAGACCGGCAAGGTGATCGAGTTTCACAACGATGAGATCGAGAGTCTGCAGAAGAAAATCGCCGACCAGTACGGTTACCGCATCGTCGGTCACAGCCTGGTTCTTTACGTCAAGCCCAAGTAGCTATTATTAACCCGGCAACTAAATAGGCTTCCTGCCTATTTAGTTGCACGCCCTTAAAATTCTTGCGGAACTGTGCGAAGTTCCTTGTATTTTAAGGGCTTGCATTGGCCTACGGCCGATGGCGGCACATCCATGTGCCGCATTAACCCTGCATAAAAGCTCGCCGAGTTAATAATTTCGAATAAACGGTTGCCAAGTTAATAGTGCCAATATTTGCTGCTGATCAGGCGCCGGTGAGGGCCAGCATCTCCTCGGCGTG
>QJWQ01000107.1 GCA_003235325.1 Gammaproteobacteria bacterium | reverse complement strand
CCAGCCCTCCGGGTTGAGTCTAAAAAATCACCACTCAGCGTTGCTCGTCGCTTATTTGGAGTAACCAAACTACACTCCTCGCGCCTTGATTGGTGAATTTTTAGACTCAACAACGTCAATCCAATTAGTGTTAACAGGCCCTAGAAGAGTTCCGTCCTCGACCCTGCCAGGAATCACTACCCGCAGGCGAGACGATTATCGAAAACGATACACCTTACTGCAGCGCCGACTACCACGTCAGCAGTCGACACTGATGGCATCAGCTGGCTACCGGTTCAGTAGGTCTTTTCGTCCTCGGTGACGTCGTGCTCAACAAAGGAATCCTTGAACGCCTGGAGGATACTCCTGGCACTGATCTGACCGACAAATTTGTCGTTCTCCACCACGGGCATGCGGCGACGTTTGTGTTTCAGCAAGGCCTCGGCGGCATCAACCAGGTTCAAGTGCCTGGGCAGGGACTCGATTTTGCTGGTCATGTAATCACCCACCTTGCCGCCACCTTCGTGATAGTAACTGGTATTGATAATTGCCTTGAGACAGTCCATTTCGGAGATTACACCAACGATGTGGTTTTCCTCGTCAATTACTGTGCCCCCGGACAATTTTCTCTGCAGAAGTACATGAATGGCGTCAAAAATATCGGTTTCGACAGTAAAAGTTACCGGATTTATCGACATGTAGTCATCAGCATCGATGGAACGAAGCATGGTTGGTCTCCAGGAGGTATTTTATTATTGGTCAGGCCAGGTTGGTTAGTATTTGGATTACATGTAGGGCTGGAGAAGCAATCGACCTGTCTTCGAGTTTGACCAAAGTGTCCAGTCGCAAGAAGCAGGCAAGAACGACAATTCCAGAATCCACCGGGGAAAGTATAACCAATACTCCCCCGATTTCGCATCTACTAAATGCCCGAATCAGTTCTTGCCGGCCGCCAGGGCGGCCAACCCGTATTGAGCTACCCTATTGATTGCCGCCACCCGGGTCCAGTCAGTCCTGAATCTGATGTCCAAAAGGACCTCCCGGAAGATTCGGTTGTAAAAACCTGCCAATGCAATACACTGTTGCCACCCATACAGATGTACCCCCCAAGACGGGATTGTGTGCAGGTTGTACCCGATATTTCTTAAAGCTCAGCACATTTAGCAAATCCACTTTTTGCATGAATAACTGATACCAAAGAGGGTGATCTACACGTGAGTTATGGCGCTTCCCTGATTACACACCTATGGCCGCTGGTTCTGTTTCTGGTGTTGGTGATCGGACTGATTTCCCTGATGCTGGCCGGCCCCTATTTTCTGGGTTCCAGGCGCAATGCTCGGGCGACGGGCGAGCCCTATGAGTGCGGCATCGTTCCTGTGGGCAGCGCACAGTACCATGTGCCGATCCCTTTCTATCTCTTTGCCATCTTTTTTGTCATTTTTGACCTGGAAGCGGTATTTCTGTTCGCCTGGGCTGTAGCTGTTCGGGAAACAGGCTGGGCCGGATTCATCGAGGCCCTGGTCTTTATTGTTATTTTGCTGGTGGCGTTACTGTATCTCTGGCGCCTCGGTGCTCTGGACTGGCGCACCTTCAGACAGAAGCGGGATCGCGCCTCCGTGTTACTCCGTTGAGGTAAAGCATCCCGATGACCGGCTTTGCCGGGAGAGAATGCCCGGATGAGGAACTGACATTGACCATCCAGAGGCAGACTGATCAACTTAAGTTAGTCATGCTGTAGGGAGCACTTAGTTTATGCCGGACAGGCAAGAGAGCGTGGCCATAAAGGCTCGAAACCTGGAATCCGAAAGCTTTGAAAAGGCTGTCGAGGAAAATGTCCTGTTCGGCAAGTTGAGCGACCTGGTTGCCTGGGGACAGAGCAATTCCCTGTGGCCCTTCAATTTCGGCCTGTCCTGTTGCTATGTCGAGATGGCCACAGCCTTTACCAGTCGCCATGATCTGGCCCGTTTTGGCGCTGAAGTCATTCGCGCCACTCCCCGGCAGGCTGATGTAATGGTCATTTCCGGCACCGTGTTCCGGAAAATGGCCCCGGTCATTCAGCGGCTCTACGAACAGCTACTGGAACCCAAATGGGTGATATCCATGGGCTCCTGCGCCAATTCCGGAGGACTCTATGACATTTACAGCGTCGTCCAGGGCGTCGACAAGTTTCTGCCGGTGGATGTCTACGTCCCCGGCTGTCCACCCCGTCCGGAATCGCTGTTGCAGGGCCTGCTGTTGTTGCAGCAGGCCATCAAGACCCAGCGTCGGCCCCTGAGCTGGGTCGTTGGCGAGCAGCATTTCGACAAGGTCGAGATGCCTTCCCAGCGGGATCTGAAAACCCCGGAACGAATGCAGGCAACGGTTCTGCGATCGCCGGACGAGGTCTGATCCATGACGGCGACGACGCTTGCTTCCAGCCGGGGCAGCAGTGCCAGAGCTGCCGGTGTGGTTGCAGACCTGCTGAAGGTATTCCCCGACCTGCAAGTCCAGAATACGATTGACGACATGCCCACGGTCTGGGCAACAAGGGAGTCCGTCCGGCAGGTTTTGGCCTGCCTCAAGCGGGGCCTGAGTCCCGGCTATTCCATGCTCTACGATCTCACGGCTATCGATGAACGGGTTCGAGCCAATCGGCGCGGTCAACCTGCCAGCGATTTCACGGTGGTCTACCAGTTGCTTTCCTTTGAACGCAACGGCTTTATTCGCATCAAGGTTCCGCTTCGGGACAACGACCTGCACATTGAAACCATCTCCGATATCTGGCCCAACGCCAACTGGTACGAGCGGGAATGCAGGGACATGTTCGGCATCTGCTTCGATAATCACCCGACACCCTACCCACTGATCATGCCCGCCACCTGGCATGGCCACCCCCTGCGCAAGGAACACCCGGCACGGGCGACGGAGATGGAACCTTTCAGCCTGCCCGATGAGATTCAGGACCAGGAACAGGAGGCCCTTCGCTTCGATCCGGCAAAATGGGGCATGACCCGTCACGGCGACAGCACCGATTTCATGTTTTTGAATCTGGGTCCCAATCACCCCAGCGTCCACGGCGTTTTTCGGGTAGCGCTTCAGCTGGATGGCGAGGAGATCGTCGACGCGGTGCCGGACATCGGCTACCACCATCGCGGTGCCGAAAAAATGGGTGAACGCCAGGCCTGGCACAGTTACATGCCCTATACCGACCGCGTCGACTACCTGGGCGGCGTCATGAACAACCTGCCCTATGTCATGGCGATTGAAAAAATGGCCGGTATTGAGGTGTCGGACCGGGTAAAAACCATTCGGGTCATGCTCTCGGAATGCTTTCGCATTCAGAGTCACTTCCTGTTTTTTGGCACTTTCGCCCAGGACGTCGGCCAGATGTCGCCGATTTTCTATATTTTCACCGACCGGGAAATGATGTTTAACATCATCGAAACCATCACCGGTGGCCGCATGCACCCGAGCTGGTTCCGCATCGGTGGCGTCGCCCAGGACCTGCCTCGCGGTTGGGATATCAAGCTCCGGGAATTTATCAAAAGAATGCGGAAAAACATGCCTCACTACCGCAGCATGGTATTGAACAACAGGATACTGAAGCAGCGCACGGTGGGCGTCGGGGTCTATGACACGGCCACAGCCATCGAATGGGGCGTCACCGGTGGCGGTCTGCGAGCCACCGGCTTTAACTGGGACATGCGCAAGCAAATCCCCTACTCCGGCTACCAGAATTTCGACTTCGACATTCCCCTGGGCATCAACGGCGACGCCTACGATCGGGCCCTGGTGCGCTTCGAGGAGATCATCCAGAGCCTGCGCATTATTGAACAGTGCCTCGACCATATGCCGGAAGGTCCCTACAAGGCCGATCACCCCCTGACCACTCCGCCGCCAAAAGAACGGACCATGCGGGATATCGAGACCCTGATCCATCACTTCGTTCACGAGAGCTGGGGACCGGCCATTCCCGCCGGCGAGGCCTGCACTCCCATCGAGGCCACCAAGGGGCTCAACAGTTATTACCTGGTGAGTGACGGCAATACCACTTCCTACCGCACCCGGATCAGGACACCCTCGTTCGCCCACCTGCAAATGATTCCGGAAATGTGCCGGGGCATGATGGTGGCGGACGTGATTGCCATTATTGCCAGTATCGATTTTGTCATGGCGGATGTGGACCGTTGATTATGATGGCTCAAATACATGACTGAACTGATTGCCAGCACTGCCAACCTGCCAGCGGCCGGGGAGATCGAGCCCCTGACCCCGGAGGAGCGGGCCGAGATCGAGCATGAGATCAGCCACTACCCCAATCGCCAGGCGGCCACCATCGAGGCATTGAAAATTGTCCAGAAATACCAGCGCTGGGTCTCCGACGGCAAGGTCAAGGCCATCGCCGAAGTTCTGGATATCTCCCCGGACGCCGTCGATGCCGTGGCCACCTTCTACAACAGGATTTATCGCCAGCCGGTAGGACAAAAGGTGCTTGCCATCTGCGACAGCGTCAGTTGCTGGCTACTGGGCTGCACCGAACTCATGGACCATGCCAGCCGGAGTCTGGACATCGAACCGGGTGAAACCAGCAGCGATGGCCGCTTTACCCTGCTGCCGACCCCCTGTCTGGGCGCCTGCGACCGGGCGCCGGTGATGAAGTTTGAAGACAAGTTGATTACCAACCTGACCGCGGAAACGCTGGACTGGATCTTGAAGAGCTGAGCCATGGACTTTGAAACACCACTGACAGCGCGGATCAAGGCCAACGGTGAGGTCACCACACTGGCAGAATACCGGGATGCGGCCGGTTACCAGGGACTGGAAATAGCCCTGTCAATGGAATCCACGGCCGTGATAGACCTGGTCAAGGAGTCCAACCTGCGCGGCCGCGGTGGTGCCGGCTTTTCCGCGGGGCTTAAGTGGAGCTTCGTGCCCCGGGGCGAAGGTACGGCCCGGCCGAAATACCTGATCTGCAACGCCGACGAAATGGAACCGGGCACCTTCAAGGACCGCTGGCTGATGGAGTGTGATCCGCACCAGTTGATCGAAGGTATGGTCATTGCCGCCTATGCCATCGAGGCCGACATCGCCTATCTGTTTCTTCGGGCGGACTACGAAGTGGCGGCGGAGCGACTGCAACAGGCCATTGATGATGCCTATCAGGAGGGCCTGCTCGGCGACAATATTTGTGGCGGCAGTTACAGCCTGCAGTTGTACCTGCACACCAGCGCCGGCCGTTACATCTGCGGCGAGGAAACAGCCCTGATCAGTTCCCTGGAGGGCAAGCGGGCGGTGCCTCGGGCCAAGCCGCCTTTTCCCCAGGTCAGCGGTCTGTTTGGCAAGCCCACCGTGGTCAACAATGTCGAGACGCTCTGTAATCTGCCTCATATCCTGCGCAATGGCGCCGACTGGTTCAAGTCGCTGGGCCGCGGCGAGGATGCCGGCACCAAGCTGTTCGGCGTCAGTGGCCGGGTCAAGAATCCCGGCTGCTGGGAAATGCCCATGGGCACCACCATCAGGGAAATTCTCGAAGGCTATGCCGGCGGCATGCAGGACGGGCTGAAGCTCAAGGGTTTCCTGCCAGGCGGCGGCTCTACCGATTTTCTCACCGAGGAGCACCTGGACCTGCCCATGGACTACGGCGCCATCGGCAAGGCCGGCAGTCGCATGGGCACCGGCACCATGATCGTCCTCGACGACCAGACCTGCCCGGTGGGCATGGTGCTCAACCTGATTCAATTTTTTGCCCAGGAATCCTGTGGCTGGTGCACTCCCTGTCGCAACGGTCTGCCGTTTCTGCGGCAACTGCTCGAAGACCTGGAATACGGCAAGGGCCGGCCAGAGGACCTGGAGACCATGGCGGATTACTGCCGCTACCTGGGTCCGGGCAATACCTTCTGCGCACTGGCGCCGGGGGCTGCGGAACCCCTGCAAAGCGCCCTGAAATATTTTCGCCGGGACTTTGAGGAACATGTAAATCAGGGTGGCTGCACCTATCGGCAGCAGGCAAAAGCCAATGGATAACTGATTGAATGAAAACAACTCTCCACAACCTGGCAACATTCACCGCCCGGACAAGCGAGTGCAGGCAATGGCAACAATCGAAGTAGACGGGACAAGCTATGAGGTCGACGGCGACAGGAATCTTCTCGATGCCTGCCTCGGACTCGGTCTGGACCTGCCCTATTTCTGCTGGCATCCAACCCTGGGTTCCGTCGGCAGTTGCCGCCAGTGCGCGGTCCGTGTCTATGCCAATGCCGAGGATACCCGGGGCCGCCTGGTCATGAGTTGTATGACTCCGGTGACGGATGGTCAACGCCTCAGCATTCGCGATCCGGAGTCCCAGGCCTTTCGGGACAAGTCCATTGAAGTCACCATGGCCAACCATCCCCACGACTGTCCGGTCTGTGAAGAGGGGGGAGAATGCCACCTGCAGGACATGACCATCATGTCCCGGCACACCGAGCGCCGCTACCGGGGCCTGAAGAAAACCTACACCAATCAGTACCTCGGCCCCTGTATTTCCCACGAAATGAACCGCTGCATCGCCTGCTACCGCTGCGTACGCTTCTACAACGACTATGCCGGGGGCAAGGACCTGGCGGTGCTGGCCTCCAAGGAGAATGTCTACTTCGGCCGTCACGAGGACGGCTGCCTGGAAAGCGGCTTCAGCGGCAACCTGGTTGAAGTCTGCCCCACCGGCGTTTTCACCGACAAAACCCTCAGCCGCAGTTACAACCGCAAGTGGGACCTGCAGTCGGCACCGTCCATCTGCAGCAGTTGCAGCCTCGGCTGCAATATTTCCCCGGGAGAACGGCAGGGCAGGATCAAGCGCATCGTTAACCGCTACCACCACGATATCAACGGCTACTTCATCTGCGATCGGGGACGTTTCGGTTACGACTACACCAACGCCGATCAACGAATACAGCACTGCTCCATTCGGCAGTCCGCCGATGTCACCGAGGAAGCCCCGGACTACAGGGACGCCATCAACGCCATCGCCGTTGAGCTGGCCGGTGCTGCGACCGGAGGCAACCTTATCGCCATCGGCTCTGACCGCCTGTCGGTGGAAGCCAATTTCGCCCTGCAAACCCTGGTGGACGAGGACAACTTTTACTCGGGTATGGACCCGGTGCAACACCAGTTACTACAGAGCGTTTTGGGCATTTACCGGCGGCCCGGAATACATGCCCCCACCCTGAGAGAAATCGAGAGCGCCGACGCCGTACTGATTCTGGGCGAGGACCTGGTCAACAGTGCGCCACGCATGGCGCTCAGCGTTCGCCAGGCCACTCGCAACCTGTCCTTTGAACTGGCGCGAAAATCCCAGATACCCCTGTGGCAGGATACCTCGGTGCGCAACCTCGCCCAGGACCGGCGCAGCCCGCTGATGATCCTTTCCGTCGCCGGAACCGACCTGGACGCCATAGCCAGCCTCCGCCTGAGCGCTGCCGCCGACGACATCGCCCGCCTAGGATTTGCCGTGGCCCGCTGCCTCAGTGATCGGGCGCCGGCAGTGCCGAACCTGTCGCCGGATCTTGAAAGCACGGCCGCCGGCATTGCCGACTGTCTGTTGCGAGCCAAAAATCCGGTCATCATTTCCGGCACCAGCTGCAATACCCCGTCGGTGGTGGAGTCGGCCGCCCAGGTGGCCATGGCCCTGTCACTGGCAAAATCCAATGGCCAGATCCGGCCCAGCTGGCTGAGTTATGTACTGCCCGCCGCCAACAGCCTGGGACTGGCCATGCTGCAGGAGGGCAACGATGACAATCACCTGGAGCGGGCCATGCAGCGGGTGCTGGCGAATCCCGGCCAGTGCACCGCCCTGATACTGCAGAATGACCTGTACGCACGGGCCGAACCTTCCCGGGTAGATGCATTTTTCGGCAACCTGAAAAGCTGTATCGTCCTCGATCAGCAACCCAATCGCACCACGGACAGGGCCAACATTCTGGTGCCAACGCAGACCGATTTTGAAACCGAAGGCACGCTGGTCAACAACGAGGGTCGCGCCCAGCGTTATTTTGAAGTCTTCGCCACCGACAACCCCTCTCTCAGGGACAACTGGAAGACCATAGCCAACATGGCCAAGGCCTGGGTCAATCCGGGTACAGGTCAGGGCCTGCCGGAGTCCCTGCTGGCCCTGGCCCGCTGTGAAAATTTTGACGACCTGATCGCCCTGCTCAAAAACCGGGGCGGACTATTTGGCCACTGGGATCGAGCGGCGCCGAATGCGGCTTTCAGAATCGCCGGCTTGAAAATTCCGCGTATGCCCCATCGGTATTCCGGTCGAACCAGCCTGAGGGCAAACATTCGCGTGGCCGAGGCCAAGCAACCGGAAGACAGGGATTCCCCCCTCGGCTTCACCATGGAGGGCGCTCCCATCAACATTCCCGGCGCCCTGACTCCCGGTTTCTGGTCTCCCGGCTGGAACTCCGGCGAATCGCTGAACAAATTCCAGGATGAGATCAATGGTCACCTGAAAGGTGGCGACCCCGGCCTGCGCCTGCTGCAATCTCCCGCGGCCACCGACATGTCGGCAGCGACCTCATCCGACTGGTTCTCGGTGCCGGCCGCGACGCCAACGGCCGCCAATGGCCGCCTGCTGGCGGTGAGCCTGCCCAGACTGTTTGATGGCGAAGTCCTGAGCGCACTGTCACCGGCTCTCGCCCAGCGGGCCGAGTTGCCGCAACTGGAGATTCACCCCGAAACAGCCGCCGCTGTTGGCCTGGTCGAGGGCCACATTGCCACCATCCGCCTCGAGAGCTGCCAACTGAAATTGCCCCTGCGGTTCAATCCGCGGGTGGCCTCGGGGCTGGTTGCAGTGCCCGCTGATGTCAAAACGGCCGGAATATTGCCCCCGGTACTGTTGCCGGCAGCGGTGACGATCGAATGACTTCTGTATCGGGGCTTAAAGCATGATCTGGAGTGCTTCCGGCCGTGTCTAGTATCACCGCCAATATCCTCAATGTCGTCGGCATCCTGGTCTTTGTGGTGGCCTCCGCCGCCATGCTCACCTGGGTGGAACGGCGCATGCTGGGTATCTGGCAGGAGCGCTACGGGCCCAACCGCGTCGGCCCCTTCGGCATCCTGCAGGTGGCTGCCGACATGATCAAGCTGCTGATGAAGGAAGACTGGGTGCCTCCCTTTGCCGACCGGTTTGTCTTCGTGGTGGCGCCGACCATTGCCATGTTTGTGGTGGTCGCCGCCTATGCGGTCATTCCCATGGCACCGGGTATCGGCGTCATCGATCTCAATATCGGTCTGCTGTTTTTCCTGGCCATGACCTCCCTCAGCGCCTACTCCGTGATGTTCGGCGCCTACGCTTCGGACAACAAGTACGCCCTGCTGGGGGGCCTGCGGGCTGCGGCCCAGATGCTCAGTTACGAGGTATTCCTGGGGCTGTCCCTGATGGGGGTGGTCATGCTGGCCGGCACCTTCAATCTGCGTGAGATTGTCCTGGCACAGCAGGAGCAGTGGTTCGTCATTCCCCAGTTCCTGGCCATGTTGCTGTTTTTTATTGCCGGTATCGCTGAGAGCCACCGCACGCCCTTCGACCTGCCGGAGGCGGAACACGAACTCACCGCCGGCTTTCACACCGAGTACTCCGGCATGAAATTCGGCATGTTTTTTATTGGCGAATATGTCAGCGTCCTGCTCACCGCCTCGATGATGGTGGTACTGTTTTTTGGCGGCTGGCTGGGTCCGGTGCTGCCACCCCTGGTCTGGTTTTTGCTCAAGACATCAATTCTGGTACTGCTGATGATCCTGATTCGAGGCGCCCTGCCCCGACCCCGCTACGACCAGTTGATGGCCTTCGGCTGGAAAGTCATGTTGCCCCTGGCAATGATCAACCTGGTCGTCACCGGCGTCCTGGTACTGGTGTAGGAGGCCGACCATGAGTCAGATTGGCAGAGCTGTCTACCTCACCTGGGATTACACCTGGAGCACACTGAGGACCCTCTGGGACGTGGCCAGCCATACCTTTGCCAAACGCGACACGGTGGAGTATCCGGACGAGATGCCCTATCTGGCCCCGAGGCACAGGGGTCGCATTGTCCTGACCCGGGATCCTGAGGGCAACGAACGCTGTGTCGCCTGCAACCTTTGCGCGGTGGCCTGCCCCACTGACTGCATCTCGCTGCAGAAGACCGAGGATGAGACCGGCCGCTGGTACCCGGAATATTTCCGTATTAATTTTTCCCGCTGTGTCTACTGCGGCCTGTGCGAGGAAGCCTGCCCTACCTACGCCATCCAGCTGACACCGGATTTTGAAATGGCGGAATACAACCGCCAGAACATGGTTTACGAGAAGGAGCACCTGCTGATCAGCGGGCCGGGAAAATACCCCGATTACAGTTTCTACCAGGTGTCCGGCAAGGCGGTCTCCGGTCGCGCCAAGGGCGAGGGCCTGAACGAGGCAAAGCCGGTGAACGTTAAAAGCCTGTTGCCCTGAACCGGATCGCCAGCGGGCAGAGGCTACACGAGGTTGACGGGCCTTCCGAAAGCCCTGTTCCCGGACCGGGGGCAAAAGGCTATCCGGTCTGATTTACCAGAGACCGGATTTCCCGGGACCGGAACAGCTGAAATAGCATTGGAATAAAAGCAATCAGGAAATTTTGAGAACCATTATGCAAGACACCTTCTTTCTGGTGATTTTCTATGTCACCGCCGCCGTGGCGGTGCTGTCGACACTGCTGATGATTAGCCGCCTCAACGCGGTGCACGGCCTGCTCTACCTGATCGTCTCCTCCCTGTCCCTGGCCATCATTTTTTACCTGCTGGGAGCACCGTTTGCCGCAGCCCTGGAAGTCATCATCTATGCCGGTGCCATCATGATCCTTTTTGTCTTTGTGGTGATGATGCTGAACATGGGCCACAAGGGCGTGGAGCAGGAGCGGCAGTGGCTCAAGCCGGGCGGCTGGATCGGTCCCGGGCTGCTGGCGCTGGTCCTGTTTGCGGTATTCGTACCCGCGCTGTCCGGGGGCCTGGTCAGCACCGGGCCCCGGCTGGTATCCGCCAAGGCAGTGGGCATTGCCCTGTTCGGCCCTTACCTGCTGGTGGTGGAGCTGGCCTCCTTTCTGCTGCTCGCCGGATTAATCGGTGCCTACCACATCGCCCGGCCCCCGGAAATAACCGGGGATGACAGCGACAGCCTGACCTCCGCCAGGCACCATGACGACATCGCCATCGAGCCGTTGCAGGGTGCCGGCTGATGGTGGATGTCGCCCTGATTGATCACGTCTTTATCCTGGCCGCTATTCTCTTTTGCCTGGGACTGGTGGGGGTGCTGGTACGCCGCAATATCATCTTCATGCTGATATCCATGGAAATCATGCTCAACGCTGCCGGCCTCGCCTTCATTGCTGCCGGCTCCGCGTGGGGCCAGCCGGACGGCCAGGTCATGTTTCTGGCGGTGGTCACCCTGGGCGCCGCCGAAGTGGCTGTGGCCCTGGGCCTGACCCTGCTGTTGTTTCGCCGCTACCAAAGTGTCGATGTCGATAACCTGAAGGAACTGAGGGGCTAGGATGCTGGACTGGTTGTGGCTGGTACCCGGGCTGCCGTTTCTAGGCTTCCTGATCCTGTTTGCCGGCCAGGGCAAAATGCCAAAGCGGTGGACGACCCTGGTGGGGGTGGGCTCTGTGGGTCTCGCCGCCCTGGTCACCCTGCTGATCGCCGTGGAATTTTACGGCACACCTGAAGCTGCCCTCACCTACCGTCAGACCCTCTGGACCTGGATGGAAGCCGGTTCCCTGAAACCCGGTTTCAGTCTCTACCTGGACGGCCTGGCTCTGAGCATGCTCTTTGTCATTACCGGCGTCGGCTTTCTGATCCACCTGTACGCATCCGGCTACATGTACGAGGACGAGGATTTCCCCCGGTTCTTCACCTACACCAACCTGTTTGTCGCCGCCATGGTGATGCTGGTACTGGCGGATAACCTGGTGCTGCTGTTCCTGGGCTGGGAGGGTGTCGGCCTCTGCAGCTACCTGCTGATCGGCTTCTGGTACCGGGACCCTGAAAACGGCCGTTGCGCCCGCAAGGCCTTTATCGTTACCCGGATCGGCGACACCGCCTTCGCCATCGGCCTGTTCCTGCTGTTTCGCGAACTGGGCACCCTGGACATCCAGGACGCCATGTCGGCCGCAACCGCTACCTGGCCCCGGGATTCGGGCACGGCGACCCTGATCGCGGTACTGCTGCTCGGCGGCGCCGTAGGCAAATCCGCCCAGTTGCCACTGCAGACCTGGTTGCCGGACGCCATGGCCGGCCCGACACCGGTGAGCGCCCTGATCCACGCGGCCACCATGGTCACCGCCGGCGTCTACCTGATCGCCCGCACTCACGTGCTGTTCCAGCTATCCACCGACGCCATGCAACTGGTGGCCCTGGTCGGCGTTCTGACCCTTCTGATGTCCGGATTCACAGCCCTGACCCAGACCGATCTGAAGCGCATCCTGGCCTACTCCACCATCAGCCAGATCGGCTACATGTTCCTGGCTCTGGGCGTCGGCGCCTGGTCCTCGGCTATTTTTCATCTGATGACCCACGCATTTTTCAAGGCCCTGCTGTTCCTGACGGCGGGCTCGATCATTCTCAGCGTCCACCACCAGCAGGACATTTTCAAAATGGGCGGTCTGCGCAAGGCGCTGCCGGTGCCCTTTGCCACCTTCCTGGTGGGATGCCTGGGCCTGACTGCCCTGCCCCCCACCTCCGGCTTCTTCAGTAAGGAACAGATTCTCAATGCCGTCTGGTCGTCGCCCACCGGCGGCCAGCTGATCTGGGCCGGCGCCGTCCTCGGCGCTTTTATTACTGCGATTTATACCTTTCGCATGTTTTTTATCGTCTTCTTTGGCGAACAGCAGACAGAGGCCCACGAGCACAAGGGTTTCAAATTCCATGTGCCCCTGATCGTGCTGGCGGTGCTGGCCGCCGTCGGTGGCTTTTTCCACCTGCCCCTGACGTCGGCACTGCCCCACGCCGGTCACGATCACGTACCCCTGGGGGTTGAGGTCACGGCCATCGCCCTGCCCATGGTAGGTGTGTTGCTGGCCTACCTGCTGTTTTACCGCCAGATACCCGCTCTGCGACAGCTGTTTGAAACCGGACCGTTGAAGTCCCTGGCTGCCTTTTTTTACAGCGGCTGGGCCATGGACTGGCTCTACGACCGGTTGCTGGTCAAACCTTTTGTCGCCCTGGCCCGGTGGAACAGCAAGGATCTGGTGGACCAGCTCCCGGCTGTCGTCAGTCGGGGGGCAGCCCTGTTTCACCGGCTACTGAGCCTGAGCCAGAACGGCCAGCTGCGCTATTACGTGGCGACCATGGCCCTGGCATCCCTGGTGGTGATGGCCGTGGCCGTCTATACGGGATAAGGCTCGGAATGATGTTGGGAACCAGCAAGGATCACCCATGCAGTTAGTCTGGATTATCGTTTGTCTCTTTGCCGGTGGCGCCTGCGCCGGCATCGCCGGCCGTATCAGTGCCGATGCCAGTCGCTGGCTGAGCCTGGCGACCCTGGTGGTGGCTGGCCTGCTCGGACTTTCCCTGCTGCAGCCGTCCCTGCAGGACCCCTCTGTCCTCATTGCCGGCAGCGACGCCCCCCAGGGCCAGTGGCTGCATCTGGTTCAGGCCATCTGGATTCCCCATTTTGGCATTCAGTTCCTGCTGGCCGCCGACGGTATCAGCGTAGTCCTGATCCTGCTGACCCTGTTCCTGGGTTTTATCGCCCTGCTCTCGGCCTGGAAGGAAATCCAGCAGCGGGTCGGCTTCTTCTATTTCAACCTGCTCTGGACCCTGGCCGGGGTGGTGGGCATTTTCGCCGCCCTGGACCTGTTCCTGTTCTTCGTCTTCTGGGAAGTCATGCTGATTCCCATGTTCCTGATCATCAGTATCTGGGGCCACGAGGACAGGCACTACGCCGCCATGAAATTTTTTATCTACACCCAGGCCAGCAGCCTGCTGCTGCTGGCCGCCATGCTGGCCCTGGTATTCATTCACTGGCAGCAAACTGACAGCCTCAGCTTTTCCTGGTTTGACCTGCTCGGACTGGACCTGGACCCCGGCCTCGGCATGGTGCTGATGCTCGGCTTCTTCATCGCCTTCCTGGTCAAGCTGCCCGGGGTACCGGTACACAACTGGTTGCCGGATGCCCATACCCAGGCGCCGACACCGGGCAGCGTCATTCTCGCCGGCATCCTGCTGAAAACCGGTGCCTACGGCCTGCTCCGCTTTATCATTCCCCTGTTCCCGGACGCCGCGGCGCAATTCACGCCGGTGGCCCTGACCCTGGGTGTGATCAGCATTCTCTACGCCGCGAAACTGGCCTTTGCCCAGAATGACATCAAACGCCTGATTGCCTACACCTCGATCAGCCATATGGGCTTTGTCCTGATTGGCATCTTTTCCTGGAATGCCATCGCCCTGCAGGGGGCGATAATGCAGATGGTTGGCCACGGCCTCAGTTCAGCCGGCCTCTTTGCCCTCGCCGGCGCCCTGCAGCACCGGTTGCACACCCGGGCCCTGGATGCCATGGGTGGTCTCTGGTCGAGCCTGCCCCGGCTGGCTGCGGTGGCCATGTTTTTTGCCATCGCCGCCCTGGGCCTGCCGGGACTGGGCAACTTCGTCGGTGAATTCCTGGTGTTGCTGGGGACTTTCCAGGTGCACGCCACCACGGCAGTGGTCTCTGCGCTGGCGATGGTTGTGGCTCCGATCTACGCCCTGGTATTGTTGCAAAAGGGCTTTTTCGGACCGCCCTCGGCAGCCCTGGCGGGAAAAGTTGACACCGTCGCCGATTTTGGCAGCCGGGAATTGCTGATGATGGGCGCAATGATGCTGGGGCTGGTCATTCTGGGCCTGTTTCCACGCCTGGTAACGGTCTACCTGCAACCTGCCCTGGCGGGTCTGCAGCAACTGGGCTGGGGAGGCTGAACATGACAATGACTGAACTCCACGCCCTGCTGCCGATCATCGTCATTGCCGGCATCAGCGTCGTACTGATGGTCATGACCGCATTTTTTCGGCACCAGCGGCTGGCCAGCCTGATCACCTACGGCGGTTTTATCGCCGCCGCCGTACTGGTGGCCGGGCAGACCGGCAGCGGCCCGCAACAGGCGACACCGTTGCTGATCATGGATGAATACAGCCGTTTCTTTTCCCTGGTTATTCTGGTCACCAGTCTGGCGGCCACCATGCTCGCCTATGACTACCTGAGGCGCAGTGACGTGTTCAAGGAGGAGTACTACATCCTGCTGTCGCTGGCGGTACTGGGGGCGGTGGTACTGGTATCCAGCAATCACTTTGCCGCTTTTTTTATTGGCATCGAGTTAATGAGCGTTTCCCTGTTTGCCATGGTCGGTTACATGGTCCAGGGCCGTACACGGCGGGCAGTGACCCTGGAAGCCAGCGTCAAGTACATGATCCTGTCCGGCGTCTCGTCGAGCTTTTTACTGTTTGGCATCGCCCTGGTCTACGCCGACTTCGGTGTGCTTTCTTTTTCCGGCCTGCACAGTTTACTGGGCCTACACAGCACCTCCAGCTACAGCCAGATCGGCGCCGCCATGATCGTTGTCGGCCTGGCCTTCAAGCTGTCCTGGGTGCCCTTCCACATGTGGACCCCGGATGTCTACGAGGGTGCACCGGTGCCGGTTACCGCGTTCCTGGCCACTGTCTCCAAGGTCAGTGTCTTCGCCATTATCGTCCGCTTTTTTATCGAATCCGGCGCCTTTCGACTGGAAGCCCTGGTCCAGGCCCTGGTCTGGATCGCGGTGCTGTCAATGCTGGTCGGCAACGGCCTTGCCCTGCTGCAACAGAATATCAAGCGGCTGCTGGCCTATTCCTCCATCGCCCACCTGGGATACCTGATGGTGGCCTTTATCGCCATTGCCGGCAGCAACCTGGCAAACACCAACCTGGCGGTGGAAGCCACCGCCTTTTACCTGGTGGCCTACATCGTCATGAGTCTGATCGCCTTCGGCATTATCACCACTCTGTCCTCACCGGAACGGGCAGAAGAAGCGGAAACCCTGGCGCACTTTCGCGGCCTGTTCTGGCAAAAGCCCGGTCTGGCCACCGCCATGGGGCTGGCGCTTCTATCCCTGGCCGGCATACCCCTGACCATCGGTTTTGTCGGCAAGTTTTATGTCTTTGCCGCCGGCGTCGCCGGTCAGCTCTGGTTGCTGGTTGGGGTGCTTATCGTCGGTAGTGCCCTGGGCCTCTACTATTACCTGCGCCTGATCATGGAGATGTGCAAGGCGCCAGACACCGAGCCCGCCATCAGCCGCGAGGAGACTCCCCTGGAAAACCGGGTGGTGTTGTCCGCCCTGGGCCTGGTACTGCTGGTCATCGGCATCTTCCCCAACGGCCTGATTACGACCGTCCACGCCGCCGTCGCCGTGTTGCGCTAGCCCGGGCTTTCTTCCGGGGCAAGGACCGGGCCTTCAATGTCTCCGGCGCAATGATTCCGGCGCTGTCAGGGCAAACGCTCCCCTCTGGGCTAGGGCCGGACTTGTTATTGCCGACACCTGCTATTTGGGGCGCTTGTTAATAGAGGTGCTTGTCAATGGAGTCGCTTGTTATTGGTGGCATCTCTTACTGCAGTCACCAGGTTCTGAAACAATCCCGGCCATCGGGGAAACGTGGTCTTGAGCCTCTTTTTTGAAGCCTATATCAGGTGTTCAACCATAACGGCATTGGAATACACCAGGCTGTTGTCACTGGCCCGGTGACCCACCAGGTGAAAGTGGCCGCGCTCGGTCTTCGGATTGATATAGACTCGCAACTGGCAGTCCGAGAGCGGTCCAATGTCGGGTGGCAATTCCAGATCGAAGCTTTCCATATCCACGTCGAGAAATTTTTCCGGCTGATGAGTTTTCTGCAATTCCACCTCGGCCGCCTCCAGTTGCAGGTGGCAGGCTTCGCTGATGTGGAAATGTACGGGATGAATCGGCTCCGGCTTTGCCGAATTGCTCTTTTTGTACCAGCCGTCGATATCCAGTGTCATGCTACCCATAGTGTCACTCCTGCTTTTTCAGGGAAATAAATGAATCAGATCAATTACTTTCATTCCATTTTCTAATATAGAAGCCGAATCAGGCAATAGTAAGGGTCATTTCGCTATAAACAGAAAGCCTTTTTCTCCCTATGGTTATACCTGTTTTTCAGGGCCGATAATGACTCTAATTGCGGGATGAAATATCACTACCAACCAGACAAAACCATCAGGACCGGCCCCCGGTGTGACCAGCGATGGTTGGCAGTAGGGGATTTTTTCCCTGGGAACCGATTTTTGGCATCAGGGTATTGCCAATGGCGGGTTCTGGATACAGAACCCTGCCCTCTATGCAACCCCCCCCTGCTTTCCCATACTCGGGAGAGTGGCCATTGATTGCCGAGTCAAAATAAAAAGCCCTCGCTAGCGAGGGCTTAATGCCGGTATGAATCTGAAACCTGCTATTTGATAAAGAGCATTTCCTGGCATTTGGGCATGGGCCAGAGTTCATCGGCGATCAGCACTTCCAGCGCGCCGGCGTGACCGCGGACCACATCCATCAGCCCGCGAATTTCGGTCGCCAGGAACGTCATATGCGCCTCAATGGAGTCGAAGTCATGACCGGCCATGGCTGCGTTCAGTTTGCCACTGCCGCCATCATGGCATTGGTTTCTGTCGCGATAGCCTTGGCCGGACCAGTATCAAGATCAATACGCAGGGATGACGCCCCGGCCGTGGTTGCGGTGATTTTCGACAGGTAGTCCAGCGCCGCCGGGTGGATGGACGTCGTCGCCAGATCGGCAACCAGTCTGGCTTCCACCTCCAGGGAAAGAATGTACTGTTCGGAATACACCAGAAATCGGCTATCCAGTTCCACCGGCGTCAGGACACCAGTGTTCTTGAAATTGACCGTGGCGATTGACGCCCCTGGACATCGCCCATTCCTTCATCGCCGCCGCGACAATATCCGCCGTGCCGGCATCCAGCCCGGCGCCGGTCTGTACGGCTTTTTAACGGCCTTGTAGGCATTTCTGGACAGGGACTCTTCCATGGAGGTCAGATTAAAGACATCGCAGGTCCAGATTTTCGCATCCATTACCATTTTCATTCCGCCAGGCGATAACCACTGCCTGCCCGGAGTCAGGCTGGCGGCGAATAATTCCCGGGAGTGTTGGTTCAGGGGGCAAGAAAATATAAAGTGCGGGGATCTCACTATGCCAGAATAGTGACGGCGAATGACCGGCCAGAATAAGGAAGCCCACCATGCAGCAAAAGCTCTTGCGACGAATCAGCCCGATCCTGTTTGCCATCATCGCCTACGCCGCCAGCCTCAACCTGTTTTTCGTGCTGCTGCCCATCCGCATGAACCAGCAGGGTGTCGACACCTCGGATATCGGCCTGGCCATGAGTATGTACGCGGCGGGGGCGGTGCTGGCGGGCCTGTTCGCCTCCCGGGCCGTGCACCGGGTCGGCCACGTTCGCGCCTTTGCCGCCATGGCCGCGTCTCTGGCCATTATCGCCATTGGCCACAGTTACCTGGTCAACGTCTGGGTCACCGGCGCACTGCGCCTGCTGGCCGGCTTTTGTTTTGTCACCGGTTTTATCACCCTGGAGAGCTGGCTCAATGTCCTGAGTGACAGCAGCAATCGCGGCAAAATATTCAGCATCTACCAGATCTTTGTCGCCGTCGGTTTTGGCAGCGCGCCCTTTTTGCTCAATCTGTCTATCGACAGCGACCCGCGGCTGTTCGGGGTCATCAGCCTGTTCCTGTGCATTTCCCTGATCACCATGGTGATGAGCCGGATACCGGCGCCGGAGATCGCCGAACGCGCTCGCCCCTTGTCATTGTTTCAGCTCTGGCGCTACTCACCATCCGGCACCCTGTCCTCTTTCTGCGCCGGCCTGATCAGTGGCGCCAGCGTGTCGCTGATCTCCCTCTACGCCTACGGGCGCGGCTTTAGCGGCATCTGGTTGTCGCTGATCCTGGGCTCCTACCAGTTGGGCGGCCTGCTGACCCAGTACCCGGCGGGCTGGCTCGCCGACCGTTTTGACAAGCGCACGGTAGCCGCCGGCCTGATGGTTATCGGCGTCGTCAGCAACCTGCTGATCGTTTTCGATTATTTCGTCGGCCTGCCCACCGGACTGCTGGTGGTGGTATTCCTGGTGTCGGGGGGCTCGGGCGTCGCCCTGTTTCCCCTGGCGGTTACCCAGGTGTTCGACCATATCGAGGCAAAACAGGCCATGGGAGCCACCAGCACCCTGCAGATCCTGCTTGGTGCCGGCGGCGTTGTCGGCCCGGTAATTGCCGGCTTCCTGATGAGCCAATTTGAGAGTATCTGGCTGTATTACTACCTGATTGTCGTCCACGCAGCGGTGATGATCTTCCTGCTGGTGCGCAAGCTCTTTATCCGGACCGAACGACTCAGTGCCAGCGCCCCTTATCAGGTCACCACGCAGGTCTCATCCATCGGCGCTTCGAACCTGGATCCCCGCATGGACTACAGCATCGCCCAGATCGACGACCCTTCCCTGAAACTGCTGCTGGTGGCCCTGAGACAACAGCCGGAGGACCCGGCTGAACTGATTCGCACCGCCCTGGACGACGCCCGCCTCGAACCCACCGATGTCGCCACCAAGATGGTGCTGACCCTGCCCAAACAATCCGGCAACCTGATGCAACTGCTGGTGGAACTCTACCCGGAAAAACGGCTCGCCATCGCCCGTTCCCTGCAGGAACTGTTCGCCCTGCGCAAGGAGCGCATCAACAGCCTGATCGCGGAAGGCTTGATCGCCGGTGCCAGCGACAAGGAAAAAGACGCGGTTCTCACCATGATCCGGGGGGAACCCGCGCCACCCCGAAACCAGCCTGTGAGGGATGAGCCGACGGATCGCGAACAGCGTCCTGAACCAGAGCAACAGGCCGCTCAGGACCAGCCCCCGGCCGGGGAACAGCCCT
>QJWQ01000090.1 GCA_003235325.1 Gammaproteobacteria bacterium | reverse complement strand
GGCTCTCGACGGTTCCGCCTATACCAGTCTCGGCACCCTCTATTACAAGGTCCCGGGCTGGCCTCTCGGCTTTGGCGATGACAAGATAGCGGAGTACCTGTTGCGCAAGGCGCTGGAAATCAACCCGGTTGGCATCGACCCCAACTACTTCTATGGCGATTATCTCATCGAAAAGGGCAGATATGGCGAGGCTCGGACCTACCTGGAAAAGGCACTGCATGCCCCGCCGCGTCCCGATCGCCCCCTGGCCGACGAGGGTCGGCGACGGGACATCGAGACCGCCATGGCAGAGGTTAACAAACACCTGAAATGACAACAGCCACCTGTCGCGAGTTGCATCGGGGCCGGTCCACCGGAAGGCCATGAAAGTTCTGCTGGTGGAGGATGACCTGCCCCTGGCCCGGGGCCTTTCACAGGCGTTGAAACGGCACGGCTTTGCCGTTGACCACGTGGCCCGGGGCCGGGATGCCGTCAACAGCATGGGCCTGAACCCGCCGGACCTGGTGGTTCTGGACCTGGGACTGCCGGACATGGATGGCATGGCGGTACTGAAAAAATTGCGACACCAGAAGGCGGCCCTGCCGGTGCTGATTCTCACGGCCCGGGACGCACTCAACGACAAGGTGGTGGCCCTGGACGGCGGCGCCGATGACTACCTGTCCAAACCCTTCGAAATAGAGGAATTGCTGGCCCGGTTGCGGGTGTTGTCACGGCGCCTCAGCACCTCCCTCAGCAGTGAAATCAGGCTGGATTCCGTGACCCTGGACCAGGCCAGTCAAAAAGTCACCGTCGATGGCGAGCCGGTGGCGCTGTCCCGGCGGGAGTTTATGCTGCTCAATGCCCTGATGCAAAATGCCGGCCGCATTCAAACCAGGGAAGTGCTGGAGAACAAGCTTTATGGCTGGGGCGAGGAAATTGCCAGCAATGCCATCGAAGCCCATATCAGCTATCTCAGAAAAAAACTGCCCCGGGGCTTTATTCAGACCATACGCGGTGTCGGTTATACCATCAGCATCGACCAGCAGGGTTGAGGCTGCCGCGTGAAATCCATACGCCTCTACCTGATCATCGTTTTGCTCTCAACCATCTGCCTGGTCAATTTCCTGGCGGCATTACAGGGTTATCGACGCAGCATGGTCGAAGCCAGTCAATTACTGGACGAGCAACTGGCGGAGGATGCCAGGCTGGTGTCGCGCCTGGCGGCCGCCGGCGGCAATCTGCCCCGGGACATGTATTCGGACTCCATGGTGTTTCAGGTCTGGCAGTCGAACCGACTGTTGCATCGATCCAACAACGCCCCGGAAACCAGCCTGTCGCCCATGGCCTCGGGCTATCACATGCAGAGCTACCGGGGCCTGCGCTGGCGGTTGCTGGTCTATGAGGACGACGACCCCCAGTTTCGGGTCATCGTCGGTCAGCGGGCCGATGTCTATGCCCGCCTGGTGGAGAACATCATTGTCGAATCCCTGTTGCCAATTATCTGGGTACTGCCGATCCTGGGCCTGGTGATCTGGCTGATTGTCAGTTTTGGCCTGTCACCCCTGAAACGGCTGGCCGTGCTGTTGCGGCAACGCCGGGCCGAGGACCTCACACCGCTTGATGTCAGCGGCTATCCCGTGGAACTGGCGATAGTAGTGTCCTCCACCAACCAGTTGCTGTCCCGTCTGGCCGCCGCCTTTGACCGGGAAAAGCGCTTCGCCGCCGATGCCGCCCACGAACTGCGGACGCCGCTGGCGGCCCTGAAGGTTAATTTGAGAAACCTGACCGACGATATCGGTGCAGACAATGACAGTGTTCGGGAACTGGAAGCCAGTGTCGATCGCATGGGCCATTCCATTGAACAGATACTGACCCTTTACCGTCTCACTCCGGAGACCCTGCACCGGCAAAAAACGGCCGTCGATCTGCAGGGCCTGGCCAAGAAGGTCATTATCGAGCTCTACCGCAATTTCCAGGGCAGGCACCAGGACATCGAGCTGCAATCGGAACCGGTGGTCATCGAGGCCGATGAATTTGCCCTGATGACCCTGATGCGCAACCTGGTGGATAACGCCGGCAAGTACACGCCTCCGGGGGGACGGGTGCTGGTGGTGGTCAAACCCGAAGGTCAGAACGCCCTGGTTCGCGTGGAGGATTCCGGTCCCGGTATCGCTGAAGCGCACCACAGTAGGGTGTTTGACCGCTTTTACCGGGTCGGTGGCGACCGGCATGACTCCAATGTCATCGGTTGCGGGCTCGGGCTGTCGATCGTCGATCACATTGTCAGACTGCACCAGGGGCAAATCGACCTGGGTCGTTCGGCCGCGCTGGGGGGGCTGGCGGTGGCAGTCAGGTTGCCGTTGCCCGAAGACCCGGGGCATCAAAAGGGACACGGAACGAAAAAGTCGGCAGTAAGCCGTACTGAAGATAGCCATCCGGCACATGGGAATACCGAGGCGAAGATTGCCAACGAAAATTTCTCCAGCGAAAACATCCCCTCAAAAAAAGGCCCCGGGACAAACAGGCGGGGGAAGAAGGAACGGGGCGGGGATAGACCGACGAAGACAGGGGTCGGGAAGCCGTCTTATCGCCACGACAAGCGGAGAGCCAGCCTGTGAAGCCCCGATCTCGATGCGGATTAGTGCTGTTGCTCTGTGTCATGTCGTCCGGACTGCTGGCGGAAACGCCCGTGGTCAGGATCGATATCCGGGACCACCTGTTCTATCCGGCCGAGGTGCTGGTTCCCGCCAATACCAAGGTCAAGCTGTTGGTGACCAATCTGGACCCCACACCGGAAGAATTCGAGAGTTACGAGCTGAACCGTGAAAAGGTGATCCTGGGCAACAGCAGGGCGATTATATTTATCGGGCCGTTGGCGCCGGGGGAGTATCCCTTTTTTGGCGAATTCAACATGTCTACCGCCCAGGGCACAGTGATTGCGAAGTAGGTTTTTCAATGATCGTTGTCAGCAGGCTGTATAGAGAGATTCCTGAAGAGTCCGAGACAACGCCAAAGCGCTTACCTTAGCCAACGAGACTTGCCATGTTACTGGATGCCGTCATCATTATCCTTCGTGAAACCCTGGAAGCCGGCGTGCTGGTAAGCCTGTTGCTGACCATTGCCCACCGGTTTCACCTGGGGGCCCGCTGGTTGCTGTTCGCCCTGGCAACCGGGCTGGTGGGAGCAGGGGTCTATGCCGCCAGTCTGGCAACCGTTTCCACCTGGTTTGATGATGTCGGCCAGGAGGTCATTAATGCCGCCATGCAGTACGGGATCTACCTGTCCCTGCTGGCTATCAGCCTGCTGATATCCCTGGTGGCGACAGCCAAGCGTCGCTATCTCGGCGGTTTCCTGATGCTGACGGTGGTGCTGGCCGTGGTCAGGGAGGGGGCGGAAATTACCGTATTTTTTACCGGCTACCTGCAGAATGAGGACGTGCTGAGTCGGGCCCTGACCGGTGGCTTTGTCGGCCTGATGCTGGGCTTGAGCGCCGGCGCCCTCTGTTACTACGTTATCGTCTCCCTGTCGCCGACCATGGAACGCCGGATTCAGCACGTAATGCTGGCCCTGATGGCCGCCGGGATGGTGGGCCAGGCAACGCAGTTGCTGATCCAGGCGGACTGGTTGCCATCGACCATGCCTCTCTGGGACACTGGTGGCTGGCTGTCCGAGCGCTCCGTGGCCGGTGAGATTGCCTATGCCATTTTTGGCTACGAGGCGACGCCGACCCCCGTGGAGGTGGGTTTTTACTCGGTGGCACTTGCCCTGATTCCACTGTCTGTCCTGCTCTGCCGCCACTTCGGGTTTAATGCACGACAGGAGGTATAAGCGTTCCGATGTATCACCAACGTCGACGATTGATTGCCCCTGCCGCCGGGATGTTATTTGTCCAGGGCTGGCTGTTGAGCCCCGGTGCCGCCGCCGACGGCATCACCATCGACAGGGTTTACGATCCCTACGTGCAGTTGCTGGAAAAGGAAATCGAGTACCGCCTGCTGCATGTGGACGACGCCGGTACCGACAATGATTTTCAGCGCCACCGGCTCGGTATCGGTCATTCCCTCTCTGACCGGCTGGCAGCGGAAGTCTATCTCACCGGTCTGGATCTTCCCGGCAGCCGGTTTTCCGCCGAGGCGGTGGAAGTCGAACTCAAGTGGCAGTTGACCGAGCAGGGCGAATTTAATAATGACTGGGGGCTGCTGTTTGAACTGGAACGGGAAGTCGAACGCAATGTCTGGGAATACAGAACAACGGTGATCGGTCTCCATGAATGGTCTCAATGGATTGGCAAGGCCAACTTTTCCCTGGCTTACGAATGGGGTGAGGGCGTCCACAACGAATGGGAGACAGCCTTTGCCGGCCAGATGCGCTACCGCTACCTCCAGGGATTTGAGCCGGCGCTGGAACTATATGTCGCCCAGCAGACCAAGGGTCTGGGCCCGGTGCTCACCGGTATTGCCCGCCTGGGTGGCATGCACAAGCTGAAATGGGAGATTGGTGTCATTTTTGGGCTGGACGACAAAACCGCGGACGCCAACTGGAAACTCAATCTCGACTACGAGTTTTGACCCGGGGACTGATAACACCCTGCTGGATTGGTGTTATCAGTCCCCGGCAGATTCCTGAACTCAGATCTCGGTGCTGGTCGATAGGGGAGCCAGACCGGTGATATCGCTGATGTCAGCCAGGGCGATGGTCAGCACCTGGGCCAGCACCAGGGACGCGGTCATGGAGCGGAAGGTGTCGACCCTGGCTTCGTGCACCACAAAAGAAAGCTGGCTGGTGTTGGCCAGGGGCGATAGCGGACTGTCAGTGATGGACAGCACTGATATGCCCTTGTTGGCAGCACGGGCTGCCAGTTCGCAGGTGTTGGAGGAGTAGGGGCTGAAACTGATGGCAAAGAGCAGGTCTCCACGCTCGATATTGGACATCTCTTCCCGGTAGCGACCGCCGATACTGGTGATAATAAAAACCTTCTTGTTGATATGGTTCAGGGCGTAGTGCAGGTAGCTGGCCACGGTGTAGGCGCGGCCGTTGCCCAGGACAAAGATATGGCGTGCACTTTGCAACATCTCAACAGCCCGGCGAATATCTTCCTTGGGGGTGGTCTCTTCCAGGTGTCGCAGCGCATCACGGTTGGTCTTGGCGAAGCGGGGTAACAGGTCATCGGCATGCCAACTGTCGTGGTCCCGCAGCAGGCGAATGCGGTTGCCGTAGTCGGTGGTGTTGTCCATGATGTCGTCTTTAACGATGTTTTTCAGCTCGTTAAAGCCGGACAGGTCCAGGGTCGCGGCAAAACGGATCAGGGTGGATGGCGGTACCTGGATCTGTTCCGCCAGCACGGCAATGGTCTCAAACGCCACCATTTTCGGATTTTCCAGCACATAGGCAGCCACCTGCTGCAGGCGTTTGCTCATACTGGGGTAGCGGGACTTGATCAGTTCCTGAATCTCCGCCCAATCGGCGGTTATAACCCCGTCTTCATCTTGTTCCATAGTCATGATCAAGCGCCTGAAATTCCTGGCCAGGATACCTTCGTGAATCTGACCCACTATACCTGCAATCGGTTGTTGCCGCCAAGTCGCCTGTAACGGTGGCATTGGCGAACGACTGTCGAGATCAAACCCTTGTGGTAAATTCGAGTACTCGGCCGAGTTGGTTTAAATGGATTCCTATTGGACTCCTGTTGGGCTCTATTGTTTCCACCGAGGCGGCCGTATCCGCAGCCACCTTGATGATCAGGTCCTCATTTTCCAGCCAGACATAAATGCCGTCAGCCGGAAGTGAATAGTGTCGATAGCACTTAATCGATCGCGCCTGGTCGAAAGCTCTTCAGGGATACAGTGCCTTCCAAAAAATATCCCGCACCGGCCCAATGAGCCGGTGCGGGCAAGGTGGCTTTATCTGCCACTAGAGGGTTAGCCTCTGACTTAAATAGCGTGGGTCCCGGAACGAGCCTCTCCATGGCTACAGTGCCCGCCGGATACCTGACCGGATTACTGAACCTTGCCTCGTTCATGGAGATCACTCCGTTTTCGGTAATGTTTTATATTTGAACATTTACAGGGCGGAGAGAATCGCATCCAGTTTCTCCTTGGCATCCCCGAACAGCATCCGGGTGTTGTCCTTGTAGAACAGCGGGTTGTCGACGCCGGCGTAACCGGTGGCCATGGAGCGCTTGAGCACGATGGTGGTCTTGCCCTTCCAGGGTTCCAGC
>QJWQ01000042.1 GCA_003235325.1 Gammaproteobacteria bacterium | reverse complement strand
GGACATCAATGCCTTTGCCATGGCCGACGGTACGGTCCGCGTCTACACCGGGCTGCTGGACCTGATGCCCGACGACCAGGTGACGGCGGTCATCGGTCACGAGATCGGTCACGTCAAGCTCAAGCACAGCTACAAGCAGATGCGCGAGCAACTGCTGACCAATACCGCCTTTGAAGCCGCGGTGGCCGTTGGCGGTACTGTTGGCGCCCTGACCTCTTCCCAGTTGGGGCAGCTGGCCTATACCGCGGTCAATGCCCGTTTCTCTCAGGCCGATGAGCTGGAGGCGGATGCCTACTCCGTCAAGTTCCTGAAAAAACTGGGTCGCGATCCCTACGCCATGAAACGGGCCATCGAAACCCTGGAGGCAAAAGCCGGCGGCGGTGGCGGATTCCTCAGCTCCCACCCCAGCAACAGCAGTCGCATCAAGACGATTGAAGACGCCATCAAGGGCTGAACCGTTGACCGGCAGCCCGGAGGATCGAATGAGCGCATCCATGCAGATTGACAAAGACAGGGTGGTGTATTTCCACTACCGGATGAGCGAGGCCGGGGCCGATTTTCTGGAGGCCTCGGAACCCGACCAGCCCATGGCCTACCTCCACGGCCACGGCAACCTGATGCCGGCCCTGGAGCGGGCTCTCGACGGCAGGCAGGCGGGGGATAAAATCGAAGTGACACTGCAACCCGGGGAAGCCTACGGCATGCCCCGGCCCGACGCGCAGCAGCGGGTGCCGATCAAGCATCTGGTCAACACCGGCGCCAGGGCCGCGGCCCGGTTGCGTCCGGGCATGGCGGTCAAGATCAATACCGCCGACGGCCCCCGGGATGCGCGGATCATCAAGGTGGGCAAGTTTAACGTCGATGTCGACACCAACCACCCCCTGGCGGGAAAAGCCCTGACCTTTGCCATCGAGGTGATGGAGGTGCGGCAGGCCACCGTCGAGGAACTGGCCCATGGCCACGTCCATGGCGCCGGCGGCCATCATCACTGACGCGGAATTAAAAAATGCGGCCAACGGGTTGAATTGTGCCTAAGTCTGTCCGGGCTGCGCGACGAGGCACTGTCAAATTTGATTGGCTCCGGAATCGTTTCGGACGGAAGAAAAAACTCTGGTTTTTCCCCGGATTCTGCAATTGAATAGTGATCCCACGTCTCTACTCGGCAGTGCCTGCCATCCATGTCTAACGAGGTCCATACCATGCTCTACGATTTAACGGTTGTACAGTTCAGCAAAATGCTGGGCAACCTGAGCGCCATACTCACCAGGGGTGAAGCCTTTGCGCAAGCCAAAAAAATTGATGTCGGTGTTCTGCTCAATTCGCGGCTGGCGGCCGATCAGTTCGGCCTGATCCGGCAGGTACAGATCGCCACGGACACTGCCAAGCTGGGTGTGGCGCGGTTGACCGGAAAAGTGGCCGAGGCGCCAAAACACGAAGACAATGAAACGACGCTTCCGCAATTGCTGGCGCGCATTGCCTCCGTGCTGGAGTATTTGTCCGGCTTTACTCCGGAAGAGTTTGCCCAGGCGGAGACGCAAAAAGTCAGCCAGCCCCGCTGGGAAGGAAAATATCTGACTGGCCGGGAATTTGCCATCGAACACGCTATTCCCAATTTCTATTTTCACGTGACGACCGCTTACGCGATTTTGCGTCACAACGGCGTCGAACTTGGTAAAAAGGACTATCTGGGTACATTGCCCTTCAAGTCCTGAAAATCAGCGGCAAAGCCGTTGCCCGCTGCCCCATGCGGGGTTGCCGTTGGCCGTGGGCGCGGATTGAATCGATTCCGCCAGGGTGGTTTCGATAACGGCCTCTCTCACCACAGGCCGCGCCTGGCGATTACCGGCTTTCAGGATCAGGCCGGTAATCCTGAAGTAACGGGGACCTTTTCGGCAGGGTCCACCTTGAGTAAAATGCCCGCCGCCCCAAGTCGCTGCCGGCTCCAACAGAATCGCAGCGACAGCCATTGATTATTCCCGCGCTGGATTTGCGATCCAGTCAGCGAAGGAACCCCGACATGCCCCAGATAGTTGTCTGCGCACTGTACAAATTTGTGCGCCTCGAAAATTTCCCGGAACTTCGCCAGCCGCTGCTGGCGGTAATGAACGAACAGAAAGTCCGGGGTACCCTGCTGCTGGCCGAGGAGGGCATTAACGGCACAATCGCCGGAGATCGCAACGGCATCGATCGGGTGCTGGACTGGCTGCAGCAGGACCCGCGACTCGACCCCCTGGACCACAAGGAATCCCTCCACGACAGCACACCCTTTCACCGGGCCAAGGTCAAGCTGAAGAAAGAGATTGTCACCATGGGGGTTGAGGGTATTGACCCGACCCGCAGCGCCGGCACCTATGTCAGCCCTGAGGACTGGAACGCACTGATAGCCGACCCGGAATTGTTGCTGCTGGATACCCGCAACCAGTACGAAGTGGAAATCGGCAGTTTCGAGGGGGCGATCAACCCGGAACTGGACAGCTTTCGGGAGTTCCCCGCCTACGTTCAGAATCACCTGGACCCGGAAAAGCACCGCAAGGTGGCGATGTTCTGCACCGGCGGTATCCGTTGTGAGAAGTCCACCGCCTACCTGAAGGAGAGGGGATTCGAACAGGTCTACCATCTCCGGGGGGGCATTCTCAAGTACCTGGAAAAGGTGCCGGAACAGGAATCCCGCTGGCGCGGCGACTGTTTTGTTTTCGACGACCGGGTGGCGGTCAACCACCGCCTGGCAAAGGGCGCCTACGACCAGTGCCATGCCTGCCGTTTTCCGATTACGGCCGAAGACATGGCCAGTGAGCACTATGTCAAGGGCGTCAGTTGTCCCCGTTGTTACCATCGCATTTCGCCGGACAAGAAGGTTCGCCTGTTGCAGCGGGAAAAACAGGTGCAACTGGCCCGGCAGCGGGGCGAGAAACATATCGGCGCCGATGCTGCGGAGACCACCCGGTTGCGCAAACAGCGCAAACAGCAGCAGCGTCAGGCCCAGCGCCGTGCCGGCCGGGGGAGCAGCCGTTCAGATTGAACCAACCTGAGAGCCAGTACGACAGATTGAGCTGGAAACAGGGTTGCGTCCCCCGGTAGACCCGGCGGTCAGCGTGGCTGAAGTCGGAAACAGTCTCCCCAGGGCAGCCCTGAATGCGGCAACCCTGAACGGAAATTTCGGATTATCTTCCCGCGCCGCCGCCTCCGGACCTGCCGCCACCAAAATCACCGCCAAAGCCACCGCTGGAGCCACTGTCAGAACCGCCATATCCGCGCTCGGAGCGAAAGCTACCCACGGCATCATAGCGGCCGACGTCTGAACCGGGACCGCCACCGCCACCACGATTGATCAGCCAGATCACAAACAGGATAAGAATGATGAAAAAAAAGATAAACACCGCTTCGGACAGGCCAAGTTCAAAAGACGAGGTATTTGCAAAGGTTTCGGCCAGTGCCTGAGCCCCGGCAGCAATTTTGCCGAGAGCCATGGCGGTCAGCCTGATACCTTCGGAGTAATCTTTTTGGGCAAATGCCGGCAAGGCCCGGGTATCGAGGATGTTGCCCACCAGGCCGTCCGGCAGTATTCCCTCGAGCCCGTAACCGATAGCGACGTAGATTCGGTTGCCGGACAGGTTGGCCTTTACCCGGCGGGCGTTGACCAGTATCAGGATGCCATCGTTTCGTTTGCTATGACCAATTCCCCAATCGTTGAAAATTTGATGGGCAAACAGTGACAACTCACGACGGCTGTCGGGAAGGGTGAGAATGGCAATCTGGGCGATATTCTGTTGATCCAGACCCTGTAGATAATTCTGCAGGGCGGCCCGGTCGTCGGCATCGATCATGTCTGCCAGGTCGGTGATATAGATAGCGAGCCCCGTCGGCTTTTTGGGTATGGCATTGACCGGGACCGGGCCGGTAGCGGCGACTACACTGCCGGCAGTGAGCGGCAACATCGCCAGTAACAACAGAGTCGCGCAGAGCGTTGGCAGCAATTTTTTGTTCATAAGCGGGAGGGGTGACGGTTAGTTACCAAAACTGACGGCGGGGATCTGGCTGTCGGACTCGTCTATCGTGAACGGGCTCCTGGCTTCGAAACCGAAAAATCCGGCCAGGAGATTACCGGGAAACCTGCGCACCTTGAGGTTGTAGGTTTTTACCGCTTCGTTGTAGTTGATTCGTGCGTAATTTATGCGATTTTCCGTGCCCGCCAGTTCGTCCTGCAGCCGAATAAAATTCTGATTGGCCTTCAGATCCGGATAATTTTCCGCTATGGCCAGCAACCTGCCAAGCGCTGTATTGAGTGCCGTGCTGGCGACAGCCGCCGAGTCCGGATTGAGGCTGAAGTTGGCGCCAAGCAGGCGCGACCTCGCCTGGGCCACCTCCGTGAAAATGGCCTGTTCATGGCTGGCATAGCCCCTGACTGTGGCGACGAGGTTGGGCACCAGATCGGCTCGACGCTTCAACTGCGAATCGATATCGGCTGCCTTTTGCTCGATCTCGGCATCCGCCGAGACCAGGCTGTTGTAGGTGCCGATTGAACTTGCGCCGAAAAGGGCAGCGACAGCAAGGAATGCAAATGACAATAGTTTCACATTGCTTGCACCAATAGTTTTTCCAGGCATTTTTACCATGAGAACTGCTTTTCCCGCTGAATAATTCCCGCTGAAAAAAAGATAAACAATATGCTGATATTGTGGCTGGTTACTTCTCCACCCGACTCACTGCGATAACCGCCATCGACTGCAGGAATTGATGATGCCGGGGCTTTGCCGATGGGACCTTCTCAAACCCGAAGTTGCCAGGCAGGCTTTTGCCGCCACGGGTCCCATGCTGGCGATCAGAGGTGGACCGGTAACAATTATCCGGGCAGAATAAGTAACGGTCCTTGATTTGAATCAGCCATTTCCGACAATATGATCCTGCTTTCTGGCTCGGCGCCCCGATTGGCCATATTCAATTTAGAGAGGAAATTCGGGGGCGGTTAAAACGGGGGAAAAAGCGGTTGCTCGCGGCTCATTTGAGGCGGCAAACCTCTCTCCGGGTTTTGATTGCCGGATGTTTAGTCTTTATATCTTTGAGCCCCTGGTTGTTGACTGTAATCGCCACCCCGGCGGCAATCCATGACCAGTCCGGAGCGCGGAACTTCCTATGCACAAGGCATTTATCTCCTACAGCCACGCTGCTGACGGCCAGTTTGCACCTACCCTTCAGAGCGCTCTGCAGAAGTTTGCCAAGCCCTGGCACAAGATTCGCGCTATCAACGTCTTTCGCGATGCCACCAATCTGAATCTGTCGCCGGACCTTTGGGACACCATCGTCAGGGCGCTGGAAAATTCTGAATACTTTCTGTACCTGGCGTCACCCGACGCCGCGGCCTCGAAATGGGTACAGCGGGAAATCAATTTCTGGCTGCAGCACAAAGACCGCAGCAAATTGCTGATGATTGTGACCGGGGGTGAAATCGCCTGGGACGAGGGCCGGGGTGATTTCGATTGGCAGCGGACTAGCTGTGTCCCCCCGGAACTCAGGGGCGCATTCGACAATGAACCGTTCTATCTCGATCTTCGCTGGGCCCGGGAGAAAAGGGACCTGTCCCGGCAAAATCCGAGATTCAACGAAGCCATAGCCCTGATCTCGGCGACACTGCGCGAGCAGAGCGTCGAGGATATGATCGGCGAGGAGGTGGATCAGCAGCGCCGCACCATCAGGCTGCGAAATTCCGCCATCGCCACACTGGCGATGCTGCTGGTGGCTGCGGTGATTGCGGCAGTAGTGGCCTTACAGCAGCGCCGGGAGGCCATTGCCCAGCGTGACCTTGCCATTCAGACCTCGTCCCTGAGTCAACTGCGCAATAACCTCAACAGCGGCTCGCTGCTGGCTGCGGCGCAGGTCGGCTGGTCCGGTTACCGCCGTTTTGGTCCCCGGACGCTGGTGTTGCAGGGCCTCTATGAGTTCACCAGCCACCCGACGGCGGTGATTCAGACACTGCCGGAACCGACCGGGGCGAGGACACGGGTAGCATTGTCGCCCCGGGACGACCAGGTGCTGAGCCTGACATCGAATGCCGACAACAGCTTTGACGCGACCCTTCGTGACTGGCACGGGACTATTGTTGGCCAGCTGTTGCAGGTTGCAGATGCCCGTTATTCCCGCGACGGCGCCACACTGGTGGTGGGCCGTCCGGATGCTCCGAGTTATATGCTCAACGAAGACGGTTCAGGGTGCGGCAACGAGGATGTACACGGTATTGCCGTCTCTGCCCGATCCTTTGCCCTGATGGCTGACGGCGCGGTGGGGGCCGAAATCGGGATGCCCGGCCTGGGCTATCCGGTTTACGCCGCCGACGGCAGTGCAGCGCTGACGGTCTGCGGCAACAGCGTCTACCTCGCCGGCGCCGATGGCGCGACCCTCGGTATGC
>QJWQ01000133.1 GCA_003235325.1 Gammaproteobacteria bacterium | reverse complement strand
GGTTAATGCGGCACACGGACGTGCCGCCATTGGCCGCAGGCCAATGCAAGCCATTAAAATACAAGGAATTTCGCACAATTCTGCCAGTATTTTAATGGCGCGCGACTAAATAGGCAGGATGCCTACTTAGTCGCCGGGTTAATATTAACCTGGCAACATAATAGATTTCCTTATCTATTATGCCGCGCTCCTCGGAATTACCGGCGGCAATTTGCGAACTGCCCTGTATTTCCGAGCCTCGCATTGGCAAAATGCCAATGGCGGCGCGTCCCGGCGCCGACTATTAACTTCGCATAAAATATTACCAGGTAAATAACAATATCTGATTCGGGTATCACCGAAAGCGAGCCATGCCCGCCAGGACATACGTATTATATTGAGTATCGACAATAGCCGAGATCGCCTCTTTTGACGCTGATCTTTGGGCTCTTATCTACGTACTTTCATCCAGGTACTTTTATCTACGAACTCTTACTATATAAAGTCCTGTATCGGTTGTGTCTCAAACCGGGTTACATCCCCTACTGGAACCATTCGAAGCAAATTCTGGCCGATGACGCAGACCTGTTGTGCCCCGCGTTTTGATATTAGCCTGAGCTAATGACTTCGCCCCTGGCTGCCCGGGGTCAAAACTTCAGATCGACAACGGCTTCGCCGGACACCGGGTCAGTAACCCCGAGGTCACCGCCCTGATCCTCGAGCATGTGGCGGAAGCGATCGAGAATGCCGACCATGTCCTCACGGGCATTGACGATGTCCCGCATCTCGTTCCACTCACCCACTAAACAGAAGGCGCGGCCTCCGGTCTTCAGCAGCGTGCCGCGAAGCATGCCCGGAAAATCCGTCTCCATGTTTCGATGCTCCTCGACGAACTGCTCTTCGAATCCGGGCTTGACACGAAGTCTGACGATATTAAATGCGGCCATAATTGGTCTCCTGATTGATGTCTCTGAAAAACCGATGGATCAAATCCACGTATTCGATGCTTGAGCGCCACAACAGTTCCTTACCCTGTTTCACACAATCTGGTGGTAAAGAAAGCCATCGACTTCGACAGGCGGGCAACCAACGTCGCGGCGGGCTTCGCAGTCGGGCAGAATTTTCGCAGACTCGCCGACCCGGAACACCGGAGATATCTCGTCTCCCTCAATCTCCTGCAGTGACATCTCATGTCGTTTGCGGATGCCTGCAGATCAATCTGAACTATTGACATCCATCAATTGTCTACATCGCGTTCGCGAGTAGATTTAAATACCGGACGGGGTGTCCGGGCAAATCAGAGAGCCGCATCAGAACCCCTATCGACACTGAATGTCGCCCCGATTCAAAGCCACAAGACGTAGCAAACACATTTCTTTCCACTCGCAGTAAAGAGGTCGAAAGACACGCGGGTCAATGAACGAGGAAACAAGATGCGATATGGGCGCTTTTTAAAAGCAGAGGCTCTCGCCACCGGTGCGGCAATGTCCCTGGTTGGCTGCAGTTCGACCGGGATGCAGGGAAATCGATTACTGGGCCAGTCAAAGGATATCGGCAACGGCACCGTGACCAGCTATGGGGAACTCGCTGCCAATCAGGCGCCAACGGCCATGGGCGTCGTCTACTCCCCCGGGGCTCTGGAGGGATAGCCCACCAAACACTCGGACCAGCACCATTGTTTCGATCGCAACTCGGACGGAACCGTGGATCGGTCAACGGAGTGTGTGGCCACCCACGGGACGGTGATTCCTCTACCGGACGCCCTGGCCAGGCGGGCGGATATCCCATTCAAATGGGTGCTCTTCAACTGGAACCCCGTCGGCCATATTCCACCCGGCGTGTACGATGTTCCGCATTTTGACGTCCACTTTTATTTAGCGCCGATTACCGACGTTTTTGCGCTGCAGGACGGTCCCTGTGGCCCGGAGTTCATTCGTTGCGACCAATTCAAAATGGGCGAGATGCCGTTACCGGCCAATTACATGAATCCCGACTACAAGGATGTCGAAGCGGTCGTGCCAGCGATGGGCAATCACCTGATCGACCTGACGGGTCCGGAGTTCAACGGCGGGCGATGGCAACGGAGCTTTATCTACGGCATCTACGACGGCAAGGTCACTTTTTATGAGGAAATGGTGACCCTGGCCTATCTGCTCAGCCATCCCGATACCTGCAATCCGATAAAATCACCCGCGGCGGTGGGTCTCAGTGGTTACTATCCGAGCCAAACCTGTATCCGCTACGACAAGACAACCGGAGAATATACGGTCTCGATGGAGGGGTTTACATACCGGGAGGCCAGCCCGCCAGCGGCCGTGGCGAGCCTGAAGCCCAACTGACGAAGACTCTTTTTGGTTTTGGTGGAAGAACCGGGCGACGGCGTTGGCTGGTCACCCTATTTAACAGAGTCATCAGTCGGGATTTGCTGTCAGTCGGGGCTGGAAGCAGACAGGGAGGCGTAAGCCCCCCTATCGTCATTTCAGGTAACAGGGAACCCATGGTGCCGAGACAGGGCGGCGCCGAACGGACATCAGCCGCCTCTCCCATTCAGAGTCCCAGGGACATTCCGGCGACGATCCGATAATCGGCATCCGTCTGCTCGCCATTCAGGTTGCTGATCACGGGAAGACCAAGTGATAGCGAAGCATTGACCCCCCCGATCGTCGCCCGAATGCCGGGCGAGAGGAACACCAGCGTTCCGCCCGTGTTGCCCTCGACATGTCCGGAAATTCTTTTTTTGTCCCGCGTCTCACCGTGCAGTTCGACCATGAAATTCCAGCCGACCGGGGCATTGTCGTGGTGATGATGTGTCTCGCCATGGGCATGATTTCCATGGCTGTGGGGGCTGTAAGTGACCGCCACGCCATAGGAGAGCGCATCGCCGATTTCCGTGGATTGCGCGCCTTCCGTGGTTCTGCTGTAGAAGATAGCCGCGTGATAACCCAGATTTTCCGTGCTTTTGCTCACCGCGGTCCCGACCAGAAAATCCCAGGAACCGCTTCCCGGTTGCATCTCCGTTTCGAAACGTTCACCGTCCGCGTCCTTGACATGGATGTCGCCGGTGGGTGCCTTTACGCCGAATAGCAGCGCCAGCTCAGCGGCATTCACAAGCGGTGTGCTGTACTGACCCAGGAGTACGGCGTCGCCAAAACCGGAGGAACTGCCGTGCGAGTGGACCGGGGATCCAGCGTCAGCGACGTCGTGAGGGTCCACTGCTTCGTCTGCCAAGTGCGCTTCCTGATGTTCGATTTCCCGGATATTGGTTCTTTCGATATACGGAATTCGAGCGCTGATACTGAATCGATTACTGAGTCCATAGGCCAGCGACAGGGTGGTATTGCGAATTTCGTCGACGCTGTGCACGCCTTCAATATCTCTTTCCGCGAATTGCTCCAATTCCAAATCGGTGAACGAATTGTTGTCGATAATCTCCGTTCGCAGCCCTGTTGCCAAAATCCCTTTCGGCATCGGCTGGGCCGAGATGGTATTGATGGGACCCGCACTGCCGGCGCCGAAGGCGATGGAAGGATGATCGGCATAAAGTTTACCGTGAATTCCGGTCACGATGACCGCGATAAAGATTCTATAAATTTTGATTGTCATTTTGATTTCCACAAGGACAGGAAAAGCAGGCAACAGCTGTAACACTGCCTGTCTAGCAATTGGTCAGGGGCGACGAATCGAGGGGCTCGACGCCTGGTGGGTTACTTAAACGGGACTGGAACGAGGTGGGGCGCGGGAATAGTAATTATAATGGCGTCTCGCGACGGCGTACCCGATAAAGGGTTTGACCAGTAACGGCGCAGAAACAGGGTCTGCCAGCAACCAGCCGTCGCCGGGCAAATACGCGGCACCCAACTGCAGACCGAACTGGCATTGTTCAATGTGATCGATGCCTGTGCCCGGATCGCTGGCATGGTGATGGTCATGATGTTTGAACAGTGTCTCAATGGCAGCCGTGTTTAATCCATTGGGGCAAAGTTGCAAAGGCCAGCCACTGCCGACGGGCGCCGGCATAAACCCGGAAGGAATAAAGGCACGAAAAAGCAGGACAGCGAGCGCCACCCGGACAATCATTGACGGTGGACGGTTGAGGAGTGACTGGCCGGATTTGCGCATGGGCGCATTCTAGCAGAAGACTTCCAGAGAAAAGTCTCGTCGCAATTTACAGGGGCGGACTTCAATTGCAGGGGCGCGAAACCGCCTCCGTCAGCTGCAGGCGTCAAGTGCAGGGATTGTCATACACATCGTACAAATGCGCCTCCAATGCCACTATTTTTTCTGCCTCTTTTTCATGAAAATTGTGGCAAGGCCGCTAAACAGGACAGACCAATTAGCCATCTTGTAATTTGCCTGGAATATTCAAATCCCCTGAAGTACAGCCGGCAAATCAAAATGGCTGGCGCCGGGAACTTAAATCTCAATGTGAAGCAATAATGCCTTTTGGTACTTATTTGCCCTGCAAGTTTTTTAAAAGTCAGGCCCTATGCCTCCAGCCAGCCAATGCCTTTGCGGACCGCCCATTTCCTCCCTTCCTCGATAGCAAAGAGAATAAACGGGGCGATAACAATCAGCCCCCAGACCGACGGGGCCAATGCCGAGGTGGAAAAAATATGTTGCAAACCCGGTGTGTAGACAATGGTGAGAATAAATACCAGCTCCACGACGATGCCGATCAATATCCAGTAGTTCAGGCGTGCCACGTAAGGCAATGCACTCAATCGGTTGGTGCGACAGGCCATCACATTGCCCATCTGCGAAAAAATAATCGTCGCCAGAAAGGCCGCGGTGGCCTGACCGTAGAGCGGCAGGGAGGTCTCCAGGTCCTGCCCCCATTCCCAGCCACCGGCATAGAGTACGGTGAAAAAGGAAACAAACGACAGGGCCGCCTCAACCGGCCCGATAATGCCGTAACTGCGCACAAAGGTACGGATGCTGACCAGCCGTTCATCCCGGCGCCGGGGTGGCCGGCGCATGATATCCGCCTCCGGCGGCTCATTGCCCAGCCCGATCGCCGGCAGGATATCGGTAATGAGATCGATGGCCAGTATTTGCACCACGGTGATCGGCAGCGGAATCGGAAACAGTACATAGGCGATAAAGGGCAGTATCTCCGGGATATTGCTGGTGAGGATATAGGTAATGAATTTCTTGATATTGTCGTAGACCGTGCGACCTTCCTCGATGGCCTTGATAATGGTGGCAAAGTTATCGTCCAGCAGGATGATATCCGAGGCTTCCTTGGCGACGTCGGTGCCGCGCTGCCCCATGGCAATACCGATATCCGCACGTTTGAGAGAAGGGGCATCGTTGACCCCGTCCCCCGTTACCGCCACCACCTCATCCATGTCCTTGAGCGCTTCCACGATGGCCAGCTTCTGCTCGGGCGCAATGCGGGCAAAGACCACTTCGCCGCTGCGCAATTCCTCGACCAGTTCCTCGCTGTCCATCGCCTGCAGCTGTTCACCTTCGATCACTTTCGGTGCCGTGACGATGCCCAGCTTGCGAGCGATGTAGCTAACGGTTTCGCCCTTGTCGCCGCTCATGACGATGATGCGAATGCCGGCGCTTTTACAGGCGGCTACCGCGGCAGGCACCTCGGGACGAGGCGGGTCCACCATCGCCACCAGGCCGACAAACACCAGGTCTTCGACTTCGGCATCGTCCTGCTCGACGACGTTATAGGCCAGCGCCAGTACCCGCAGCCCCTGTGATGCATATTGTTCCGCCAGCTCAGAGAGCCGCTGCTGCTCATCTTTATGCAGCGATCTCACCAGACCCTCGTGATGAATCTTTGTGCATCGTTCAATGATTACATCCGCTGCACCCTTGGCGGTCAAAAAACAGGTCCCGCCCCGGGTGCGGAAGGTCATGCTCATATAGCGCAATGCGGCATCAAAGGGACGGCTGTGCAGCAGCTCGAAACGGGCCCGGGTAGCGTCAAAGCCCCGGAAACGGTCACTGAACCGGGCCATGGCGATCTCGGTAGGATCACCGCGAAATCGGGCTTCAGCCGCCTGTTCATTGGTCGATATCACATCGTTACAGAGCGCCATAATCTCTATTGCCGGGCGCACCGCGGCGTTTTGCTCAATTTCATCGAGATGCCCGGAATCAATTTCCTGCATATCGAGATATAGCTTCTCCACATGCAGGCTGTTTTGGGTCAGGGTGCCGGTCTTGTCGGTACAGATCACGGTGGTACTGCCCAGGGTCTCGACCGAGAGAATGTTTTTTATGACCGCGTTATTTTTGCCCATGCGCAGGGATGCCTGGGTCAGGGCCAGGGTGACCGTCGGCAACAGGCCCTCCGGCACGTTGGCGACGATGATGCCGATGGCAAAGATCAGGTTGGTCCAGAAGCTGTTGCCAATGGCAAAGCCAATCAGGAAAAACCCGAAGCCGATTCCCAGGGCAAGATAGGTGATCTTGCGCACGAAATTCT